>JBBEEF010000221.1:14422-25843 GCA_040880915.1 Pirellulales bacterium
TAGTCCACATGATCAAGATAGTCCACATGCTCCGGTTGATTCGGATAAGGCCCGCGGCCGCATCGAGGGCATCGAGGTCACGCTCGCCGAGCGGCGGGAGGCCGGCTGGCTGGCTCCCGGACTCGACGTCGAGGCGGCACTCGTGATCACCCGCTCGGCCCCGCTGGCCGACGCGGCCGCGGTCTCTGACAACGCGGTTTCCGAGCCTGCCACCCCGCTTGCTGACCCTGTTGCCGGTCGACCGCGGGGCGCCGGTCGCCCCGGCACCGTCTGGCACCGGCACGCCCACGGCCGCTACACGCTTGTGCTCGACCGCCGTTGGCGGGTGGTTGAGGACGGGCCCGAGGGGCTCGTGATGCGGCTGGCCGACCACGGTGCCCTCGTCGCCCAGTGTTCGATCATGCCGCTGCCACGGTCGGCACCCGACGCGGCCCCCACGCCCCAGCAGGTCAGCCGCGACGTCGAGCGGTCTCTGGCCGGTCAGTTTGGCCACCTTGCGGCGGCCGAGGAAACGACCCGCGACGATGGCACCCGGGTTGTGCGGGTGGTGGCCGAGGGCTCCGCCGAAGGGCGGCCGTTTCGCTGGATTCATCATCTTCTGGCCGATCCGGCGGGGTACCGGGCCGCCGTGACCTGCATGCTCGAACCGGCCCTGGCAGATCGTTTCGGCGGTGCCGACCACGAACTCGTGGCTGGAATCGTGCTCTTGGCCGACCCGGCCCGGCCGCAGCCGGCGGCAGCGGGTGCCCAACCAGTCGCCCGGCAGGCTCAGCTCCCAGAAAATCCAGGCGCCGCACGGGCATCGCCTTGACGTTGCCCCTCGTCGCGGCGACACTCTCTTCCTCAGACAGGCAACCTTCCCGCGGCGGATTCTGAGGTCTTGCCGCAGGAAATGAAGTGTCTGTTTTGCTCCACATAAGGAGATCTGCCGGTCCGTGGTGCGAAGAATTGAAGCTTCCCCCGGCAGGCGGACCCGATCCCGCGGCCGGAGGCGTGAGCCATAGAGAAGCAGCATCGCATCAACGAGCAGATTAGGGTCAGCCCGGTCCGAGTGATCGCGGATGATGGCAGTCAGTTGGGAATCATTCCCACCGACGAGGCCCTCGCTCGCGCCCGCGATACGGGGCTCGACCTCGTGGAGGTGGCCCCCAACGAACAACCGCCCGTCTGCCGGATCATGGATTTCGGCAAGTTCAAGTACCAGCAGAAAAAGAAGACCCACAAGACCCACGTCCACCACACGAAGATCAAGGAGATCCGGCTGCGGCCCAAGACGGGCGATCACGACATCGAATTCAAGGTTGCCCAGGCCCGAAACTTTCTCCTCCACAAAGACAAGGTCGTCGTCTCGGTTGTTTTCCGCGGCCGCGAGATGGCTCACATTGATGAGGGACAACGGGTGATGAAAACGATCGTTGCCCAACTCGAGGACATCAGCAAGGTCGAAGCCTCTCCGCAGCAAACGGGCCGCCGACTGATCTGCACGCTCTCCCCCCGCTGACAACCGCCCAGAACAATCCAGAGCTAGTCGCTCGCCCGCTCCACGCTCGCCCGCAACTCGATCATGAGGAGTCGATCACGATGCCAAAGCAGAAAACCCACAAGGGCACCAAGAAGCGTTTCCGGCTCACGGCCACCGGCAAGGTGAAGCACCGCCGCGCCGGCACGAGCCATCTTCAGGTCCGTCTCTCCAGCAAACGGAAGCGGAACCTGCGGGGCACCGGCGTACTCGCCAAGGCCGACACCCAGCGGATCGCCACGGCCCTCGGCAAGTATTCGTACTGAGCCGTTCTGGCCTGCCACGGGCAACAGGCCATGTGCCATGTGCCATCTGGCACGGGCTTTGACGCCCAACCCACTGACCGGGGTTCTATCCTCGCAGGGTCGCGGCGCAGGCACGGCCGCACTCGGCCACGATTTGAGCCACGGCGGTGGCCGCCTCGTCGCCGGTGAGCGTGCCGGCCGAACTTCGTAAGGTGAGCGCCACAAGCAGGCTCTTCCGGCCGGCACCCAGGCGGTCCGAGTCCCGCCAGATCTCGACCACGCGGCATGCTTCCAGCAGCCCGGCGCCGGCCCGCTGGATCGCCCGTTCGAGGTCGGCCCAGGAAACCAGCTCATCCACCACGAGGTTGATGTCTCGCTCGACCGCCGGGAACTCGGCCGGCCGCACGAGCGGCCGCTCGCGGACGATCGCGAACTCGAGCAGATCGAGCCGCAGTTCCGCGACCACAACCGGCCCCGGGAGTGAGAATCGCTCGAGCATCGCAGGCGGAACCTCCCCCACGATGCCAAGGCGGCGGGCCGGCTCACCCTCTGCCTCGAGCACCACCTCCGCCCCGCGGCCGCGGGCGAGGAGGTTGAGTGTGAGCGGCGCGTAGGTAGTTTCGTCGGCGGCCACGCCCAGCCGCGTGAGCAGGGCGGCCATGATGCCCTTGGCATGGAAATAGTCGCCGCCACACACGAACGAGACAAACAGCGGCTCCTCGACCGGGCCGCCTGAGGCGTCGGCCCCGGCCGCCCGCGGCAGGTAGCCCCGGGCGATCTCGAAAAGATCCGCGTCAGTAACTCCCACCGCGACGTTGCCGGCCCGGGCCTCGAGCAGGCTCGGCAGCAGGCTCTGCCGGAGCCGGTCGGCCCCGCGGACAAGCGGCGGTGCGATGACGATGGGAGCCGCGTCAGACCAGCCGCCGGCGAGGGCCGCAAGCGGCTCGTCGACAACGCTGCGAGTCATCGCCTCACAAAACCCGCGGCCCACGAGCACTTCCCCCGCGGCCCGCACAGCCTCTTCACGGGGTGAGAGCTCGACCGGCCGGGCGGCGATCGCCACGTTCTCAGGCACCCGCTCATAGCCCTCGATCCGGGCGATTTCCTCGACGAGGTCGATCTCCCGCCAGCAGTCCCGCCGCCAGGTCGGAGCCCGCCAACAGGCGGCCTGCTCGTCCTCCGGCTGAAACCCCAGAGCCAGCAGGATCTCCCGCTGGCGACCGGCCGACACCTCAGTGCCGAGCACCTCCGTCACCCGCTCGGGGGCCAAGGACACAAGGGCAGGGCTCGATGCCACAATCCCGGCAGTCACGACTCCCTGCTCGAGCACGCCGCCGGCCAGTTCCAGAATGAGCGCCGCGGCCCGCCGGCTGGCCCAATCCACCATCGCCGGGTCGGGCCCCCGCTCGAAGCGGTAGCTCGAGCCGCTGGCGAGCACCAGGCCGCGTGCCGCGGCCCGCACCGGCAACGGAGCGAACTGGGCCGATTCGATCAGCACGTCGGTGGTGGCCGCCGTAATCTCCGTGTCGGCGCCCCCCATCACGCCGGCCAGCGCCACCGGCCGCTCGGCGTCGGCGATCACGCACATCCGCTCGTCGAGCGAGTAGGTCTTGTGGTTGATGGCGGTGAAGGGCTCCCCGGACCGGGCCCGGCGAACCACAATCCTGCCCCCGACGAGCTTCGCCAGATCGAAGGCGTGCAGCGGCTGGCCACACTCGAGCATCACGTAGTTGGTGACATCCACCACGTTGTTGACACTTCCCACCCCCACCGTCCGCAGCCGGTCGACGAGCCAGCCCGGGCTTGGCCCCACCCGCACGCCCCGGATCACACGCGCTGAATAGAACGGGCAGATCTCGGGCGACTCGATCACCACCGCCACGCTCGCCGCTGCCGGCTGGCCCGCTTCGAGCGGCCGCGGATCGGGCACGGCCAGCGGTCGGGAGAAGATCACGGCCGCCTCGCGGGCCACGCCCAAGTGGCCAAGACAGTCAGCCCGGTTGCTCGTCACCTCGATCTCGACGGCGGTGTCGTCGCCCACCTGCGTCGTCGACTCATGGTTGAGCCCCGCCATCGCCAGCCGCTCCACGAGCCGGTCCGTGGCGGCGGGCACCTGCACGTAATCGGCGAGCCAGGAGATGGAGATGATCATGGGCTTCTAGAACTGCCGCAGGAACCGGACGTCGTTACGGAAGAAGTCGCGGATGTCGTCCACGCCATAGCGGCGGGCGGCGATCCGCTCGACACCGAGGCCGAAGGCGAATCCGGTCACGAGGTCGGGATCGTAGCCCACCGCCTCCAGCACGGCGGGGTCGACCATCCCGGCGCCTCCCATCTCGACCCAGCGGCCGCCCCACTCCATGTCCACTTCCACGCTCGGCTCGGTGAAGGGAAAGAACGAGGGGCGAAACCGCACATGGACATCGCCGCCGAGGAAACTCGAGGCAAACAGCCGCAACACGCTCTTGAGATGGGCCATGGTGGTGCCCGGCTCGATGAGCAGGCCCTCCACCTGATGGAACATCGGGTAGTGGGTGGCGTCGGCGGTGTCGGGGCGGTAGACGCGGCCGAGTGACACGATCCGCAGCGGGGGTTCGCGGTTCTCCATCACGCGGATCTGAACCGTGCTCGTCTGTGACCGCAGCAGGAGGGGATCGGTGGCCCGGGCGGTGGCGAGGTAGAAGTTGTCGAGCGGGTCGCGGGCGGGATGCTCGGGGGCGATCGCCAGCGCCTCGAAGTTGTGCCACTGGTCTTCGACCTCGGGGCCGTCGACGCTCTCAAAGCCGAGCCGGCCCATGATCTCCTGCACCCGGCGGATTGTCCGCGTGATCGGGTGAAGGTGGCCGAGCCTGACCGGCTCCCCCGGCAGGGTCACGTCCACCGGCTCGGGGCCGACGGCATCCCCGCCGGCGAGCCGCGCCTGGGCCGCGTCGAGCAGGGCTGCCACCGCGGCCTTGGCCTCGTTGAAGAGTCGGCCGGCAGCGGGCTTGTCGGCGGTGTCGATGCCACCAAGGAGTTTCTGGGCGGCCTTCAGCCGACCGCTCTTGGCACCGGCAAACTCGACGCGGGCGGCCTCGAGCGCGGCTGCATCCACTGCCCCCGCAAGTGCCGCCGCCGCGTCACGCTGCAGGTGGTCAAGCGAGGTCCGGAACGCGTCGAGCGGGGTGCCAGCCACGAGCGTCACGCCACCGCGGCCGGCTCCGGCAGGCCGAGTCCCTCGCGGACAGCAGCCACAACGGCATCAAAGCCGGTCGGATCGAGGATCGCCATCTCAGAGAGCGTGCGGCGATCGAGTTCGCAGCCGATCTTGACCAGGCCCGCGATCAGTTGGCTATATCGCAGCCCCCGCTCGCGGCAGGCCGCGTTGATCCGCACGATCCAGAGCCGACGGAAGTCACGCTTCTTACGGCGGCGGTCGCGGTGGGCGTAGACGCCCGCCCGGATGAGCGACTCCTTGGCGGTGCGAAGCAGTCGGCGACGGCCGCCGACCGAGCCTTTGACCCGCTTAAAAAGACGCTTCTTGGCCCGCAGCCGGGGCACGACGTTTTTGGTGCGCATGGCAGTATTCCAGGATCGATGGTCGCCGGGTCAAGGGGCCCGTCTGGGGAGGCCACGGACGACACCGGAGGAAGTTCCCTACTCTGCCCGAAAACCGTCGAAATGCAAGCCCGCCTCCGGGGGCCCGGGGGCAAAGCGGATTCACGCGGCAGACCCACTTCCAGCCTGCGAGCGGGGTTCTCCGCCGGCAAACACGAGTTTACAACCCGCCGGCCGGTCGCCTACCGTGTTCGCTGAGCGAGGTTCCCAAACCGGCCCACCGGAGAAGTCTGCCCATGGTTCGCATCTTCCGCCCACGCCGTTCCGCCGGCCGCCGCCCTGGTATTGGTTTGGCCGGTCGCTTTCGGACAGCCGTGGGGCTCGAGCGGCTCGAGCGCCGGGATCTGTTGGCGGTCGACGTGACAAACCTGCTCGACTCGGGCGCCGGATCGCTCCGCGCCGCAATCGAGCAAGTGAACTCTGCCGGTGTGGCCGACTCGATCGTGTTCAGGGATCTCTCAGCCGGCACGATCCATGCGGCGTCGACTCTCCCGACGCTCGCCGTCTCTGGCACCACCTTCCAGTTCGCGGGCACCACGACCGCGATCACGCTCGACGGTTCGAGCGCAGGGCCTACCGGCGACGGCCTGATCATCGGTGCGGGCGTCAACTCGATCGGTCTCTCCGGGATCGTGCTCACAGTCCAGTATTTCGCCACCAACGGCCTCTCCTTCGCCGGCGGCTCGACAAGCACCTCGATCAACGGCCTGTCGCTGCGGTCAAACGGCTTCAATGGAATCCAGTTTGCCGGCGGCGACTATTCGGGCACGACTGTGCGGAACACGCAGATCATCGACAACGGCAGGGCGGGCATCGTCTCGGCCGGGCCCGTCACGGGCCTTACGATCGGGGGCACGCTGGCCAATCAGGGCAACACCATCTCGGTCAACGGCACCAACGGCATCGAACTGGCCGCGGGCAGTTCCATGGGCGCCTCGATCGTGGGCAACCGGATCATCGACAATCTCCAGTCGGGCATTGCCACGGCCGGTGGCGTCGCGGGCCTCACGATCGGCGGGGGCACCGCCGCCGCCGCCAACACCATCGCCCTCAACGAAGCCAGCGGCATCCAGTTCGGGCCCGGCGTTTATTCCGGCACGGTCGTCCAGGGCAACACCATCTCGTTCAACAACGCGGCCGGGATCAACTTCGCCGTCGGAGGTGGTTCGGCCACGGGGCTCACGATCGGCGGCGGGCTCGCCGGCGCGAGCAACGAGATCAGCGGCAACGGCACGGCCGGCATCCTCGCTTCCGCCGGCATCTACACCGGCACGAGCATCGTTGGCAACTCGATCCGGACCAACGCTACCCACGGCGTGAGCCTTGCCCCGGCCAACGGCGGGATCACAGGTCTCACCGTCGGTGGTGTGAACTCGGCGATGAACAAGATCACGGCCAACTCCGGCGACGGCGTCAACGTGCAGGCCGGCACCTTCACCGGGACGGCGGTCCAGGCCAACCAAATCTCACTCAATTCCGGGGCCGGTGTTCGCCTGGCCGCCGGTGGTGGCAGCCTGGCGGGCCTGGCCGTTGGCGGCTCAAGGCAGGCTACGCTAGGCAATGTGCTCATCGGCAACCAGGCTGGCGGCATTGTGGCCGAGGCCGGCATCCACACCGGCACGCTCGTCCAGGGCAACCAGATCGGCGGCAGCGCCGTTGGCATCTCGCTCACCGGTGCCCAGCAGATCATGGTGGGTGGCGCGACCGCCGACCTCGGCAACACCGTGGCCGCCGCCACCCAGCAGGGCCTGCTCGCCACGGGCACCCTCACCCAGGCAACCGCCCTGTCGAACACATTTACGACCAACGCCGTGGGGGCCCAACTCCAGGACGCCACCGGCTTCGCCTTCGGCGCTCCGGGGGCGGGCAATCGGGTGACCGGGGGAACCTCCGGCATTGTCGCCCGGGGCGTGCTCGACAACAGCAAGGTGCAGGGGAATACCGTGACCGGTGCGGTCTCTGGCATCGTGCTGGCAAACGCCCGCGCCTCCGCCCCGACAGCGTTGTTTAACGTGGGGGGCACCACCACGGCGGCCGGCAACGGCGCGGGAAACAACGTGACGGCGGCCTCCTTCGGCCTGTTTGCCACCGGGGCGCTCGGCAACACGTTTGTGGCCGGCAACATCCTCCGAGCGACGGCCTTCGGGGGTAACGGCGCGGCACTGATCAGCGGGACCGGCCTGATGCTCGGCGGCTCCACGGCCGGCGAGGGCAACATCCTCACGGCGGCCCTTGGTAACGGCTTCTACGCCAAGGGGCTGTGCACCAACAGCCAGGTGTTTCGCAACACGATGACCGCCAGCCAATACGGCATCGTGCTCGACAGCGCGCAGAACCTGTTTGTCGGATTTCTCTACAACCCGTCGCTCGGCAACCTCGTGCAGTACAACCAGATCGGCCTGTTCACGAGCGGCAACAACGCCGGCACCGGCGTCACCTATACGAACTGGTTCCGTAACGTCCGCCGCCAGATCAACGCCGGCCGGGTCTTCATCTTCCCGGCCTGACGTGCCAGCGTCTGGTGTCACACACCTCGGCGAGCCGCTCGTACCGCCGCCAATCTCACCGGCCCGTGGCCCGCCCACCGACATCGTGAGGTTGATGGTGTCGAACAGGAACAAGCCGCCGGGCTTCAGCACGCGGGCGATCTCGTCGAGCACGCGATCGAGGTCAGCGACGTGTTCCAGGACGTCGACGCAGACGACGCAGTCGACGCTCCGACCCGTCCCACCAGTTGGGTGCGTAGGTGCGATAGATGGAGAGGTCGTTTCGCATCGCGTGTGCCCGGATCAGAGTCGGCCGCCGCCACGTCACTCATGGTCCGGCCCGACGCATCACGACCGCTGCATTGTGCCCGCCAAAAGCCGACGACTGCGAGACGGCACAGACGAGCCTGGCGTCGGTCGATTTTCGGGCGAAGTTCAGCGGCCGTACCGGATCCTCCAGATTCACGCAGCCGTGCACCTTCTGATCGCGGAGTGACAGGGCGGTGATTGCCGCCTCGATCGCCCCGCTCGCGCCCATGCAGTGGCCGGTGAGCGACTTCGTAGCGCTGACGAGCGGCCGTGAGCCGAAGAGCCCTTCGATGACGGCCGATTCCACGTCGTCATTGACGATCGTCCCGGTTCCATGGGCGTTGACGTAGTCGACGTCGCCCGCGGCGATCCCGGCGTCGGCGAGCGACAGACCGATGGCCCGCGACAGTTGCCGTCCAGTCGGCTCCATGATCATCATGCTGTAGGCATCGAACGACTCGCCGTACCCGACGATCTCAGCGTGGATCTGGGCGCCCCGTCGGCGGGCGTGCTCCCACTCCTCGCAGACCAGCACCGCCGCGCCCCCCTCCGCGAGCAGGAATCCCGTGCGGCCGCGGTCGAACGGGCGGTTGGCGGTCTCCGGACGATCGACGACGGAGGCCAGCGTCTTGGCGGTGTCAAACGCCCTGAACACGCTGCCAAACGGGTCGCCCACGAACTCCGCACCGCCACAGAGGACCATGTCGGTGTCGCCGCCTCGGATCGAGCGCAGGGCCTGGCCCACCGCCGCGGTTCCGGCGGCGCAGGCGAGGGCGCACGTCGTGTTCGGCCCCCGCAGGGAGTAGCGGATGCCGAGCGTGGCCGACACCGCGTTCGGCATGATCATCGACACGGCGAACGGATTGAACCGCTTCGGGAGCGACGCGAGCAGCGTATCGAGGGCGTGGGAGGCGGGATCCGAGGTCTCCGGTGTGCCGCGTGACGCGAGCGGTTGAATCGGCGTGAGGAGATGGCTGTTTTGCGACTCGATCAGCGTGGTGATACCGCCCCCACCGCTGCCCATGCAGACGCCGGCCCGCTCACCATCGACACCCGTCAGTTGCCAGATGCCGCGCTTCGCGTCCACCAGCGACGCCTCCAGTCCGGCGTCGGCCAGCGCCTCCCGGGCCGCGACGATCGCGAGCATGACCGCTCCATCGAGCCGCATCGCCTCGAGCGGCGCGATCCCCGCCGCCGCAAAGTCCACGGTAGGCAAGGGTGCCCAGACGGTCGACTGGTACGCGCTCCAGCGTAGCCACTCGTCGGGGATCGGCGCGACGGCCGCCCGGCCCGCGAGGCAGGCATTCCAGCACTCCGGTGCCGTGGTGCCCGTGGGCGACACCATGCCGATGCCGGTGACCGCCACCCGCCGCCGGCTCATGAGAGCCCCTGCTCACCGATCCGCAGGCTGACGTAGTTGACGACCTCCTCGACCGTGCAAAACCTGGCGGCCTCCTCATCGGAAATCTTGCCCTTGAACTCGCGCTCCAGCGCCATTATTAGCATGACCGCATCGACCGAGTCGGCACCGAGATCCTCCCGCAGCCGGCTGCTCGCCTCCACGGGGCAGGCTTCGGGCCCGAGGACCTCGCGGATCACAGCGCCAACCCGTGCTGCCACGGCTGCGGAAGGCAGTGATGCCGGGGCTGACACGTCTGGCTCCAGGGAGTGCTCATTCTCGGCACGACCGTGCCGCCACAGTTCTAAGTGTATCCGCCAAGGGAGGCAGCGGTCGAAGCGCCCGGCCGTGGCCCTTTCAGACCACCCGCGCGACCATCGCCACTGCCGTGAGGCCCGGTCCAAACGCGAGGCTCACGACCAGCGTGCCCTGCTTGACATCTGGGTCGCGCAGGATGCGATCCCAGATCTGCGGCACCGTGGCCGAACTCTTGTTGCCCCCTTCGCGGAGCACGTCCTTGCTGAGCGAGATCTGATCCTTCGAGAGCCGCAGGCAGCAGCCGACCAGATCGACGATCGCTGGGCCGCCGGGATGGATCACCCAGATAATGTCGCCCTTGTCGGACTGGAGGTCGAGGCCGGCGTCCCGCAGCAGGGTGCCGATGAATTCTTCCGCATGAGCGGCGATGAGCCGCGGCACGTCGATCGAGAGTGTCATCTCGAATCGGTTGACGATCGGCCTCCAGGTCATGGCTTCCAGGGAACGCGGAATCATCGTATCCGCATACCGCAGCACCTCGAGACCGCGTCCCGGCCGCGACCGGAAAGCGTCGTCCGTGAACGCCGAGTAGCGGATGAAGCCGTCGGCGAACAGGCTGTCGCAGATGATGTGCTCGGCGTCGAGGCAGTCGGGGGCCACGTGGATCGAGCAGATCTCGGTGTGCGCGATGTCGACCCGCCCGCCGGCCCTCGCCAGCCCGCTCTGCGCCGCCGCCAGGGAACCAACGGCCATCCGTACTGCGGGGAACGCGCCGTAGCAGCCCTGGTGGTAGCAGTGGCTGACGACGGTATTGAACCAGCCCCTCTCGGAGGCCAGTTCGTGCACGGGACTGGGCAGCCGGTAGCCAGTGGTCGAAACGTGGATCAACTCTCCGGGGGCGTCGTCCACGTCGGGATACATCTTTTCGAGTGCCGCCCGAGCGTGCTCTCGGAAGATCGCCAGCCGGTCGTCGATGTCGGGTCCACCAGCTTTCACGAGGAACGTGCTCGTGAAGGGGATCGTGGCGAAATCAAGGTCGGCGGGATCCTTGGCGGCTTCCGCGTCCGGCAGGACTGATATCCGCCGAGAGTCGATGTGTTTGGGGGAAACGCAATACTTCTCCCAAGCCTCTCGAATCGTGCCGGCCGCCACTTTCGCCGTACTCCGTCCGCTGCCCCCACCATCCGACGTGGCCACGAACTCGGCGAGGCGGATCGAGATCTCGCGAAGCTTGTCCTGCTTGACCGGTTCGGTCAGGTAGACAGGCCGGAAATCAGACAGCACGACACCCATGCGTTCTCCGCTCACGACGTTCTTGGTATCGGGGGACCATTGATCTGCCGTCGCCTCTCTGGCCACCGCAGGGCTCTCAACCGTGCCATCTCGTTGAGAGAATACGCCACGCGCACGTTCGGTGCAAAAAGCTCCGGCCGCAGTCAAAATCTGGAAGCCGGTGAGCGGCAGCCCTCACGATCAATCTAGTTTTCCCATCGTCGGCAGCAGAGCGGTGCGATTGCGTGAGGGCAGGCGAAGCTCTTGATTCCCTGGATCTCGGTGCCTTCGCCCCGTTCCCCCCAAGCCGGACCTGATCGGCACGATAGAAGCGAG
>JBBEEF010000221.1:25943-37095 GCA_040880915.1 Pirellulales bacterium
ACGGCCGCTCCTGCGTCACCGTCACCAAGAAACCCGACCGCGGCCTCTTTCTCTTCTGCCCGTCGACGGGCCCGCATCTCACTCGCCAGGTTCACAAAGAAAATAAGTGGGCGTCAGGATGGAGATACCGCGAAACGGGCTCAGCGTCAGGAGATCCCGATCTCCCGAGACGATGTGAGTAGCCCTTCCTTCGATTGCCCGTTCGAGAAACTTGTCATCCTTGGGGTCTCGGCATTCCCGGCCCAGGCGCGGCTCTGGCCGGAACTGGCCGGCACGCCCGCAGTGCCGACGATCACCGACGCCGCGGTGGAGGCGATGGCCGACGACTTTGAACGTCGGTTCCGCACCCAGCTGGTCGACGTCTTCAGCCCGGCGGGCCTCCGGCGGATCTGGACGGACATCGGCCTCGGCTACATCCGGTTCAGCGACGAGGGGTCGAATCCCCGGTCGCTCGATCAGCAGCTGATAAACGTGCTGCAGCGGGCCCGCCGCGACGGCGTCTTCATTCCGTGGCACTCCATCTGCGCCGACTACGCCGTGAGCGGCACGTTAGCGTGCCGCCGCGGTTACATCGTCGCCAAGATGCTCGTCGAACGGCGGGCGGAGACGGGCGTCGCCTGGTTCATCATCGACGACCTCGGTCGAATGAATCGCAACGCACTCGAGTCGCTGCGGCTTGGCGAGTTTGTCGAGGCAACGCAGGTGCGGCTCATCGGCGCTAGCGACGGCTTCGACAGCAGCAACCAGCAGTCGAAGATCATGCTGGCGATGATGAGCTCATTCAACGAGGTCTTTATCGACCAGTTGAAGGCGAAGGTGCACCGGGGTCAGAGCGACACCTTCAGACGGGGAGGGATCGTCCAGCATCCGGGCTTCGGTTATCGGTTGGTGGATGTGCTGAGTGACGACGGCAAGCCGGTGCTCACCCGCAAGGGCACGATCCAGAAGCGGGTGGAGATCGATCCGGACGCGGCCGAGTGGATCGTCCGCGGCGCCGGGATGATCGTCCGTGACAACCGCAGCCCCGGCGCGGTCGCGGTGGTGTTCAACGACAACAACGTCGGCGGCACCCGGACGTGGTCGAGCAACCGCATCCGCAGGCTCTACGCCCGCGAGCGGCTGGTTGGGATCGAGGTCTTCCGCAAGACCAAGCAAGTGCGCGATCGCGATACTGGCCACGTGGACGTGGTGCCAAACGACCGTGGTGAGTGGATGACCCGTGAATGTCCGGAGATGCGGATCCTCTCAGACGAGCTTGCCGAGGCCGTGAAGGCAAAGCTGAGGTCGTGCGAGACGCTCTCCACCTTCACCGGACGGGAAAGCGGCCGCCAGGCCGGGGCGATGGCCGGCGGCGGCGTCCGCGCCAGCCCGACCAGCCGTTCGTGCCGAAGTATTCGCCGACGCGGTCCAAAGTCCGCCCGCACTGCGGCACGGCGAGTTCCCGCCGCTACGAGCGACGCCGGCCGGAGAGGACGCCGCTCTACAAGGAGAGTCGCAGAGCACCTCGAAGGCTGGCTCGAGAATCGGACGGTCGCCGAGCAGCCCGTCTCGGCGCACGTCGAAAGGGAGCTGCGGTCGTACCTTACCTGCGGCATCCTCTGCTTCGGATTCGGCCGGGCACGCTGTGCTTCGTGCGGCCAGGGTTTTGTTGTGGCCTTCTCGTGCAAGGGCCGCGGCGTCTGCCCCTCTTGCAACGGCCGCCGGATGGCCCAGACAGCTGCGCATCTCGTTGATCGCGTCATACCCCCGGTACCTGTCCGGCAATGGGTGATTTCGGTGCCAAAGCGGCTCAGGGGATTCCTTGCTGACCGGCCCCAGGCCGTGGCGGCCCTGACGCGGATCTTTCTCAGCGAGATCGAACGGCGGCTCTCCGTCCGGCGTGGTGCAGATGGCCGCATCGCTAAAGTCCGCTCCGTGCTCCCCCAGCACAAAGCCGCCAACTGGGTCGGCCCGGGCCGCGGGCGGAAGTCTACGCGGCCGGGCGCGATCGGGAACATTGGCAAGCGCGGCGAGCACGCGGCTCACGAGCCGCTCATCAGCTCGGAAATGGTTGCGGAAGTGCCATTGGCCGGGCTATCCCTCGCTATCCACTCCGCCCGGAGTCCGCCCCACGTTTCGGTGTGGCCGCGCTGGTCCATACGCCACGTCGCAGTCCCCCGGCTCGCGCCGGGGGCTTTTATGGGCGGCACATCCCGCGGCACACACGCGCCGCCGGCCGGTTTCGAACCGCCACTCCGGGCGTCATCGACCACTACCGGTCGTCGTAGACGCTTGTGGTCTCTTCCTTCGTGATCGGCTCGGGCTGATCCGCGCTTCGCAGTTGCACCTGGATCCGCTGGTGCCCGGCTTTCGTGCCGCGGGCCCGCACGCGGAACACGGCCTCTTCCCCGGGGCCGAGCTTGGCCAGGGGCTCGAAGGCCACCGCCATGTTCTCGATCCGACTCCCGCCGGGGCCCTGTGCTTCCACCGGCTCGAGGTCGCCGACAAGCGTCGCCGCAACCTGCACGCCCGTGGCCGCCTTCGTGCCCTCGTTGGCCACGCGAATCACGTACTCCGTCAGCCCGTCGACCTCGATCGGATCCTCACTGTCGGCCACGTGAAAGGCAAGCGCGGCCAGCCCCTCGACCTGGCAGGTGTGCACCGTCTGGTCGGAGGGGCCATCGGTGCTGCGGGCGGCAACCACGATCCGCTGCTCGCCGGGCTGCACCGGAATGACGACCACCGCGACGGTGCCCTGCTCGCCGGGGGGAAGCTCTTCGAGATTCCAGAGCACGCGATGCGTGCGTTCGTCATGCCAGCCGGCGTTGTTGGCCTTCACAAACTTCATCCCGGGGGGCAGTTGGACGGCCAGCTCCACGGCCCGGGCAGCCGCGGTACCGGAGTTGGCCATCGAGATCGTGCAGGTGGCGGGCCGCTGAAGGAAGCGGCGGGCGGGCATGTCGATGGCCAGTTCGAGCGTGGGCGCAGTCACCTCGAGCGGCACATCGAGGTCGGTCTCGAGGCCGCCGTCGGCGCGGGCCACGAGCCGCAGTGGCTGCATGCCCGGGCCGCGGGTGCCGAGCAAAAGGTCGATCGTCTTGGTCTCCCCTGGCCGCAGCTGGCCGACGTCGAACTCGAGCTCGCCGCCCGCCCGGTGTGAGACAGTCTGCGGCAGAAAACCCTCGAGCACGACGCCGGTGGCGATGCCGGTACCAGGGTTCGACACCGTGATCGTCACCGGCACGTCGCCACCGATCCGCACGGCCTTGGGCGGCGGGCAGTCGATCGCGACCGCTGGCTTGGTCGACCGCGAGCGGAGCGTGGCGTCGGTCCGGAAGCTCACGCTGGCAACGCTGCCGATCTCCCCTTCTGTCTCGGGCATCACCTCCATCAGCACGCGGGTCTCGCCGCCCGGGGGCAGGACGCCGAGCGTCCACACAAGGTTGCCCGAGCGGTCGTCGTCGGCCGCCGCGGGGGCCGCCGGCGGGGTGGTGGCAATGAGCGACGTGCCCTGGGGCACGGCGTCGCGGAGCGTGACGTCGTGCGCGGTCGCGGCCCCGACGTTGCGAACAACGATCTCGTAGCGGGCGGGCTTGCCCACCTGGATCTCCCTGGGGCCAATCTTCTCGAGGGCGACCTGCGGGGTTTGCACCCCCTCGAGCTGGAGCGGACCGGGAATGCCGTGGCCCTGCACGGCGGTCGGGGCATCCAGGGGCGACGGTCCCTGTTCGGCCGCCTCGTCGTCATAGCCCGGCACGGAACCAGCCATGCCTGGCGCGGAGCCCGTTGGAATCTGCGGCACAGACGCGGCTGGGCCGGTGGGAGCCGGGGCGACGACCGGCGGCGCGGCCGCGAACGGATTGGGTGTCGGCAGACCCACGGGGATCGCAATGGCAGGCGGCGGCTCCACCCCGACACTTCGCCGCAGGGCCGGCTCATTCTCCATGGGCGGTAGCGGCGCGGGCGGAGCGGGTTCCGGGGGAGATAAGGGCTCGCTATCGGCCGCGATCACGGCCGGCTCGTCTTCACGGGAAGGCTCCGAACTCTGCACCTCGGGGGTTTCCGCTCTTGTGCGGATGGCAGGATCATCGGCAACCGCTTCCACGTCGGCCACGCGACTCGGCTCGCCGTCTGGCTCGTCCAGGTGACCTGGCTTTTCCCTTGGCTCTGCGACAAAGCTGGGCTCGGTCACAACGCTTGCCCCTGCGGCAGACTCGTGGTTCGGCTCGTCTGCTCCCTCCTCGGCTGGCTCCTCGGCCGGCCCAGCCCGTTCCAAGACGGGTGGGTCGGGGTCGACGACTGGCTCGAGTGGCGGCAGAGGCAGATCAGGTGAGGAAAACCGTGACAGCGGCCGCGGGTCCGCTGGAGAGCTGCCTCCGGCAGTAAGCGCGACGTGTGAGACAGGTCGGGACCCGTACCGCTCGCCTACCTCGTCGTCGTCGGCCGTTTGCAGATCGCTGCTTCCCCGTGCCGCCCACCTCCCACCCGCCGGCTGCAGGGCCGCTGACTCGATCGCCGGCGGCAACTCTGCAACCGGATCACCTGGCGTTTCCACCTGGCTTTCGACCATGGCCGCGGGACTTTCAAGCCACGTGGCCGATCGCCGGCTGCCCACACCGAGGAAGAAGACGAGGCCAAAGCCCGCCGCCGCACTGGCCACCGCACCGACCACGACCGGCCACGCCACCTGTCGCTGGGGCACCACGAGATCCTGCCGGGAAGGACGCGGCACGGGCTCTTCTGCCGGGGAATCGACGGTCACATCAGACATGCTGGCACCTGCAGGAGAGACTTCCCCCGGTCTGCGCAGACGACTTCCGGGGGGTGGAGGGGGAATAGCAAACCCCGGCACCCGCGGGAAAGGTCACTCGGCCCCTCGAGGCAGCGGTGTTCAGCGGGTCGGAACCTGGGCAATGCGGGCTGGCGGCTCAGCCAGCGGCGAGTACATCGTGGAGCCGGAAGTGAAACTTCCCCAGCTTGCCGCCGTAGTTGCCAGCGGAGATCGCCGGCACGCCCGGTCCGGCTGCCGCCCGAATTCCGGCGACCATGCCCAGCGCCACAGCAGCCTCGTCCTCACCGTCGATCACGATTTCGATGCACGAGACCGCATCGGGGTGGAGTTCGGTAGCCACCCGGCCCGCGAGCGCCGGACAGAACGCCTCGTTCGTCGAGGCCCTGAGCGATTCGTACAGTGAGCCCACCTTGCTGCCGGAGCGGACCGCGCCGCCGGGAAAGGGTGTGATGGTGCCGGGCACAGTCGCGATCGCCGCCACGCCCCGCCGCACCGCCGCAAGCGTCGCCTCGGCCGAATCCCCCTGCACGATGAAGTTGCCGCCTCCCACCCCCTTGGCGACACCGGCCGACTCCTCGACGAGAAACTCCCCGTCCATCACGGGCACCCGCCAGTGCCGGCGGCCGGCAATGACTTTTGTCTTCTCGAAGCCGTCGCCGAAGAATCGCACGTGACCGCCGAGCGGCACCCGCTCCTCGGCGGTAGGCAGCCCGTCGAAGACCGCGGTTGTTGGACAGGTGAGGAGACACTGCGCGACCCGGCTGCCCACAGCCTTTGCGACGCCCTCGGCGGAAAAGGCGAACAGCATGATCGCGGCGCCTGGCCGGCCGTCGGGCGTTTCGGCCGGGTCAAAGAGCCGCTCAAGGCCAGCCTCGGCATCGCAGCCGATCACACTCGTTCCGTAGCCGCACGCGCTTTGCACGGCCGCGTCGAGCCAATGGGCATCGTGGGCGGTAACGACGAGCCGCGCATACCGCAGGCGGAACGCCTCGGCGAAGGTGTCGACGATCTGCGTGGATCCAATCTGCATGGGTAGGCGATCCTCTGGCGGTGCGGTGCTTGCGGCCCCGACAGCTCTGCCGCGGCCGGACAAGATCGGCTGCGGACCGTTTCTGGCTGTCCGGCAGGTCGCCGATCGCGTATCTTACGCCCGGTCCGGCCAGCGGCCCGCCCCGCGGCCCGAGCCATCCGGAAACCAGCGCCGGCGCGGCGGTGTAGTACCCCGGCTAGCACCATCTTCGAGGAGCCTACCGATGCGGCATTCATGTTCTCTTCTTCTGCGTCGGCACGCCCTGGAGTGCGTGGTCGTCTTCGGGCTCGTTGCCGGCGGCTTGCTTGCGACGCCACTTGCGGCCGCGGCCCCGCCAGCCGGTCTGGCCGGCAGCGGCGTCGCGACCGTGCCGGCCGACGCGGCCTTTTTCTCGTCGGCACTGCGGCTCAAGGATCAAGTTGACCGGTTCCTCGCCAGCAATGCCTTCGCCCGGCTCCGCGGGTTGCCGGCGATCGCCCGCGGCTTCGACTCCTGGGAGGAACAACGGGACATGCCCGGCAGCCCGGTGTCGATGGCGCTCACCTTTCTCGAACTGCCCGAGAACGAACAGGCGGTCGAGCTCTTGGCCGACATGGTCGCGACCGACACCTTCCTCTACGGCGAGCCCTCCTGCATCAAGCTCGTGAAACTCGTTCGCGTGCTCCAGGCTGCCCAGCAGGCTGCCGCCCTCGCAGAGGCGGAATTCGACGGAGAGATGCTCGAACTCGAGGAGGAGATCCTGGAATTTGATGACGAACAGGGCGAAGAGATGGAAGAGGAGATGGAAGAGGACATCGAGGCGGCCGTCAACCGGCTGCGGATCATTCCGGTGCGGCGGCAGGTCGAGTTTGAACTCGAACCGCGAGTCGCCATCGAGGGCATGCAGGCCGACGCCCTGCTCGAAACGCTCGCCGCCAACCTCGACCTCGTGGAGGTGCCCGATCTCGTGTGGGGCTTCAAGACGGGCAAGAAGGAGGCGGGGCAGTTCCAGCTCAGGCGGCTCGAGGTGCTGGCCAAACTCCTGGCCGACATGAACCCCGATCTGGCCGGGGCGATCACGCGGCGGAAGGTGGCCGGCGGCGAGGTGCTCGCTTTCACGATCACCGGAGCGCAACTGCCCTGGAACGAAATCACCGACTCGTTCGAGGACGAACTGGGGGGCTCAGAAGAGCTCGACAAGGTCGTCGCCCGGCTCAAGAAACTCGACATCGTGGTGGCCCTCGGCCTGGTGGGCGACTGGGTCGTGCTTTCAATCGGTGACTCGCTCGACCACCTCGACAAGCTCGTGCTGCCCGGCGGCAAGGGAGAGGCTCTTATCGACACACCCGCATTCACAAAGCTCATCGAGCATGCCGACAAGCCGCTCACCGGCATCTCCTACATGAGTGAGCCGTTCACCGCTGCATTCGCCACCTCACCCGACGACTTCGATCCTTGGATCACGGCAACCACCGACATGGCGCGGCAGGCCGACCTGCCCGACGACGCGGCAGACGAGATTGGCGAACTGCTGCAACGGGCTGCCAAGGAGGTCGGCAAGCGGCTGCCACGGCCGGGCGCCTGGCTCGCCTTCTCGTTCCTCGCCAAGCAGGGCTACGAGGGCTACGTGTGGGACTGGTCGCGGCCGGGCGGTCTCGACGGGGCCAAGCCCCTGGGCCTGCTCCAGCACGCCGGCCCGACACCGCTGGGCGTGGTAGTGTCACGGTTCAAGAATGACCCCGAGCTGCTGCCCGCGGTGACCGGCCTCGTTCGTGACGGCTGGTCGCTGGTGGCGAAGTATGGCCGGCCCGAGATGGACGACGACGACCAGGAAAAGTTTGACGCCTTCGCAGAGCGGCTGGCTCCCCTCGGGGGCGAACTCGCGGATATCGTGGTGAAGAAGTTCGTCGCGTCGCTGGCCGATGGTCAGGTGGGCCTGGTGCTCGACGCCGAGGCCGCGAGCCGCAGGCTGCAGGCGGCGCTACCCTCGGCCGAGGAGCCGCTGCCGTTGCTCGAACCGGCGATTGTGCTGCAGTTGGCCGACCGCAAGCTCTTTGTCGAGGGGCTCAACGACTTCTTCGCCTGGGGCGACAAGCTCGTGGCGGAGATGCGGCGAATCGACCCCGACTCCGTGCCTGAGGGCTACCGGATTCCCGAGCCCGACAAGCAGAAAATCGACGGGGGCACGGTCTGGTCATTCCCGGTTCCCGATGCGGGCCTCGACGACCAGATCCGGCCGGCGATCGGGGTGGGAGACACGGCGGCCGTCTTTGCGCTTGTGCCCGGGCACGCGGCCCGGCTCCTGCCCGCGGCCCGGCTCGAGACGGCCGCGAAGCTCTCGACGTTCGCCGAGCCGCTCGCCGCAGCGGCGGCGCTCGACGTCGTCGCCCTGATCGACGCGGTGGAGCCGTGGGTGGTCTACCTCACCAGGTATGGCTGCGTCATGGCCGCTGAGGGGAAAGTCGATCCCGACAGCCAGCTCACGGCCGCCGACGAGACACCGGAAGCCACCGAGGCGCTCGAGCATGCCCGGGTGGTGCTTGAGGTGGCCCGCTGCCTGAAGACCGCCGTTGCCGAGACGGTGGCCAAGGACGAGGCGAACGTGACCCACTGGCGAAATGTGATCGAGGACCTGCCCAAGCCCTGAGCGGGAGAAGTCACCGGCGGACGAGACCGCGAACAAACAGGTCGCCGCCGGGGTGGAGCAGTTCCTCCACCTCGAGCGTCGGCGGCTCAGGCAGGCTCGCAACCGCCGCCTGAGCCCCAAACACCTTGGCCGCCGTGAAGGCCCAGATCTCGTCCACCAGCCCCCGGGCGAACAGCGTGCGGAACACTTCCGCCCCCCCCTCGACGAGCAGATTTGTCAGCCGCCGCGCACCGAGTTCGCGAAGCAGAGCCTCGAGGCGATCCCCCGGGTCGGCACCCGTAGCCCGCCAGACCTCGCAGCCGGCAGCCTCGAGCGCGACAATGCGGGCCGGCTCGGCCGCAGGGCCCACCGCCACGATCAGCGGCCACTCGCGGGCGGTCTGGACGAGCCGGCTCGCCAGCGGCAGCCGGGCAGTCGAGTCAGCCACCACCCGCACCGCCCGCCGCGGACCCATGGGCCGGGCGGTGAGCAGCGGGTCGTCGGCCAAGGCCGTGCCGATGCCAATCATGATCGCGTCAACGCGGCCGCGGAGTGTGTGGACGAGTGCGAGCGATTCGGGCGACGAGATCCAGCGGTCCTCCCCGGCGGGCGCGGCGAGCCAACCGTCGAGGCTCGCGGCCCACTTCGCAATCACCCAGGGCCGGCCCTCGGTGACGAGCGTGCGGAAGGGCGCCGTGAGCCGTATCGCGTCCTTGTCGCAGAGGCCCACCTCAACATCGAGACCCGCCTGACGCAGGGCCGCGACGCCACCGCCGGCCACGTCCGGGAAGGGGTCGCCGGCAGCCACGACCACCCGGCGGATGCCCGCGGCGACGATTCCATCGGTGCAGGGCGGCGTCTTGCCGTGGTGGCAGCAGGGCTCGAGCGTGACGCAGAGCGTGCCACCGCGGGCGGCCTCGCCGGCGGCAGCCAGCGCCGCCACCTCGGCATGCGGTCCGCCGAAGCAGTCATGCCAGCCCTCACCAACGATCTCGCCGGCGGCCGAAGCGATCACGGCCCCGACCATCGGGTTGGGCTCGACGCGGCCCTCGCCCCGGCGAGCAAGCTCAAGGGCCCGTTGCATGCACGCGGTGTCGAAGGGAGTCGGCATAGGCCGCCGGGTGTGTTAACTCCCCGGGGTCCAGATCGTCTTCTTTTCGCCACCGGCTCCTGGCTGGTCTCCGCCCGGGGTCCAGAGCTTGCCGGGTGCCGCCGCTGCGGCAGGAGCACTGGCGGCGGCCGGCATCCCCGCTCCTCCGCTGGCGGCGAGCGCGGAGAGATCGACACCCGCTTCCATGAGCGCCTCGGCAACGGCTTGGATAACCTGCCGGTCGGTGCCGTGCTCCCGCCGAATGTGGTCGAGCAGACGCGTCGTGTCGGCCTCGTCACCCCGCTGCATCCGCACCCGCAGTTCCGCCACGTCGAGCATCCCGTCGTTGGCCTTGAGGTCGCGGGCGATCCGCCGTAACTCGGCGATCAGTTCGAGTCGCCGGACGCTCGATTCCGCCCGCTCGGCCAGGCTGCCGAGCGCCTCCCAGCGGTCCTCTGGCGTGGCGTCGGGGCGGGCGGCGAGTTCTTCGGCTGCCCGCTCGGCGGCGAACTCGAATCCGGCGTCTAGGGCCGTCACGAACACGCCCCGCAACTGGTCGATCGGCAAGGCGGTGAGATCGAGCCGGTGCCACCGCAACGGAGGCACCTCGCCCAGCGGCTGCAGGCTTTCGATCCGGGCCGGCTCGGGAAGACCGAGCGGCTGTCGGAGGCGGGCCCAGGCCAGGCCCGCGTCACCACGCCGGGATGTTGCCTCCCCCTCGGTCAGAACCGCCTCGACGCGGCGGCGACCCTCGGTGTCGGCCACCGCCTGCCGCGGGGTCTTCCCGAGCAGTTCGGGCAGTGGCGTGTCGGGCCAGAGGGCGACGAAGCGATCGAGGAGTGTCTTCCGCTGCGACTCAAGCGCAGTGTCGAAGAGAGCCGGCTCGCCGGCCGCTGGTGGGGGCGGAGCAGTGGCCGGCATCTCCATCTTGAACTGGCTGCCGAGCAGCCAGTTGGTGGGCGTCACTCCCGGCATGCCGGCCAGGTCGGAGGCATGGTCGAAGCCGCAGCCCAGGAGTGACTCGGCCACGGCCACGGCCGACTCGACATCAGGCGCGAGGCCTTGGAGAACAGCCTCCGGCTCGCGGTCGGTCTGGCGGCCGAAGATGAGGAGCGAGGCCAGGAGCCGCGGCGGTGTGGCGGAGTCATAGACCCGCCAGGCCGATCGGGGCGGGGCCGCGTTTCGCGACACCCAGGCCGATCGATCGAAGGTGGCGACCTCGCAGCCGGGATCCTGGCGGAGCTTATCCTCGAGTAGCTCGATCGCAGCCGTTCCCTCCTCACCGGCCGGAACCGCAAGCGGGGCGATGCGGTTGGCGAACCGCACCAGCGGCGACCGTTCGGGGTTGGCCTCGGTCTCGAGGGCGATCCCGCGGCCCGTGGCCTCGATCGCGTCGTCGGCCGGCAGATCGGGCAGCCTCGCCAGGGCCAGCCAGGCCTCGGCGGCCTCGACCGGCCGGGCAAGCATCTCGCAGACCACGGCGATATTCGTCTGGAGAGCCGGGCTTGTCCCGGCAACGCCCTTGAGACTCCGAAACGCCGTCAGCGCCTTCGAGAGCCGCCAGGCCCGCGCATGACCAAGTCCGGTCTCGAAGTCGGGCAGCCACGACTCGTCACCGGTGGCCTCTTCTTGCCGCCGCGGGCCGGCGGCCTCTTC
>JBBEEF010000221.1:37195-41123 GCA_040880915.1 Pirellulales bacterium
GGCCTCTTCTTGCCGCCGCGGGCCGGCGGCCTCTTCCAGCGCTACTTTTGTCCGCAAGGCCGGCGGCACGCCCGCGGAGCCGACGATCGCGGCGAGCATCCGGCGGTCTTCATCACTGCCGAGGCCACGGTCGGCGAGCCACTCGACCACGCCCTGAGCGAAGCCAGAATGGCCGGTCTGCGCCGCCGCTTGCACGAGCGTGGCGGCAATCCGCACGAGTTCGGGGGAGACGTCCTGCGTGCCCTCACCCTGGCGACCAGCGGCCACGGCCGCCTCCCGCGCCTTGTCGAATTGGGCCGCCGCCTCCTGGATTTTCCCGGCGATGGCGTCGGTGACAGCAGCCTGGCCGAGGGCCAGCGGGTTGCCGGGGCAGGCTTCGAGGAAAGCCTGGCTCGTGGCCGCCGCGGCGGCGTACTGCTTCGTGGCGAGTTCGAGCTTCACGCGGGTGGCCAGCAGGCAGGCCCGGCCCGGATGCTTCTCCGCGAGCCGCTTGACCTGGTCGAGGGCCGCAGATGTCTGGTCGCCCTCGATGAGCCGATCGAGCTGCTCGATGTCACCGACCAGGTCGGGGCAGCAGAACTTGAGCTTCTTGCCGGTGCCGCCGGGGCAGGGAGCGTAGCTGTCGATGGCCATACGGGGGAGGGTCTCCTGGCGGAAATTTTGCCGGTAGAAAGTGTACCAGCAGCGTGGGGCAGACTCGTAGAGACGCGGGAAACCGGCCGCATTCCCTTGAGCCCACGCTTCGGGCTTCGCCGACTGCCGTTTCCCCACTGATTAAACCCACGCCGCACCATCCACAAGACTCTCTCCGCCCGGTCCCGGCATCCGTGAGCAGGTTGCCCGCCGGCCCGCCGGCCCGCATAATGCCGTGCCTTGCGGCGGCGGGCGGCCGCTGCGATGGCCGCGGTTCCCTCGACTTTTCCCCGAGCCGCCCGTGCAGCAGCCCCGCATCATCGTGATCGATCCGGCCGGTCCCGCCGGCCTGCCCTACGACAGGCTGCTTGCGCGGCTCCAGCCGCTCGAGATCCGCGTCGAGGCGTCGCTCGAGAAGGCGATCGAGTCGGTTGCCCGCGACTCCTGGGATCTGGGCGTTATCGCCGTCCGCTCTGGGACCCGGCCCGACAGCAGGTGGGCCGCATTGCGACAGGCCGACCCGCAGCTGCCGCTGGTTGTTCTCGATTCGGCTCCGTCCGTGGCGGCGGCACGGGCCTGCCTCACTGCGGGCACGAGCGACTACCTCGATCTGGCCAGCGCCGAGGCCGACCTCGAGGAGGCGATTGCCCGCCTGCTCTCGGGGTCGCGGCGGCAGGCGGCCGAGGAGGTGCTTCGCCGGGCGGTCGAGCGGCCCTATTCGTTCGCCGGATTCCTCGGTGCGAGCCCAACGATGCAGGCGGTCTACTCGTTGATCGAGCGGGTGGCGGCGAGTTCCGTCGACGTGCTCGTCACCGGCGAAACGGGCACGGGCAAGGAGCTCGTGGCCCGGGCGATCCACACCGGCAGCCGCCGGGCAGCGGGGCCGTTCGTGCCGGTGGACTGCGGTGCGATCCCCGACGCGCTCCTGGAGAGTGAGCTCTTCGGCCACGAGCGAGGCGCCTTCACGGGAGCCGACGCCCGGCGGATGGGGCTCGTCGAGTTTGCCGACGGGGGCACGCTCTTCCTGGATGAGGTCGGGGAACTGCCGCTGCCGCTGCAGGCCAAGCTGCTGCGGGTACTTCAGGAGCGGCGGATCCGTCGGGTCGGAGCCCGCCAGGAAAACCCGGTGGATGTCCGGGTCGTGGCGGCCACGTCGCGGCCGATCGACCGGATGGTGTCCGACGGGGAGTTTCGCCGCGACCTCTTCTACCGGATCAACGTCGTGCGGATCGACCTGCCGCCACTGCGGGCCCGGGGGGACGACATCGGCCTGTTGGCGGAGTTCTTCGCCAACCGCGCAGCCCAGGAGATGGGCCGCCCGATCGGCGGCCTGTCCACCGACGTCTACCAGGTGCTCAAGGGCTACCACTGGCCGGGCAACGTCCGCGAGCTGCAGAACGTGGTTCGGCGGGCGATCGCCTTGACGCGGTCACCGACGGCCGGCATCGACGATTTGCCCGACGAGGTTGTGGCGGCGGCGGGCCGCGGCGGGGCGACAGACGCAGGCTCGGCGGGCTTCTTTGCCAAGCGAACCGAGCACGTCGCCCGATTCGAGCAGCAGTTTCTCACCGAACTGCTCACGCGGCACGCCGGCGACGTCTCCGCCGCCGCCCGCGAAGCACGCCTGCCCCGGGGCACGCTCTACCGGCTCATGAAGGGGCACGGCCTCGACGCCGCCGCGTTCCGCACCTAGCGACCATCCGTTGCCACTGCGGCCAACTGGCCCGAGCGGCCGGCGTCAACGCCGCTCCCAGGTCTTGCCTTCCTGGTAGCGGCTAGCCCGCTCGCGGGTGACCGGGTCTTTGGCCACGGCGAGCACGCGTTCAAGCGCCGCCGTGAACTCGGGCTTATGGCCGTCGCGGAGCTTTTGATGATGGGCAAGCTCCACCACACCCTTGGCCGCGCTCTCAGCCAGCGGCTCATCGTCGAGATAGGAACGCACGAACTGCAGCGTCTCAACCGTGCGGATGGCACTGGCCCGCTCGAGCACGCGGCGGCGGTCGTCGTCTTTTGTGCAGAGCGTCATCGTCCGCTCGAGCAGGGTGAGCTTCTCCTTGTCGGACAGGCCGTTGTCGGGGATCGGGGCGATCCGGATGAGCGTGCCGATGAGCATGTTCCGCTCCCCCTCGTCGGTCGTCTTTGCGAGCAGGCCGAGGAGCCGGTCCTTGACCGCGGCGTCCGGCCAGCGGGAGAGGGCGGCAAGACCTCGCTTCCGCTCCGCGGCGTCGGGATCGGCCAGAAGGGCGTCAGTCAGGGCGAGCACCTCGTTGCCACCCACGCGGGCGAGCAGGGCGAGCAGCTTTTCCTGCGTGGCCGGGTCGGCGTCTCGGTAGACCGTCAGGAGGGCAGCTGCGGCCGCTTTCGCGGTGGGCCCTTCGCGGCAGACGATCACAACCGCCCGCTCGGCATCGTTCTGCTCACTCCCCGGGGTCGCGGCGAGGAATCCCGCCACCATGCCCGGCACCTGGTCGGGCCCGGCGAGCTTTACCAGCGACCGCATGGCCGCGGCCCGGAGTGTCGCATCCGTGGCTACGGCCGCAGCGAGGAGCGTGGGCAAGGCGGCCTTGTCCCGCCGCTCGGCGAGGACCTCGAGGATCGCCGCCCGGCTCCCCACCGGCACCGCGGTGTCGGCCGCGGCCGCGACCAGGTGCGGCGTCACGTCGGGGCCCTGGATCGCGATCAGGCCAGCCCGGGCGGCGTCGCGAACCGGTCCCTCGGCGGTAAGCCGCCCCACGAGCAACGGCACCTCCTGACCGCCGCCAAGCGAGGCGATCGCACGGATGGCGGCCGCCGCAACGGCGGCGTCGCTTGAACCGGCAAGCGGCACGATCCCGGGGAGTGCTGCGACGTCGCGGCGGCCGGCAAGCATCGAGAGCAGTTGCCGCTGCACCGCCGGCGGAACCGCCGGCAGCACCTGTTCGGCCAACTCGACCGTAAAGGCCCCGCCGTCCAGGCCGTCTCGGAGCCGCTCAAGCGCGACCGCCCGCATGTCGGCGTCGGTGCCTTTCACGAGTTCCACGGCAAAGGCAAACGCCTCCCGCGACGCCGGCTCAGCGGCAACCGTCATGGTGCCAGACATCCCGAGACAGGCGGCGACCGCGAGGAGCATGACTGAAGCGGGACTTCGGAACGAACGGCGCATGAGGGTCTCCTCGTGGGAATCACAGGAAAGGGTAGCCGCATGAGAATAACTCGGCATTCCCAAGCCGGGGTGTGGCGGGGTGAGCGCGGGGTGAGCGAGGGGTGGCGTTTGTTCCCGCAGTCCCCGGGCTCGCGCCCGGGGCTTTTATGCAGG
>JBBEEF010000221.1:41223-54813 GCA_040880915.1 Pirellulales bacterium
CCGGCACGCTCGCCACGGTGCCCACAAGCGAGAGCTTGCGGCAGGCATACTGCTTGGCGGCCCGGGAGGCGTTACTCGCCAGCACCGCGGCAAACCGCTTCTCGAGTTCGGCGGTGAGGGCCGCGTCGCCGTAGGCGGCCACGACGGCGGCGTCGAGAGGCTTGAGGGCATTGGTATCGCCGCCCCAATCGAAGGCCGCCAGGGCGGAGAAGGGGGCGTCGAGGCTGGCAGGATCAGTGGCCATGGAAGGTCTCCTCGGGAGTCGCAGGCGTGGTCGGTGTCAGATGATCCAGGGTTCGCGGCGGGCCCGGTCGACGAGCCGGTTGGCCTGCTCGTCTCCCTTGAAGGCCTGGGCGGCACGGTCCCACTCGAGCGACCGCTCGAGCCGGTAGGCGATCGCGATCATGTGCGGGGCGGTCATCGTGTTGACCGCCAGCTCGATGTCGCGGAATGGCTTCTCCCGGGTCTTCACGCACTCGATGAAGTCAGCGTAGATGCTGCCCGCCCCGTCGCGGTAGAGCGGCACCGCCTTGGGCTCCCGCTGTTCGCCGTCGGTGTGGATCTGGATCGCCCCCTGATGAGCCACAGCCGGCTTCTCGGGCCGCAGCGGCTGCGGGCGGTTGTGGTGGATCGCGACGCCGTTGGGGTAGACCACCGACACGTATGCCCCACGATTGCCGTCGGCCGGGTGGTAAACAACCTTCTCCGGCTGCAGCTCCCGCAGGTCGGCCGCGAAGATAGCGCCGCCGAAGTGGTGGGCGCCCCAGTCGGTGAGGCTGCCGCCAGAGTAGTCGGAGTAGCTCCGCCAGCTGTTGCCGCCGGTGCCGAAGTTGCCGTCGCAGCGGCCGGGGTTATACGGCTCCCACGGAGCCGGCCCGAGCCAGAGTTCCCAGTCGATGTCCGGGGGTGTCTCGACCGCGGGCAGGTAGCAGGCCAGCGACGGGCCGCCGACGGCAATGTCGAGTTCTTTGATCGTGCCCAGCTCCCCGGCCCAGCAGGGGTTGACGATTCCCCGATAGTCGCCGAGCACCCGCTGGCTGCCGCCGGAGACGACCCGGCCGTAGCGGCGGGCCGCGGCGACCATCAGCGGCCCCTCACGAAGCGTGAGCGTCTCGGGCTTCTGGAGGTAGACGTCTTTGCCGCCACGGCAGGCGGCGATCGTCATGATCGAGTGCCAGTGATCGGGCGTGGCGATGTGGACCGCGTCGATATCGTCGCGGGCCAAGAGTTCGCGGAAGTCGACGTAGGCGGCGCAGTCGGCGTTATCATACCGCTTGTCGGTCCGTGCCTTCCCTTCCTCCCGCCACTTCTTCCGCACGTCGCAGACGGCCACATACTGCACGTTGGGCATTCCCAGAAAAGCGTTCTGGTCGCCTGAGCCCATGTTGCCGATACCGATGCCCCCCATCACGATCCGGTCGCTGGCCGGGGGCGTGGTCTTATCTCCGAGGGCCTTTGAAGTGATGACGTAGGGAGCGACAGCGCCTGTGCCGGCTGCAACCGCGGCGGCTTTGAGAAACTGACGGCGACTCGGAGCGGGTTGTCGCGGGGTGGCCTGGGAACCCATGAAGTCGATCCTCCGGGGACGTCGAAGCGGCGCGGGATGACGGGTCATAAAACGAACCATACCTTACCGCTTCGGGGGCTCGACACAAAACCGCTCCGACCGCACGCACCCCTTGGGTGGACGGCATGCCCGGGCCGTATACTTCCGGCCGGGAACGCCGTCCTGGAGTCTGCTCCGGGGCGGCCCGCAAGCCTGAATGCCTGGAGGATCGTCGTGCATATTGTCCACGTCTTCGTCCACGTGAAGCCGAACTCCCAGGCCGACTTCGAGCAGGCCACACTCGCCAACGCCGAAGCGAGCCTCACGGAGCCGGGCGTGGCCCGGTTCGACGTCGTCCGCCAGCAGGACGATCCCCAGCGGTTTGTGCTTGTGGAGGTTTACCGTTCGCCCGAGGCGGCGCTCGCCCACAAGGAGACAGCCCACTACGCACGCTGGCGGGACACCGTCGCCGACATGATGGCCGAGCCACGGTCGAGCGTGAAGTACGTGAACCTCCATCCGGACGACGCAGGGTGGTGATCATGACGCCCTTCGAGTTTGCCACCGCCGGAAGGATCCTGTTTGGCTCGGGCACGCGTGGCAGGCTCGGCGGAATCCTCGCCGGCCTGGGCCGGCGGGTGCTCGTCGTCGGAGGGACGAGTCGGCGGCATGACGAGTGGCTCGGGCCACTCCTGGCACACGAGGGCCTCGAGCGGGCCGACTTCGCCGTGGTCGGCGAGCCCTCGCTCGACATGGCACGGGCCGGCGCGGCGGCGGCGCGGGACAACGGCTGTGACGTCGTGCTCGGCATCGGTGGCGGCAGCGCCCTCGACCTAGCCAAGGCGATCGCGGCACTCGCAACGCAGCCGGGCGACGTGCTCGACCACCTCGAGGTGATCGGCGCCGGCAAACCGCTGACCGCATCCCCGCTGCCCTGCGTGGCCGTGCCCACAACGGCAGGCACGGGCTCCGAGGTCACCAAGAACGCTGTCCTTTCGAGTCCCGAGCATGGCGTCAAGGTGAGCCTGCGGAGTCCGACGATGCTGCCGCGAGTCGCGCTCGTCGATCCCGAACTCACGCTCTCGCTGCCGCGGGACGTGTCGGCGACGACCGGCCTCGACGCGGTCGCGCAGCTCATCGAGCCGTTCGTCAGCCGAAACGCCCAGCCGCTCACCGACGGCCTCTGCCGCGAGGGCCTGACAAGGGTCCGCTGGGCCCTGCGGGGGGCCGTTACCCACCCCGACGATCTGGCCGCACGGGAAGCAATGAGCCTGGCCAGCGTGTGCGGCGGGCTGGCGCTAGCCAACGCAGGGTTGGGCGCTGTGCATGGCCTGGCAGGACCGATCGGCGGGATGTTCCCGGCCCCGCACGGCGCGGTCTGCGCGATCCTCTTGCCGGGCGTGATGGAGGCCAACATCCGCGTGCTCCGAGAACGTGGGGAGGGAGACGGCCCGCTCGCCCGCTATCGTGACGTGGCCCGATTACTGACCGGCAGCCCGAAGGCCGACGCTGAGGATGGGATGGCCTGGGTGCGGGCGATTGTGGCCGAACTCGCGATTCCGCCGCTGTCCCGCTTCGGCATGACCGCCGTCGACATTCCGATCGTGATCGCACGTGCCAAGCAGGCCAGCAGCATGAAGGGGAACCCCGTCGTGCTTTCCGACGACGAACTCGCCGCGATCCTCGCCGACGCGCTCTGACACCGCCGCGTGCGGCCCCAAAGCGGATGTTGGCAGCGTTGACTGGCTGGGGGAAAGCCCGCCTACCGAGGCACGATCCAGACATTGCGGAACTTTGTCGGGCTGCCGTGATCCTGGAGGAAGAGCGGGCCCTCCCCCGTCTCGTCGAGCCGCTTCTTGACGGCCCGCAGGTGGTCGGTCACGCCGTGCCGATAGGGAATATAGGGGCTTCGCGGCTCGTTGAATTCAACTCCGTCCTGCACGAGCTTGCCGTTGAGCCAGGCGGTAATCGTGCCCGGCTTCGTCGCTTTACCCGACGCATCGCGGCGCGGCGCCGTGTAGCGGATGTCGTACACCTGCCAGTCCCCGACCGGCTTCGATGCGTTCACCAGCGGCTTGGCAAACCGATACAGGCTCCCCTCGTCCTGATCGGTGGGTGGCTCGACACCGAAGGAGTCGAAAATCTGCATTTCGTAGAGGCCATGGATGTAGAGGCCGCTGTTGCCCTTGGCAGCCTTGTCGACCACGAACTCGGCGTGGATGTCGGCGTCGCGGAAGACCTCGGTCGAGTGGATGTGGTTGGCGTGCCCCTTTGACTGTGTCACCACAAGCCCGCCGCCGTCCACCTTCCAGTCGATCGGCACGCCCGCCATCGAGACAAACTTCGGCGGCCCCTCGCTGCCGTCACCGAAGAGCAGGACCGCATCGGCCGGCGGCTTCACCGGCAGCGGTGCCTGGACGGGGCGAAAGTCGGGGTCGGCCGTGGGGCGAGTCTCGGCGGCACTTCCCCCGGCGGCTGTCGCGGGCAGCTCCCGAACAGTGCGGTCGGCGAAGTCGGCGAAGTGCCGCCAGTCTTCCGCCAGGAGATCGTGCTTGCCGGCGCGGACGTGATAGCCCACCCACTCGCCGACCAATCGACCGACGGGTGGATAATCGGTGGCGCCGAGCCCTTCCCGGCCATACAGCTTCCAGACCGGCGTGGCGGCGACGGCCGCGAGAAACTCCCCCCGTGGGTCGGCCCAGCGGTCCTCGACGGCGCTCGCCACGTAGAGCGGCCGGGGGGCGGTCATTGCGAGCAGGGCATGCTGATCGGTGGGCAGATCGCCCTCCCGGTCGGAGTAGGCCGCGAAGGCGGGACAGAACCAGTGGGGAAAGCGGTTTGTGATCAACGCCACGGTCTCGCCAAAGCGTCGCCGCGAGAGGGCCGCGCCGCCGCAGCCCGACTCATTCGAGACCACCATCGCGAACCGCTCGTCGCAGGCACCCGCCCAGAGGGCCGCCTTGCCGTTGCGGGAGTGTCCCACCACGATCACCTGCTGCGGATCGACCTCGGGCAGCGTCACGAGCCAGTCGAGGATCCGCGAGAGCTGCCAGGCCCAGGTCGCGATCGCCCCCGGCTCAGCAGCCGGCAGGTCGCCCGCCACGGGCCGTCCGAGTGACACAACCGCACTCTCGGCTCTGCCGTCGGGCCGATCAGGGAAAACGTCGGCATAGCAGGCCGTCGCCATTGCGTAGCCACGGCGAACCATGTCTGTGACGGGCCAGCGGCGGGCCTGCACGCCCCGCGATGCGTCGGTGGCCCGATTGCCGGCGATGCCCCCCTGCTCGTCGTTCGGCAGCCAGGCACAGCTGAGGTGCACGGCCGGGTCGATTGTCTCCGCCTGGTTGCCCTTGAAATTGAGGTTGAGGAAGACCGGAGCGGGCCCGTGGCCCCGCCGAACATAGAGGAGCACGTCGGTCGTGGGAGCGGCGTCTCCTTCCCCGAGCCGCAGCCGCGCCTGGAGCCGCGTTGCCGCGATGCCTCCCTCGAGTTCGACGTCGGCCCGCTCGACCTCACCCACGACCGAGACGGGCACGGCGGGCAGCCGCCGGCCGTAGACATGGTGCTCGAGCAGTGAGAACTGGTGCGGCCGGGCTGTGCTTCGCCAGTCGGCGACGCTCGCGGCAGGCGTGCCGTCGGGACCGGCCAGCAGGTCGGGCAGCGTGAAAGCGGGTACGGCCGCCTCATCCTCATTGGGGGCGGCGGCTCCCACGGCCGTCATGACGCAGACCGCGAGCAGGGCCGCAACCGCCGAAGAACAGAGTGCAGTCGCATGCATGTATTGACCCCTGGCTGCCGATCGAGGGTGGAATCTCTGGAGGTTGGCGTGACGATCGCGGGCAATTGAGGCATCTGAACCGCAGGATACCGCGCACCGGTGGCGGGAATCGGCAGCCGGGAAGCGCCTCAGCCGCGCGACGGCAAGAAGGCGAGGAAATGCGGTCTTTTTGGGCACTGCACCATGGTGGATCGCATGGCCGCGCCCCACGGGCGTGACGGCGAGTGTCTCCCAGGCCCCGTTTTCCGGCAGCCGCAGTGGTTCTTGCGTTTGGCACGCAATGTGCAGTGTATCCACGTGGCGGACGGGTTCGATCGCCGTGATCGACCAATTTGGAAAGCGGCCCGCGGGCCAGAGCAACGAGGAAAAGGAACCATGAAGAAGATCGAAGCGATCATCCGGCACTTCAAGCTGGAAGAGGTCAAGGACGCGCTCAACGCCCTGGGCGTCAAGGGCATGACGGTCACGGAGGTCCGCGGGTTCGGGCGGCAGAAGGGGCACACGGAGACCTACCGCGGTGCGGAGTATTCCGTCGACTTCCTCCCCAAGGTGAAGATCGAGGTCGTGGTGAGCGACGACGAGGCGCAGAATGTGATCGGCAAGATCATGAGCACCGCCCGCACCGGCCAGGTTGGCGATGGCAAGATCTTCGTGACGAACCTGGCCGAGGTGGTGCGAATCCGCACCGGCGAGACAGCCGCGGCCGCGATCTAGTTTTGTTCCTTCGCGGCCACCGATGGCCCGCGAAGCCTTGGGCGGCGAGGGGCAGCCAGGGTGCCCCTCGCCCGCCGGGCGGCGACAGCGCCCGCATACAAGCCCCGGGCGCGAGCCCGGGGACTGCGGGAACGAAGGCCACCCCACCTGCTCCATCCCGCCATCCATGACGCATCAGATAGTGATAGACAACACCGTTTGAGCTTAGCTATTGCCAATTGGTGCACCACGTCACAGTCCCCCAGCTCGCGCTGGGGGCTTGTATGCCGCATCGCGATTTCTAACCCGGCGCCGTGGCGATCACGCCAGCGGACGCGTCATCTCCACCGGTACCACCCACTGGTCGTACTGCTCGGGGGTCACGTAGCCCAGCCCCACGGCCGCCTCTTTGAGGCTCGTCCCTTGGGCGTGGGCCTGCTTGGCGATCTTGGCCGCCTGCTCGTAGCCGATGTGTGTATTGAGAGCCGTCACGAGCATCAGCGAATCGTCGAGGTGGTGCCTGATCCTGGCCAGGTTCGGCTCGATCCCCTCGGCACAGTGGCTTCGCATCGAGTCGCAGGCGTCGGCCATGAGCTCGGCGCTTTCGAGCACGTTATGGATCATGACCGGCTTGTAGACGTTGAGCTGGAAGTTGCCCTGGCTGCCGGCGAACGCAACCGCCGCGTCGTTGCCGAACACCTGCACGCAGACCATCGTCATCGCCTCGCACTGGGTCGGGTTCACCTTGCCCGGCATGATCGAACTGCCTGGTTCATTCTCGGGGATGGTGATCTCACCGATCCCGCAGCGGGGGCCGCTCGCCAGCCAGCGGATATCGTTGGCAATCTTCAAAAGTGCCATCGCCAGCCCCCGTTCGGCGGCGCTCACCTCGACCACCGCGTCGTGGGCTGAGAGGGCGGCGAACTTGTTGGGGGCCGAGACGAAGGGATGGCCTGTCTCCTTGGCGACCCAGGCCGCCGCGGTGTCGCCAAACTTCGGATGGGCGTTGAGCCCCGTGCCCACGGCCGTGCCCCCGATCGCGAGCTCATAGAGGCCCGGGAGGGCCCGCTCGATTCCGGCGATTCGGTCGTCGAGCTGGCTCCGCCAGGCGGAGATCTCCTGGCCGAGCGTGATCGGTGTCGCATCCTGAAGGTGCGTGCGGCCGATCTTGACGATCTCGGCATACCGGGTCTCGAGCGTGGCGAACACGTCCCGCAGCGACCGCACAGCCGGCAAGAGCCGGCCGTGAATCACCTCGACCGCGGCGATGTGCATCGCGGTGGGGAAGGTGTCGTTTGACGACTGGCCGCGGTTGACATCGTCGTTGGGGTGGACCGGTTTCTTCGAGCCCATCACGCCGCCGGCCATCTCGATGGCCCGGTTCGAGATCACCTCGTTGGCGTTCATGTTCGACTGCGTGCCGCTGCCGGTCTGGAAGACGACGAGCGGGAAGTGGTCATCGAGCGAGCCGGCGATCACCTCGTCGGCCGCGGCCGTGACCAGTTTCACCTTCTCGGCCGGCAGCTGGCCGAGTTCGCCGTTGGCCAGCGCCGCGGCTTTTTTCAGAATCCCGAGCGCGCGGATCACGGCCCGGCCCCAGACGAAGCGTTCGACTCCGATCTTGAAGTTGTCTCGCGACCGCTCCGTCTGGGCTCCCCAGTAGCGATCGGAAGGCACCTTCACCTCCCCCATGCTGTCGGACTCGGTGCGGAAGGCCTGGGTGGCGGCGGCGGTCATCGGCGGGCTCGGCTCCGGGGGCTTGTGGCCGCCGAACCGCTTCGAGCAAGACGGACGGCCCAAAAGGCCGGTAGTGTAGCAGCCCGGGGGCTCGCTTTTCCGGTCCGCGGTGCCGGCACACGTGTGCCAAATCACTCCGCGTGTGCCCGAAATTCCGGGGGCAACCTCGCTCCAGGCTCAGCGCCTGAGAAGGCGACGGTCGGCCGAGGGATGGCTAGCGGCCGTCGGCGACGGGGTGGTCGGCTGGCCCGTGACGTCGGCCCGTGGCTCGGCCAGCGCGATCGCGAGCCAGCCATCGGTGGCCACCGCCTGCACGGCCCGCAGGCCCACGAGGCGGGGATTCTCCGTGACCTTCACCGGCACCAGCGGCACCGGCCGCTCCTTCGCGAAGATCTTGCCAAACACCGTCCGCAGGGCGATCTCCATCCGTCCCTCGTGCCCCGGGCCGCCGATCTGCACCGGTCCCTCCCGCTCGAGAAACACCTGCGACCCCTTCACCACCGGGCGATAGGCCACCTTCGCCACGATCTCGTGCCAGCTGCGGCGGCCGCTCTCGAAGGAGTCGAGCGCCACGCGGACATGCACGAGCCCGTCACGGCACTCAAGCCGCAGCGGCTCTTCCCGGGCAAAGGTCACGGCGACGCCGTCGGGCAGGTCGTCGGGCACCCAGGGCTCGATCCCCAGCCGCTCGCAGACGAGCCCTGCCAGTTGCGGCAGCTCGAGGCGGCGGCCCGCGAAGCCAAACTGGCCTACGGCGTTGTTGGCCACCGTCTCGTGGATCTGGCAGCTCACAAGCGCGTCTTCGGGTGCCCGCGGCCGGGGCGTGTGGGCGGCCAGCTGCGTCCCGGCAGCCAGCCGCAGGCGAACGCTCGCCACGTCATCGGTCGACTCAAGCGCCATCGGCGTCGGCTCGAGGCCGAGGGTGACCAGCGGCCGCCAGAGCCGCTCGCGGATTCGCTCGGCCATCTCGCTGAGCTTCGGCTCGGTCTCTTGGTCGACCTGGCGGCAGGCCCGGCCCACGATCTTGCCGCTCACCTCACGGTTGGCCTCCTGCCGCACGTCATCGTGCTGGCTGCGGGCGATCGAGCGGACGAGCGAGCCCATGATCGGCACGTTGTCGAAGCTCGTCTCGATCGTGGCAAGCTGGGCGTTGCTCGAGGCTGTGCCACGGGCGGTTCCAAACGCGATCCCGCCGGGTGTCAGCTGGATCGGCTTGAAGACAGTGAAGCTGGCCTGGCCCCGCGAGTGGATCGACACCGGGCCCGACGCCGTCACCGTCCGCGAGGCCACCTCACCGTTGACGACAAGCTCGAGGCGGATCTCGCCGGCATGCGGCACGAACCGGACTCCCGTTGACTGCTCGACCGTGCTCCGCCCCCGCACCGGCCGGCCAAGCACGAAGTCTTGCACGGTGTCGCTCGTGACCGTGGATTCCGGCAACATCCGCTCCACGAATTCGCGGTGCACCGCGACCCGCACGTTCGCCGCGTGGTAGTGCTCCGCCACGGCGCGGGCCAGGTCGGCTGCGGCAGGTGACGGGGAGGCGATGAGTCTGTCGAGCGCGGCCCGGACGGTGGCCGCATCGGTCGCGCCGGCCGAGGTCTCGTATCGTTCCAGGAAGGCGATCAGCCGCTGGGCTTCGTCGGCAACGGGACGCGCACCGAGGAGCGTAGCAACGTCGCCGGACTGAACAGCCGGCCCGCGGTCTTGCTCACCGCACCAAGCCGCTGCCGCTCTCCACACCGCCACCCGTCGCGCCACCGCCAACGCCGCACGGCGGGCCTGCGAGGCAACCGCGGGTGATGCGGCGCGGTCGGCCGCGGCCATGCCCGCCATCACACTCTCTCCGAGCACAAGGAGCGAGTCGGCCGCCCGGGGATCGGCCGGGCCGTCGGTCTCGAGGGCCACATGAACGACGTCGAGCGTGCCCGAGGCCCAGGCCGCCACGCCCGAAGGCCCATCACCGCGGGCATCGGTTGCCAACTGTTCGAGCTGGTCGAGAAGCCGGCCGGGGGTCGGCCAGCCATCGCTGATCGCCACCTGGGAGTCGGGGCTGTCGGGGTGCGGGGCCCCGAGCGCTCGGGCAAGCCGTCCCTCACCCCGGAGCCGTTCCCGGAACCTTTCGCCCAGAACGGCAACCGGCTGCCGCCGCCCGCCACTTGCAGGTGGGGGTATGCCCCGCACCTCGGCTCGGCGTTCACCGATCCGATCGAGAACCCGCCCGCTTGCAGGGCTCCGCGCCGTGGCCGCGGCACCAGGAGCATCAACCCAGTTGACCCCGTCCGGATCGGTCCACGCCTCGCCGGGAAGCGGAGCCGCCGGCGCGGAAGGGGCCGCGGCTGCATCGGTCACGAACGCCTCGGCGGTAGGTGGTTCGGTCGCCGCTGGATCGGTGGGCAACGCGAGGGGCGGAGCGGGCACGGCTGCGGACGGCACGGCTGGCTGGAAATCGCTCGGCGGCGGAACCAAGAGGTCCACGAGCGGCACGAGCGGCACAAGCGGTGGTGGCGCCGGCAGCGGCAGCGGCTCTGCCACCGTCTGCTCGGCATTCACCGGCCGCACAGCAGGCTGATGCCACTCATCACGAGGGGCGGGTGTGAAACCTGCCGCCTGCAGCTCCGGCTCTGCCACTGCCTCTTCGATCGGTAACCCAAAGAAGGGCTGCACCACTCCCTGCGACGCGGTGTGGATCACCACCCCGATCGCCGCGGCGGTGCCTGCCAGGAATGCCGCGGCCAGGATCGTCCCGCCCCGTCGGCCAGCCTGGTGGTGGGTGGTCCCCATCGATCGATAGCCGTCCGCCTGTACGCTCACGGGACGCGCTACCAGACGCGTACCCCATGCAGAACGATCGACACGCAGGATCGGAAAAATCGATGCCCTTGATCATGGCCCGCAAGGCTTTCCACCACTGCCGCTGGCCTCGGGCCCGGTCGGCCGGAGGTGTGTCTGTTGGGGCAACCTGGGCGACCATGCCGCCGCTTCAGGCCGAGTGGGCAAGCCGCGGTGTCTCGAGCACGGCGGTCCAGGCGTCGACGAGCGTGGGGAGGTGGGCGTTGCGGTCGATGGCATCGAGGGCGGCGAGCGACTGCTCGAGGGCTGCGATAGCCTCGTCGGCATCGGCGGCCCAGGTCGTGATCGCTCGGGCAAGCGTGGCGTCGGCGGGGAGCTCGCCGGTCGTGGCATGACGGATCGCCCACCGGAAGAAATCGATCGCCGCGTCGAGCACGACCACCAGCCGCGCCCGCCGCGGCGGGGCCTCCTTGCCGGCCGCCTCGACCAGGGTGTTTGTCTCACGGGCGAGATCCACGCCGGCCAACGGCCTCCGGGCGAGCAGTTCCACAAGCCGGGTGCGAAACACGCCCATCTCGGGATCGAGAAGAAGCCGGGCGCGATCGAGGCTCCCCCCGCTCGCCGCGGCGGCAGCCGCGATGCTGGCCGCCTCGATTTCGTCACCGGCCCGGACCCGCTCCTCGGCCAGGAGCCGTTGCGCAACGTGTGTTTCGAGGGGTCCGAAGCGGATCACCTGGCACCGCGAGCGGATCGTCGGCAGTTGCCGCTCGAGTCCGGTGCCCACCAGGATGATCACCGCGCCGGCGGGGGGCTCTTCGAGCGTCTTGAGCAAACAGTTGGCCGCCTCGTCGGCGAGGTGGTCGGCGTCGAGCACGATCGCCACCTTGCGATGCCCGAGTGCCGGCTTGAGCAGCAGCCGCCAGCAGAGCCCCTCCCGCATCCGGTGGGCTGCGTCCCCGATAAAGGTCTCGAGCGGGATGGTGCTTTTGTCGGGTGGCCGAGCCACGACATCGATGTCGGGATGCGTGCCGGCGGCAGCCTGCACGCACGACCCGCAGCGGCCGCAGGCGGCGAGCCCCGGGCCGGCCTCAGGGCAGGTGAACGCCCTGGCGAGCGCCCGTGCGAACGCCCCCTTGCCGACCCCTGCCGGCCCGATAAAGAGATACGACCCCGCGATCCGTCCGCGGTCTTCCGCCGCGATAAACCGGGCCGCGACGCCGTCGTGCCCCTCGATACCCTGCCACGCCATCGCCGCCTCCCGTGCCGTCAGGTGAGTTCCGCGAACCGTTCGCCGACCGCGATTCTGATCCGCTCGCCCACCTCCGCTGGCGTACCCGTGGCGTCGATGACGCAGATCCGCTTTGGGTCGGCGGCCGCCTCACGAAGGTAGCCTGCGCGGAGCCGCCCGCGATATGCCTCGCCGCGGTCCTCGAGCTTGTCGAGCGGGCGACTGAGGCGGCGGGCGGCCGTTTCAAGATCGACGTCGAGCACGAGCACGAGATCCGGGGCCAGGCCGCCGGTGGCGATGTCGCCCACCCGCCGGATCGCCGCCGGATCGAGGCCGCCGGCATGTCCTTGGTACACGACGTTCGAGAGCAGATAGCGATCGGAGACCACCCACGCGCCGCGGGCGAGGGCCGGCCGGACCACCTCAGCCACAAGCTGGGCCCGGGCGGCCATATAGAGGAGCATCTCGGCAGTGGCGTCGAGTTCTAGGTCGTGGCGATCGAGAAGAATCGCCCGGATGGCGTTGCCCACAGGCGTCGAACCGGGATCTCGGCAGGTCACGATCTCGCGACCACCGGCCCCGAGCCAGTCGGCGAGCGTGCCCAGCTGCGACGACTTGCCCGCGCCGTCCATCCCGTCGAGCACGATGAATCGCGGTGACATCATGCTGCCCAAGCCTCCCGCCGCCGCCTCAAAATCCATGACTCCCGAGCCACCGCTGGCACTCGACTGTCCAGGGATGGAGCGTCTTCGTGCCGTCGTAGGGGCGAACGCCCAGACCGAGGCCGTGACGACCGGTCTCGTAGACGTGCAGTTCGTAGGGCCGGCCGAGGCTCCGCAGCTTGATCGCCAGCTCGAGGATCGGTTCAAGCTTCACCGCCTGGTCCTCGTAGGTGTGCCAGATAAACATCGGGGGCATGCCGGCGTGGGCGGCCAGTTCGCCAGAGAGCTCGCGGGCGAGTTCCTCGGACGGTTCGTCGCCGAGCAGGTTCTTCCGCGAGCCACCATGGGTCTTCTCCGGCAGCATGCTCACGACCGGATAGCAGAGCACGCCAATGTCAGGCCGCGAAGGCTGCCGCTCGACGGCAGCGGCGTTTTGCGGATCCCCGTCGTCCCCTTTGATGCAGGCGGTGAGTGCGAGGTGGCCGCCGGCCGAGGAACCGATCACGCCCACGCGACGAGGGTCAACCGAAAACTTCTCCGCGTCGTGTCGCACCATCCGGATCGCCCGCTTGACGTCGCCGATCATCACCGGATGGCGGTAGCCCTTGCTGCCGAGCCGGTAGCGGAGCACAAAGGCGGAGATCCCCTGGGTGTTGAGCCAGCGGGCGTAGTCGGTGCCCTCGTGGTCGGCCAGCGCCCCGTAGCCGCCGCCCGGGCAGACGACGAGCGCGGCGGTGGCCCCGGCCGACTGCTTGGCCGGCCACCAGGTGATCGTAGGCACGTCCTGGGCCTCGTCGCCGAGCGCTCCCGGTGCGGCGGCCTCCCAGAGCCGGATCGTGGCGGCCGGCTCCGTCGCCATCATCGGCGGCTCGGCCGTCGCAGGCTGGGCCCGGGCCAACGCGGCAGAGAAGACCAGTGGAACCGCGAACACGGCAGCGAGAAAAAGTGGCATCGAAGGGTTCCTGGACCCGAAGCGGTAGTTTACCGAAGAGCAGCATGATACGGCCTTTGCGACCGCTTCGCAGCCGGAAGCCGACGGGCCACCCCAACTCCGACCCGGGCTTCGTAGTCCGGGCACGCCGTGACCGGAACACACCAGACGGGCCACCCCAACTCCGACCCGGGCTTCGTAGTCCGGGCACGCCGTGACCGG
>JBBEEF010000221.1:54913-60904 GCA_040880915.1 Pirellulales bacterium
GACGGGCCACCCCAACTCCGACCCGGGCTTCGTAGTCCGGGCACGCCGTGACCGGAACACACCAGACGGGCCACTCCAACTCCGACCCGGTTCCGGAGGAACCGGGCTACGAGGGAGGCAGCGCCATCGGCCACCCGGGTTCCGTAGTCCGGGCACGCCGTGACCGGAACACACCAGACGGGCCACTCCAACTCCGACCCGGTTCCGGAGGAACCGGGCTTCGAGGGAGGCAGCGCCATCGGCCACCCGGGCTTCGTAGTCTTCAGCCGCCCGGCTGTTTGCCGTCGCCGCCGGGTCGCACAAGCAGTTTCTGGATTCCGAGCGGATCGACCGGGTCGAGCAGGGCGATGCGGCGACAGACGTCGGCCGCCATGCCGCGACGGCCGGTCTCGAGCAGGCAGTGGACGAGCCCCTTGGCCGCCTCGAAGAACGGGCGGTTGCCGGGCAGTTCGTGCGGCAGCGGCTTGGGATTGCCCGCGGCCTCGATCGCTCGCAGGCAGAGCTCATAGGCCCGCCCGAAGTGGCCACGGGCGAGCTTGGCGTCTCCTTCCTCGAGCGCGACAAGGCCGAGATGCACGTGTGCCTCGAGGAAGTCGGGGCATTCCGAGAGGAGCCAGATCAACTCTTCGCGGGCGATCTCCGCCTCACCCGCCGCGATCATCGCGTCGACCTCCTCGATGTCGTCGCGACGCTTGCGGGCGCAGCGTGGCTGCACGACCTCCCAGGCCATGCCGCCAGGAGCGTCACGGCGAATAACGGTGATCCGGTCGCCGCTCTCGGGCAGGCGACGCGGGCCGCCTTTGCCGCGGGCCGGACGGCGAGGCCCGCGGTCGGCTGGCCCTCGGGAGGACGACTCGTCGGCTGGCGTCATCGCGGCGACTGCGTGCGGTGGAGGTCCTGGCCGCGGCTACACTGCCGCGGTACCCGACGTGTTGGACCCGAGCGTCCGCGTGTTTTCAAGGGGCGGCAGTGAAACGAGCATCCCTCGAACACCGCGACAGCATGACCTCGTTCCCCTCGGCGGCTGCCGTGGTGCGGTCGCTCAGGGCCTGGTTTCGCCGCCACCGCCGCGATCTGCCGTGGCGGGAGAACCGCGACCCGTATCGCGTCTGGGTCAGCGAGATCATGCTCCAGCAGACACAAGTGGAGCGGGTGAAGGAATTTTTCACGCGATTCATGGCTCGGTTTCCCACGGTGGCGGCGTTGGCAGCGGCCCGGGAGCCGGAGGTGCTGCGGCTCTGGGAGGGACTCGGCTACTACCGCCGCGCCCGGCAGCTCCACGAAGCGGCCCGGCGGATCGCAGGGGAGCACGCCGGCCGCCTGCCCGAGTCGGCAGCCGCCCTGCAGGGCCTGCCCGGCATCGGTCGCTACACCGCCGGAGCGATCGCCTCGATCGCCTTCGGGGCCCGCGAGCCGATCATCGAGGCCAACAGTCGCCGCGTGATCGCCCGCCTCGCGGGGCACACCGCTGCGGTGGGCGGGGCTGGCGATGAGCCGCTCTGGCGGATCGCAGCGGAACTCGTGCCGGCCCGCGAGCCGGGCATCTTCAACCAGGCGGTCATGGAACTCGGGGCGCTGGTCTGCACGCCAGAGCGGCCTGGCTGCAGTCGTTGTCCGTTGGCCTCGCTCTGCGTGGCGCACCGCACCCGCCGGGTCGATGAAATTCCAGCCATGCCGCCGCGGCGGGAGGTCAAGCAGCTGCGTGAGACGGCCCTTGTCGTCCGCCACGGCGGCCGCGTGTTGGTGGAGCGGCGCAGACCCGGTGAGTGGTGGGAAGGCCTGTGGGACTTTCCGCGGGCGTCGCGGGCTGCCGGCGATCGGAAGCTCGGCGAAATTGTCTACACGGTTACCCACCATCGCGTGACCTGCCGCGTGGTCGAGCGGAGGGAACCGCGGGCCCCTTCAGCCGGGCCGGGCCGCCGGCTCGTGTCGCTCACAACACTTGCGGGATTGGCGATGACCGCCCCCGGCCGCCGCATCGCGGCGCTCCTGACCGACGAGTGAACGCTCGTTAGTCGAGCGGCTTGATCGCGATGGCGCGAAACTCCACCGGGTCGCTGTGGCCGGCGAGGCCGAAGTGGCCGCTCGTGCTGTTCAGGCCCGGGTGCGGCTTGCCCGCCATGAAGTCTTTGACGTCGGCCACGTCGGCATCGAGGATCACCGAACCGTTGAGTTCGACCGTGATCCGGCTGCCCTTGACCGTGACCTCCTGCTCGTTCCACTCGCCCGTCGGCCGCAGGTAGCCCCGCTCGGCCGCCACCATTCCATACAAAGAGCCGTGATACTGCCGGGAGTCGAGCGTGGCGTATTTCGGGTGCTCCGAGTCGAGCACCTGCAGCTCGCACATCCCCACGTAGGCCGCATCGCCGGAGCCGGGATAGCGAATCGCCAGACCGTTATTGCCCCCCGGGGGAAGCCGGAACTCGAGCCGCGCCTTGAAGTCGCCGTATTCCTTGTCGGTGTGGATCGTGCCCCCCTTGCCGGGCTTACAGCGAATGGCCCCGTCCACGATCTCGTAGTTGTCGAGCGGGCCGGCCCAGCCGGTGAAGTCGGTGCCATTGAAGACGGGCTCAAAGCCATCTCCAGACCGCTCCCGCAGCCATGCATTGGCCTTCTCACCGCCGATCTCGCGAACGAACACGTTTCGCCAGGCGATCTCGCCGCCGTGCGTCTGAAGCTGGATCGGCCCGCGTCGCAGCAGCGGCTTCGCGCGGTTCCAGAAGTTCTCCATGATCACGTTATCAACCACAGGCTCGTCGTTGAGCCACACGCTCGTGCGGGCCCCGACCTGGACGATCCGGAAGCGATTCCATTCTCCGAATGCCTTGTCGGCCAAGACGAGCGGATCCTTGCCAGGGGCGCCGGCACTGTTGTTCCAGAGTCCGCCCGAGCCTTTGTCGGCGCCGATCTTGAACTTCTCGGTCTCGGTCGAGTCCCAAATCTGTACCTGCGGGGTGGCCCGCAGATAGATACCGCTGTCGGCCCGCGGCACGGTCTTGTAGTCAACCATGAGCTCGACGTCGCCGAAGTCTTCGATCGTGGTCGCATACGGGCCCTGACCGTCGTTGACGAGGATCCCGTCGACCACGCTCCAGTGCTTCTCGAGGGCCGGCTGGTTCTTGGCAAAGAAGGCGGCCTGCTCCTCCGTGCTCTTCGCGACGAGCTTGTACGGGTCGTCGGTGCCCATGCCTCGCCAGCCGGTCAGGTCCTTGCCGTTGAACAGGGCCCGGTAGCCCTCCGGCGGCACGTGGATCGCAGGCTCGGCGCACACGCCCACCGCCGACCAGACAACGGCCCAGGCCACACCAGCCGACAGGCTCAGGGAGCAACACGATAGCGACATCGAGACCTTCCTCTGGGCTGCGGAGCACCTGCCAGAGCAGCCAGTATGGCCGGCGGCAGGAATCGAAGTCGCGCTGAATGTACCCCGCTCGGCCGGTCATTGCCATGGACGCGGGTGAAGCCGACACGGTGGCTGCCTTCAAATGGCGGCGGGATTGAATCCCTTCTCTCAAGCTCGAGGGCCGCACGAGCTCGAGGGCCGCACCGGTCGCGGCCAGAAGAATCCCGGCTCGTCTGCCGCATTTGCCCGGTTGATGCCGGCGTGGGAACCTTGTTGGGGGTTCGCGCATCGAAGAAGGATGTCACCCCGGGGCATCGATCCAGGCCCCGCATTTCGACCGCTCGTTTCCGCCCGGAGCCTTTTTTATGCCGCGCGTCGCCAGCCATCATCACACGAGCCATCACTCCACCAGTCTGCCGGCCATGCTCGCCGGCGGTTGCCTCGCCCTGGTCACGGCCTGCGGTGCTGTGGCTGCCGAGCCCGCCGTGGCCGAGCTGCCGCTCGAAAAGGTTGTTCTCTTCACGTCGGGCGTGGGCTACTTCCAGCACGGCGGAAAGGTCACCGGCGACACCACCGTCGAGATGAGCTTCAAGGCCGCCACCGTCAACGACCTGCTCAAGAGCATGATCGTGGAGGATCTCGGCGGCGGCACCGTGCCGGCGGTGAGCTACGCCTCCCGTGACCCGATCACGAAGACACTCGGCACCTTCGCCGTGGACCTCACCGACGATCCTTCGATCGGCCGGATCCTTGGCCGTCTGCGGGGCGCGCGGATCGAGGTGGAGGCGGCGACGCCGGCAACCGGCACGATCGTGGGCGTCGAGAAGCGGGCGGTGCCGGTCGGCGACGACCGCTCGGTCGAGAAGGAGTTCATCACGATTCTCACACCCGAGGGGCTGCGGACGCTGCCGCTCGACGGGATCACGCGGATCCGACTGCTCGACGCAAAGCTCCAGCAGGAACTCGAGCAGGCGCTCGCCGTGCTCGCGCTCGGCCACGACAACGACACCAAGGCCGTCTCGCTCTCTTTCACGGGCGCTGGGGAGCGGGCCGTGCGGGTGGGCTACGTGCAGGAGGCGCCGGTGTGGAAGACGAGCTACCGGCTCGTGCTCGGCGAGGGCGGCGCTGGTAAGGCGCTCCTCCAGGGCTGGGCGATTGTCGAGAACACGACCGACCGCGACTGGAAAGACGTTCGCATGGCGCTGGTCAGCGGCCGGCCGATCTCGTTCGTGATGGACCTCTACCAGCCGCTCTACGTGCCCCGCCCGGTGGTGCAGCCGGAACTCTTCGCCTCCCTCGGGCCGCAGGTCTACGGTCAGGGCATGGAGGCGGCAAAGCGGGAGTTCGCGGCCGCTGCCGCCCGGAGCAGCCTCGCCAGCGAGGGAGGGCGGAAGAGGGCCCTGGCTCCCCCCGCCGCGGCCCGACCAATGACCGCCGACGCCAGCATGCTCGGGAAGGCTGTCCCGCAGGAGATGTCCCGCGACGGCGCGGCCGCGATCAGGAGCGTGGCCGCCGGGGAGTCGCTCGGCGACCTGTTCCGGTACGAAATCGCGACACCGGTGTCGATTCCCCGCCAGCGGTCGGCGATGCTGCCGATCGTGGCTGAAGATGTCGAGGCCGAGAAGGTCGCGATCTACGACGACCGCGTGCTCGGCAAACACCCGCTCTCCGGCGTGCGGCTCAACAACTCCACGAAGCTCGACCTGATGCAGGGGCCGATCACGGTCTACGCCGCCGGGGCCTACGCTGGCGACGCCCGCATCGAGGACCTGCCGGCGGGGTCGAGCCGGCTCTTGACCTACGCCGTGGCCCTCGAAGTGGAGGTGGCCCCGCGGATGGAGCCGAAGCCGGATGAGATCGTGAGCGTAAAGATTGCCAAGGGCACGCTCATCGCCTCGCGGCGGCTGGCCCGCCGCAAGGTCTTCGAGATCAAGAACTCGGGAGCCGAGGCGGTGCGGCTCTTGATCGAGCATCCACTCGATGCCGGCTGGACGCTTGTTGAGCCGAAGGAGGCCGCCGAGAAGACCCGCGACCGCTACCGGTTCGCCGTCGAGGCCGAGCCGGGCAAGCCCGCCACGCTGGCCGTGGCCGAGGAGCAGCTCGTCGCCCAGCGACTCGTGCTCACAAACATCGACGACGGCCAGATCCTCTTTTACTCAACTGCCAAGGCCACGAGCCCGGCGGTGCGGCAGGCCCTCGCCGACGTGATCGAGCGGAAGCGGGAGATCGAGCGGCTTGCCCAGGAGCGGGCCAAGCGGGAACAGGAGATCCAAGTCGTGGGCCAGGAACAGGAGCGGATCCGGCAGAACATGGCCCAGCTCGACCGCGGAGGCGACCTCTACACCCGCTACGTGCAGAAGTTCACCCAGCAGGAGGACCGGGTCGAGTCGCTCCGCAAGGAGATCGCCGACGTCCAGCGGCAGGAACAGGAGGCCCGCCAGGCCCTCGATGCGATGCTTGCGAAGCTGGAGATTGACTGAGTCCGGAAAAAGGAACGCCCGGTTTTTGGTCCTGGCTAGATTTTCATGGATATGCTTTCCGTCCCCGGGCTCGCGCCCGGGGCTTTTATGCAATTCTGTTTGGCCCGGCGTGTACAGCATAGAAGCCCCCAGCGCGAGCTGGGGGACTGCGGCGTGCCGCACCAATTG
>JBBEEF010000222.1:0-1854 GCA_040880915.1 Pirellulales bacterium
CCGAGAAGAGCCTGTCGCTGTTGAGCCTGGGCACCTCCCGCGTGGCGGTAGGGTTCTATCCGGTGTCCAGCGTCTCCGGCGTGGTCAACGGCCTCATGCCCACGGATCCCGGCTACGCAGCCGCAGCCTCGGTCGCGGCGCAGGCCGCAGGGCTCATATTCAACCCGCCTGCCCGGGCGACCGCTGCGGGGGCCGTCCGCACCGTTTCCGCTGGCAGGTTCGATCCGGCGGTGTCCTACGGCATCGTGTTTACCGTCGGCGGCAACCCTGCGACGGCCGCGACGAGCTACCAGCGGCCGGGAACGGCGGCCGGGAGCCAGTATCGGTTCCGCGCGTTCGCGCTCTCCGGCGGCCGCTCGGCCGTGGGGATCGAGGCCTCCCCGACGGTCACCAGCCGCGACTTCGCCGACCTGGTGGTCACCCTGCCCACGAACGCCCGGGTGCGCTCGCGAGTGGGATAGCGGCCCAAGGGACGCCCACGAGCCGCTCGTCAGCCGGAACATGGTCACAGGGCTGACCCCGGCGAAGCAACGCCAAGCGGTCGAGCACGTGCGTGACACGCTCGGCCGCGATGTGGTGACCGAACGCCGGGCATGCCGGGTGCTGGGGCAGCCCAGGAACACGCAACGTCGGAGGGCATGCGTCGCCATCGCTGCCTTCTTCGATGTGTTTGTTCGGCCGTAGAGTTTTCATCGTGGTCGAACGGCGGGTCCGCCGCCGAAATGTGTCGGCTTCAGTCACCTCCGTCGCGATCGCATGGCGAGCCTGCCCAGGCCCGCCCGGGGCTGACACTCGTCGAGCTGCTCGTGGTGATCGCGATCATCGCCTTACTCGTGGGCCTGCTGCTGCCGGCAGTGCAGTCGGCCCGGGAGGCCGCCCGCCGGTTGCAGTGCGGCAACTCGATCCGCCAGCTGGCACTCGCGGTGCTGAACCACGAATCGACCGCGGGAGCGTTTCCGGCCGGCTATCTGGAGTCGATCGCGCGGATACCGGCACTGGAGCGGCTCGTCCTGGAAAATACCGACGTCACCGACGCCGGGGCCGAGCGGCTCGTCGGCCTTGCCTGGCCCAAGGTGCTCAATCTCAGGCGGCCGTCGAACCTGAGCGACGAGGCGTATCGTCGTGGACCAGTGCCCCGCACTCTCTGGTGCCGCGGTCAGCGAGTGACGAGCAGAGTGTAGCGGAGCGGCCGCACCGGCATCGGCCGGGAGGCGACTCAGCGGCAGCGGTTGCCGGCCGCTCGGGCTGCTCCCTCGATTCCGCCCCGGCCGCGCACCGGACCCTGCCCGGGAGTAATGTACGTGCGACCACGTACTCTGCCACGCCTCGGGTGCCCGCATGGTCGCCACTTTTTATCCGTTTCCGGGGCGGTCGTCTCCGCGTCCGCAGGCCGGGTCCGCGGCGTCCCGCCGCTACGATCGCCTTCGCCCCGAGAAGACGCCGCTTTTCAAAATCGTGTCGGAGTGCCTCGAGGGCTGGCTTGCGGATCGCTCGGCCCGCGAGCAGCCCGTCGCGGGCTACGTCGAAGAGGAGTTTCGCGGCTATCTCACGTGCGGGCTGCTCTGCTTCGGGTTCGCCCGCGCGCTCTGCACACGGTGCCCGCAGAAGTTCGTCGTCGCCTTCTCGTGCAAGCGGCGGGGCGTGTGCCCCTCCTGCAACGGCAGGCACATGGCGCAGACTGCGGCGCATCTTTCCGATCACGTCATCCCGCCGGTGCCCGTGCGACAGTGGGTGATTGCACTGCCGAAGCGGCTGCGGGGAGTGCTCGGCGACCGCCCCAAGGCCGTCGCGGCGGTGACGAGGATTTTTCTGGGCGAGATCGAGACGCTGCTCTGTCATGAGCGCCTCCGCTGC
>JBBEEF010000223.1:0-3703 GCA_040880915.1 Pirellulales bacterium
CGGAGCGCGGCGGCCGGAGCGCGGCCGGAACCGGGGCGCGGCGACCGGAGCGCGGCCGGGGCGCGGTGACCGGGGCGCGGTGACCGGAGCGCGGCCGGGGCGCGGCGATGGAACCGGAGCGCGGCCCGCATAAAAGCCCTCGGCGCGAGCCGGGGGACTGCGACGTGGTGCACCGATCGGTTGGGCTACATCTGGTGGTGTCGTGAATGTCGGGCGGTGTGGCTGGCGGGCTGGCCTTTTACCCCGCCGTCCCCGGGCTCGCGCCCGGGGCTTTTATGGGGCGGAGGCGGTGCGTGACCCGGGGGCGGAGGCGGTGCGTGCATCGGGGGCGGAGGCGGTGCGTGCATCGGGGGCGGAGGCGGTGCGTGACCCGGGGGCGGCGGGGGCGGCGCGACCGGGGTGCGGCGACCGGGGTGCGGCGACCGGGGTGCGGCGACCGGGGTGCGGCGACCGGGGCGCGGCGACCGGGGCGGCGACCGGGGTGCGGCGACCGGGGCGCGGCGACGAAATCGCGGGCCGCGGCCCGCCGGGGTGCGGCCGGAACCGGGCCGCGGCGGGCATCAAAGCCCTCGGCGCGAGCCGGGGGACTGCGACCCTGCCTTTCGGTCGACTCCGCGTGGCTATTCAAAGCGGCTAGGTCGCGAGCCGGCCGTGGGCTTCGAGGAGGAGCTCCTCGGTCTCCTCCCAGCCGATGCAGCCATCGGTGATCGACACGCCGTAGTGCAGCTGCGAGCGGTCGGCCGTCACGGGCTGGGCGCCTGCGTGGATGTTGCTTTCGAGCATCAGCCCCACGATCGAGGTGTCTCCCGTGAGCCGCTGCTCGAGCACGTCCCGCCAGACGGCTGCCTGCCGCGTGTGGTCCTTGCCCGAGTTGGCGTGGCTGCAGTCAACGATGATCCGGGCGGGCAGGCCCGCGGCCTCGAGTTTCGTGCGGGCCTCGAGCATCACCTCCGGCGAGTAGTTGCTCCCCGACCGACCGCCCCGGAGCATGAGTACGCCCCAGGGATTGCCCGTCGTCGAGACCACGCAGGTGCCGCCGTCGTTGTCGATGCCCAGAAACGAGTGGGGCGTCTTGGCGGCCTGCATCGCGTCCACCGCTGCCTGGAGCGAGCCGTCGGTCGAGTTCTTAAAGCCCACCGGCATCGAGAGGCCGCTGGCCATCTGGCGGTGGGTGGGGCTCTCGGTCGTGCGGGCCCCGATCGCTCCGAGAACAAGCGTGTCTGCGATGTACTGCGGCGTGATCGGCTCGAGAAACTCTGTCGCCGTCGGCAGCCCCAGGGCGGCGATCTCGATCAGGAGGCCGCGGGCAAGCCGCAGCCCGGTGGCCACGTCGAACGTGCCGTCGATGTGAGGGTCGTTGATGAGCCCCTTCCAGCCCACGGTCGTCCGCGGCTTCTCGAAATAGACCCGCATCACCACCAGGAGCCGGTCGGCCACTCGGTCGGCCACCCCCTTGAGCCGGGCGGCGTAGTCGCGAGCCGCCGCGGGATCGTGGATCGAGCAGGGGCCCACGACCGCGATCACCCGCGGGTCGTCGCCGCTGAGCACCTGTTCCACGTTTCGCCGGCCGGCGAGAATCGTGGCGGCTGCGGCGGGCCCCAGCGGCAGGAGGTTGCACAGCCTCGCCGGCGGCACGAGCGGTTCGAGGCTCCGGATCCGCAGATTGGAGGTGGCGACAGGGGCGGCAACTGGATTCATGCTCCAACTCTACCCGATGGATTACGCGGAGTAAGAGACAGCCGATTGACCGCCCGCGGGGCCGCTGGTTCAATCCGAGACCGGAGTCTTCCCGGGCCAGCGAGGTGACGCGAGTCGCCGCGGGCCCGCGAGGCAGGAGGTTTCGAGGCACCGGCGGATGGGAAGGAGCTCTCAGGCGTGACGAAGCACGTGTTCGTGACCGGCGGGGTGGTCAGCTCGCTGGGGAAGGGGCTCACAAGTGCCTCGGTCGGGATGCTGCTCGAAGCCCGCGGTCTGCGGGTCAAGATGCAAAAGCTCGACCCCTACATCAACGTCGATCCGGGCACGATGAGCCCGTATCAACACGGCGAGGTGTATGTCCTCGACGACGGCAGCGAGACCGATCTCGACCTCGGCCACTACGAGCGGTTCACGTCGCAGCCGCTCACCCGCAAGAGCAACTACACGACCGGCCAGATCTACCTCTCGGTGATCACCAAGGAGCGCCGGGGGGAGTTTCTCGGCAACACCGTCCAGGTGATTCCCCACATCACCAACGAGATCAAGGAGGTTGTCCTCCAGCTCGGCGACGCCACCACCGACGTCGTGATCACCGAGATCGGCGGCACGGTCGGCGATATCGAGAGCCTCCCGTTTCTGGAGGCAATCCGGCAGATTCCGCTCGAGGTGGGGCGTGAAAACTGCATGTTCATCCACCTCACGCTCGTGCCCTACCTCAAGGCTGCTGGCGAACTCAAGACAAAGCCCACCCAGCACTCCGTGGGCATCCTCCGCCAGATCGGCATCCAGCCCGACGTGCTCGTCTGCCGCACCGAGCGGTCACTCGACGTCTCCGACAAGGAGAAGATCGCGCTGTTTTGCAACGTGCCGCGGGAGGCTGTGATCGAGGAGCGAGACAAAGACTTTTCGATCTACGAGGTGCCCCTCTCGCTCCAGAGCAATCGGCTCGATGACATCGTCCTGCGGCGATTCGGGATCACCGCCCCGGCCGCCGACCTCGAGGAGTGGCACGAGATCCTCCACCGGCTGCGGAATCCGGAACACGAGGTCTCGATCGCGCTGGTGGGCAAATATGCCGAGCATCGCGACGCCTACAAGAGCATCTACGAGGCTCTCGACCACGGCGGGATTGCCCACAAAACAACCGTGCGCGTGCAGCCGATCAAGAGTGAAGACATCGAACGGGAGGGGGCCGAGCGGCTGCTGGCCGGCTTCGACGGCCTGCTCGTGCCGGGAGGCTTTGGCGAGCGGGGCATCGAGGGGAAGGTGGAGGCGATCCGCTTCGCCCGGGAGCGACGGCTGCCCTTCCTCGGGATCTGCCTGGGCATGCAGTGCGCCGTGATCGATTTCGCCCGCCACGTGGCCGGCCTGACCGACGCCCACTCCACCGAGTTTGCCCGCGACACGCCCCACCCGGTGATCTGCCTCATGGAGGAGCAGCAGGGGGTGGTGCAGAAGGGGGGCACGATGCGGCTCGGGGCTCAGCCATGTGTGCTCGCTGAGAACACGCGGGCCGCCGCGGCCTATGGTCGCGAAACGATCTCCGAGCGACACCGCCACCGCTACGAGTTCAACCCGCGGTATCGCGAGCGGCTCGAGGCGGCGGGCCTGGTGATCGCCGGCACAAACCCCGACAGCACGCTCGTCGAAATCGTGGAGCTCGCCGACCATCCCTGGTTTGTGGCGGTTCAGTTCCACCCCGAGTTCAAGAGCAAGCCCACCGCGGCCCACCCGCTCTTCGCCGGCCTCGTGGCCGCCGCGGTCGAACGACACGCCGGCAGCGCGTGGGTTGCAGAAGCGTAGGGGCGAAAACGCATAAAAGCCCTGGGCGCGAGCCCGGGGACTGCGGGTGGTTGGGCCATCCTGCGTGCCATTCCGCCCCACGTGCCCGGCGCATTCCGCGTGCCCCGCGCCGTGCGGCATGGCAGGATCAACCGATCCACCGCGTCGCAGTCCCCGGGCTCGCGCCCTGGGGCTTGTATGCGGCGGTCACAGTCCCCGGGCT
>JBBEEF010000223.1:3803-5387 GCA_040880915.1 Pirellulales bacterium
GATCCACCGCGTCGCAGTCCCCGGGCTCGCGCCCTGGGGCTTGTATGCGGCGGTCGCAGTCCCCGGGCTCGCGCCCTGGGGCTTGTATGCGGCGGTCGCAGTCCCCGGGCTCGCGCCCGGGGCTTGTATGCGGCGGGTCTGCACGCGACAAAGGGGCGTCTCCGGAGAACCCCCAATGACCGATGAACCCGCCGTCAACGAGCCCGTCACCGAGAGAGAGGCTCTCGCCGCGCCGCCGGCCAGCTTTGAGTTTCTCGTCCACACGCTCTTCACGCAGGCCCTGATGGCGTTGGGGCGGATCCCCAATCCGATCACGAGGCAAAGCCTCGTCAACATGGCCACCGCCCGGCACTTCGTCGACACGCTGGCGATGCTCGAGAAGAAGACCGCCGGCAACCTCACGGCCGACGAGGCGCGGATGCTCGAGGAGATCCAGCACCAGCTGCGGATGATGATCCTCTCCGGGGGCCCAGACAGCTGATGGCCGCTGAAATCCTCGACGGGCGGGCTCTTGCCACGCGGATGGAGGTGGGGCTCCGCGCCGAGGTCGACACCTTCGCCGCGATGTTTGGCCGCCGGCCGCGGCTGGTGGTGGTGCTCGTGGGGGATGTCGCGGCCAGCGCCTCCTATGTGAAGGGCAAGGCCGCCGCCGCCGGCCGGGTGGGAATCGACTCAGAGGTGGTGGGCGTGGCTGGAACGGCCACAACCGCCGAGCTCGTCGCCCTCGTGAGAGAGATCGCCCGCGGCGATCGGGGCCCAGCCGACGGGATCCTCGTGCAACTGCCGCTGCCGCCACACGTCGACACCACCGCGGTGCTCGATACGGTGCCCCCCGACCGCGACGTAGACGGCTTTCATCCCGAGAACGCCGGGCTGCTCTCGCAGGGTCGGCCCCGCTTCATCCCCTGCACTGCCGCCGGCGTGCAGCGGATCTTGATCGACGCCGGGGTGGTGGCCGCCGGCCGCCATGCTGTGATCGTGGGCCGCAGCGACATCGTGGGCAAGCCGCTGGCGGCCCTGCTCGCCGCCAAGCCCCCGCGGGCGCTTCCCCCGGGGCAGCGAACCTGCTGCGACGCCACCGTGACCCTCTGCCACAGCCGCTCGGCCGACCTGGGATCAATCACCCGCCAGGCCGACATCCTCGTGGCCGCCGTCGGCCAGCCCAACCTGATCACGGCCGACATGGTGAAGCCCGGCGCAACGGTGATCGATGTGGGGATCAATCGCGTCGACGGCCGGCTTGTGGGCGACGTCGATTTCGCAGGGGTCCGCGAAGTGGCCGGGAAGATCACGCCGGTGCCGGGGGGCGTGGGCCCGCTCACCGTCGCGATGCTCCTGGCCAACACGCTCCTGGCCGCCGAGCTCGGTTCACGGCGTTAGTGAGCCCGCCGGGGAGCGGGGGCCATAAAAGCCCCCGGCGCGAGCCGGGGGACTGCGACGTGGTGCACCGATCGGTCGGGCTATGACGGGTGGTGTGGCGAACGGCGGGTGGTGTGGCCAGCGGCGGGTGGTGTGGCCAGCGGGGTGGGCTTTTCACCCGCCGTCCCCGGGCTCGCGCCCTGGGGCTTTTATGGAGCGGGGGTG
>JBBEEF010000223.1:5487-11581 GCA_040880915.1 Pirellulales bacterium
AGCCCCCGGCGCGAGCCGGGGGACTGCGACGTGGTGCACCGATCGGTCGGGCTATCACGGGTGGTGTGGCGAACGGCGGGTGGTGTCGCGAGCGCTGGGTGGTGTGGCCAGCGGGGTGGCCTTTTCACCCGCCATCCCCGGGCTCGCGCCCTGGGGCTTTTATGGAGCGGGGGTGATCTGGATCGTGGCGTGGGCGATGTGGAAGTCCTCCCGCACCAGCCGGGTGGCGGCTGCGAGGATCGCGTCGCGGTCGGCGGCGGCTTCCGCGACGAGGTGGACGGTGAGCGACACCTCCGACGTGCTCGGGCCCCAGACCCGCAGGTCGCTCACCTCCGCCACGCCGGCCACCGCCGTCAACGCCCTGCTGATCGCCTCCGGATCGATCCCCCGCGGCACCGCGTCGAGGGCGAGCTCGAGACTCTCCCGAAACAGCCCCCATGTGCCAACAACAATCGCCGCCGCGATCACCATGCTCACCACCGGATCGATCCAATCGCGACCCGTCAGGGCGATCGCGATCCCCGCCACCACCACGCCCGCCGAGACAGCCGCGTCGGCCGCCATGTGGAGAAACGCCCCCCGCACGTTCGCATCGCGGTGGCCGCGGATGAAGAGCAGCGCCGTAAACGTGTTGATCACCACCCCGATCGCCGCCACCACCACCACCGTTGTGCCCGCCACCACGGCCGGCTCCCGGAGCCGGTGCCAGGCCTCCCAGAAGATCGCTCCGCAGGCGACCAAGAGCAGAACGGCGTTGGCGAGCGCCGCGAAGATCGTGGCCCGGCCGAGGCCCCATGTGTATCGCCGCGACGGGGGCCGCCGGGCCAGCCAACTCGCTCCCCAGGCCAGGAGCAGGCCAACCACATCGCTGGCGTTGTGGCCGGCGTCGGCGAGGAGTGCGAGCGAACCGGCCCACACCCCCGCCGCAATCTCCACCACCACAAAGCCCGCGTTGAGCCCCACGCCGAGCATCATCGCCCGGTCGAGTTGGCCCGGGGCCATGCCGTGGGCCCCGTGATGGTGATGATGGTGATCGTGGGCCATGGTGGCAAAAAGCGGGCAGCAATGACTAGCGCCGGATCATACCGCGAACAGCCAGCCCGCCGCGGGCCTCCCGGCCTGATCCCCTCCACCCCGCAGCCCCGCCCCCACGGTCAAGCCCTCACTGTCAAGCTTCTGGGGGCCACCCCGTGTCGCCATTGTTCACCGCTCAATAGACTGCGGGCTTCAAACCGCGGTGCACCGCGACACACACCAAGGCCAGAAGAGGAAACGCGGCATGGCAGACGAGGCATTGCGGGTGGCGGTGATCGGGCGGACGGGCCGCGGCGACTGGGGCCACGCCATCGACGAGCTGTGGATGAACCACGAGACGGCCACCGTCGTGGCGGCCGCCGACGAGGCCGAGGCGGGGCTGGCCGCGGCCGCAAAGCGACACTCGCTCGAGGAGAAGGCCGCCTTCCGCGACTGGCGGCGGATGCTCGCCGAAGTGAAGCCCGACATCGTGGCCATCTGCATGCGGCATGTCGACTGCCACGCCGAGATGGCGATCGCGGCGGCCGAGGCGGGCGCGAAGGGGATCTTCATGGAGAAGCCCTTCGTGCCCACGCCGGCCGAGGCCGATGCCGTTGTCGCCGCCTGTGGAAAATCCGGCACCAAGCTCCAGCTGGCGTTTGTCAATCGCCACTCAGCCACCTACGGCACCGTCCGCGAGCTGATCGAGGCCGGCCGCATCGGCAAGGTGCTCGAGCTGCGGGCCCGCGGCAAGGAGGATCACCGTGGCGGCGGCGAGGATCTCTGGGTGCTCGGCAGCCACCTCCTCGATGTGATGGTGAACCTCGGCGGCGCGCCGCAGTGGTGCCAGGCAACCGTGACGCTCGCGGGCCGGCCGATCACAAAGGCCGACGCAGTGGCGGGGCCCGAGGGCATCGGCCCGATCGCCGGCGACGCCGTCGCCGCGATGTTCGGCCTCGCCGACGGGCCGGTCGGATACTTCGCCAGCGTCCGCGATGCCGGAGCCAAGCAGCCGGCCTTCGGGATCACGGTCGTCGGCTCGGCCGGGGCGATCCACATCCGCCCCGACCATGTGCCGCAGGCCTATCTGCGGGCGGCTCCCCTGTGGCGAACCGATAAAGAATTTCCCTGGCAGCCGCTCGGCCCCGGGGGCGTGGAGGCGGAGCCACCGGCAGCTGACGTGGACCGGGCCGCGGAGCGGGGGTCGTGGGGCCGGCGGGCGGCGATCGACCTGCTCGACGCGATCGCATCTGACCGCGAGCCCGAGACAGGAATGTATACCGGCCGCACGGTCGTCGAGATGACCGCGGCCGTGTATGCCTCCGCGATCACAGGCAACCGCATCTCTTGGCCGCTGGTTGCCCGCGGCAATCCGCTGGTCTGATAGCCGGCTACTTGCCGTTTGGGCGTTTGGGCGCGAGATAGATAGGCAGATCGCCCCCCGGGCGCACAGCATTCTGCCGGGCACTACGGCGGTGGTCGACTCGTCGGATACACAGGCACCTGTGGCGACACAGGTGTCATCGTGGGCAGGGGGATCGGCGCTATGGGCGGCGGTGCGGACTGGCCGGGAGCTGCCAAGGGAGCGGCGGCGGGCCATTGGCTACCCGGCGGCGGCGGCACGGCCGCGGCCTGCTGGTCGGCTGCCACCCACTGGTTCGGCGGGGGGCCGTAAACGGGCGCCTGCTGGAAGGCTGGCTGTTGGTAGCTTGGTGGAAGCGGCTGCTGGGGCGATGCGGCGGCCCATGCCTGCGGCGGTAGTGCTGCGGGCTGAGGCAGCGGACCGGGTGGTGCGACGGGGGCTCCAGTCAGCGCCCGAGCGTCGGCCGGAAACTGATAGACCGGCCGATACTGCGTGTAGCCGCCGGCAGGCAAACCGGTGGCGATCGGGGTAGCGCCGGTGGTGGCGTAGTTCCAGCCGCCGTTCGGGGCGGCGGGAACCGCTTGCGGCCGGTTCACTGCCTGCGGGCGGTTCACTGGCGGCTGTGCGAGCACTGGCGGCCCGGCCTGATACGTAAACACGTAGGTCGGCGCGAGATACATCGTGATCGGCTGCCCGTCAGGACCAACGCCCTGATAGGGCACCGCCTGCGGCTGCCAGCCGGGCGGGATCACGCCCCCCTGGATCACAGTCGTGGGCATCGCGGGGGCCTGCCAGAAGGGGATCGGGCCGGCGGCTGAGGCCGCACCAGCCGGTTTGCCGTCGGCGGTAGCCGTGGTTGAACCGCCCCCTGTGGCCCAGGGGTTTACGCCCTGGCCATCCTCGGCGGCGAGGGCCGGGGTCGCGATCATGATGGCAACGAAACACGCCGCCACGAGGCGACGGCCCCGCGCAGCCGGGTCGTGGTGTCGGTGTCGGTGACTTTGCCGCACTTCTTCCGCCCTCCTCGGGTTCACGGTTCTCGAAGGATCCCTGTAGCCGATTCGCCATCGCCGACGCCATGCCGGCAAAGATTCTCCGGCGCGGAATCTGGGGACCGGGAGCGCACCTGGTGAAATCGGGACCGGGCTCGCAACCTGGGTAATCGGGGTTTTTGCGTGTCGCCCAGGCATCACTTGCCGCTACCGCGCAGGCTGGGTGAACTGGGCACCATGCAAAGCGGTGTGATCAGCCTCGTCGCGGTTTTTCTGCTCGGTGGGGCCGCGATGTCGGCGGCGGCAAACGATTCCATCGGCGGGCCGGGCCTGGTGGACGTGCCGGCGCTCGAGGCCCGTGCCCGCCGCGCGGGTTTGCGGGTGCTTGCCGGCAAGCACCTCGTGCTCGTGACCGACCGGCCGCTGCGGGCTGGCGACGGCGTCGAGGAATTGCCTGCCGTCTTCGATCAGGCCTTCGCCGCCTGGTGCCGCCACTACGAAATCGATCCGGCGGCCCACGCCGACTGGCGAGCCTTCGGCTGCCTGATTGTGGATCGCGAGCGGTTCCGCGCCGCGGGGCTGCTGCCCGACAAGCTGCCGCCGTTTGAAAACGGGTTTTGTGATCGCAACCGGTTCTGGCTGCTTGATCAGTCAAACCCCGCCTATCGCCGCCATCTTCTGCTCCACGAGGGGGTGCATGCCTTCACGCTCACGCTCCGGCGGCTGGCCACGCCGGTCTGGTACACCGAAGGGATCGCGGAATACCTCGCCACGCACCGGCTCGATCCGGCGATTGATGGCGGGGTGGAGTTTGTGCCCACTCCCATCCCCGACCGCCCCGGCGATGTCGAGCAACTCGGGCGGATCGAAAAAATTCGTGAGCTTCACGAGGCGGGCCGGGCGCCGAGCCTGGGGAGTGTGCTTGCCTTGCCAGCCGGCCGTCATGGCGAAATCGCCGACTACGCCGCGAGCTGGGCGGCGGTAACGCTCTTCGCGCGGCATCCGGCCTACGCGGCGGGCTTCACAACACTCCAACAGGGCCCGCTTGATCCTGACTTGAGCCGCCGCCTCGAAGCGATGCCGGGCTGGGACCGGGCCCGCGCCGAGCAAGACTTCGACGCCTTCACCTCCGAGATCGACTACGGCTGGGACTTTTCCCGGATGGCCATCGACTGGTCGCCGGGCCAACCGTTGGCAGGCGAGTGTGTGGTTGCCGTAAGCGCTGGCCGCGGCTGGCAAAACTCGGGGCTCCGCTCCGCTGCCGGCGAAAGGATCGCCTTCGTCGCCACCGGCCGTGCGGGAGTCGGCACCATCACCGACACCAAGACCGGCGCCGTCACACCGCTCGAGACCGAGGCCAACGGGATCTCGCTTGAGTGGTATCGCGGCCGGCCGCTCGGGCGGCTGCTCGTGGGGCAGTGGCTGGCTGGCGGCGGCGCGGGCGAGCGGCCGCGGTTCGCGGTCGTGGCAGACGGCGCGGGGGGCGAATTCACAGCCCCGGCCAACGGGCCGCTCTTCGTCAGGCTCAACGGCCCGCCCGGGCGGCTGGCCGTCGGCGACGGTACGATTTCGGTACGTTTTCGCTCTGGGCGATGAGCCCCCGGCCTGTGCGGCATAGAAGCCCCCAGCGCGAGCTGGGGGACTGCGCCGTAGCGCACCAATTGGACAAGAGCCAAGCTCGGCGTCCCGCTCTGACGCCCCCCTTGCCCGGCGGCAATGCGATCCTGCCGCCATTGATCGACGATGCTAGGATAGAGTCATGCTGTTGCCATATCCGCGACACAGTGATCGCGACTCGACTGCGGCCGATGCCAAGCACGTGGTCCACATGACGCCGGAGGAACGCGCCGCCGTCTACATCGGATTGGAACGCACGATCGAGGCCATCCTGGCGGCCTTGCCGGCGGCAGAACGCCAACGCCGTCGCGATGCGGCTCGGCTCATCGACCCGCGGCCGACTCCTTGGTGGAAGAACCTGCGGCGTTCCGCGTGGCCTCGAGAGGAATGGACCCGGGACGATGGAACAGCATGACCTGCCCGCCTTGGCGGACGTCGTCCTGCGTGTGGCGGACGTGTGCGAGGAGCTCACCATTCCGTACGCGATCGGCGGAGCCGTCGCAGCGAGCTTCTGGGGCGTGCCCCGCACGACGCAAGACGCTGACTGCCTGGTCGCGGTCCCTGCCGTCGCCTACCAGCGGCTGGCGGATGCCTTCAATGCCGGGGGCTTCCAAGTCGAGCAGAGCTCGGGTCCGCAGCCCGTGACGGTCGTTGCGCTGCTCGAACAGGTGCGTCGAGACAAGTTCATGACGCTGTCGTGCCGGGCGACGAGCGTGGAGCTTTTCGTTCCGGTCGTGCCACTGCAGCAATCGATCCTCGAGCGGGCTGTGGCGAAGATGCTTTACGGCCGAACCATCAAGGTCACGACCGCGGAGGATCTGGTTCTCCTGAAGATGGCCTTCCACCGCCAGAAAGATCTTCAGGACATCAAAGGAATCCTGCACGTCCAGCAAGGGCATCTTGACGTGCCCTACCTCCGGCACTGGAGCGCCGAGATGCTCGAGCCACCCGCGGTCCGCGAACTCGATGAACTGATCGCGACCTACGGGGCAGCCGATCCGCCCGATCCACCGGCCTGAAGCAAGGGGCTCGAGTCAACTCGCGGCAGCACCGGCGCTGTCGGGAGGAGCCGCGGCGGCAGCGTTTCGGGTACCGCCTGTTGGGGTCT
>JBBEEF010000224.1:0-7272 GCA_040880915.1 Pirellulales bacterium
CTCCGCCCCACCCGAGTTCCGATGACACCCACCCTCTGCCACCGGTCCGGTCCCGCAACTCTTGCCATCTCGACCCTGCTGGCGTTCGCCGCCATGGCCGCTCCGGAATCGGCCGCCGCCCAGCCGGCCGTGGCGGCGGCACCCCGCCCTGGCTTCGTGGCCGGCGAGGCCCAGCCGGACGGGGACGGGCCGTTCGTGCAGGTGGCCGATGGCTGGATGGTTCCCTATGACGAGACCATTCCCGGCACCGACGTCACGTTTCGGATGATTCCGATCCCCGCCGGCACGTTCCGAATGGGCAGCCCCGACGGTGAGGAGGGCCGCTCGGCCGCCGAGGGCCCAGCCTTCGGGGTGGCCGTAGAGCCCTTCTGGATGGGCAAGCATGAAGTCACATGGAGCGAATATAAGCGGTACATGGCCGCCTGCGATCTGTTTATCGCGATGCACGGCGCCGGGATTCGGCCGCTCACCGACGACAATCGGGCCGACGCCGTGACGGCCCCCTCGAACCTCTACGACCCCACTACCACCTTCACCAACGGCGAGGATCCGACCCTGCCCGCAGTAACGATGACCCAGTTCGCGGCCCGGCAGTACACCAAGTGGCTCAGCGGCCTGACCGGCCGCTTCTACCGCCTGCCGGGCGAAAGCGAGTGGGAATACGCCTGCCGTGCCGGCACCGACGGCCCCTATTCCTGCGGCGACGCCGACACGCTCGCAGAGGTTGCCTGGTTTGCCGACAACGCCGATGACACGACGCATCCCGTGGGAGAAAAAAAGCCCAACGCCTTCGGCCTCCACGACATGCACGGCAACGCGGCGGAGTGGGTGGTGGACGAACTCGTAGCCGGCGGCTTCGCCGCTGCCGCGGCGAAGCCGCAGCCGGTCGCGGCGGCCGACGCGATCCAGTGGCCCGAGCGGCTCTACCCCCGCGTGCTCCGGGGCGGTGCCTATTACGACGAGGCGGGCGAGTGCCGCAGTGCCGTCCGGCGGGGATCGCGGGACGCCGGCGGCAACGCCCAGGATCCCGACTGGAAAGACGTGGACCCCAACTTCCCCAAGAGCCCCTGGTGGTACACCGAGGAGCCGGCCCTCGGGGTTGGGATGCGGCTCGTCCGGCCCTTCTCCGAGCCCACAGACCTGGCCGAGCGGCGCCGGTGGTGGGAGGCCGACACCGAGAGCATCAGAAACGACGTGGCCAGCCGGCTGGAGGAGGGCCGTGGCGCACGGGGCATCGTCGACCCGCAACTGCCCGCCGACCTCAAGGAAGAAGGGATCACGGAGTGATCGCGATGCTCGAGGCTCACGCCCCGGGGGCTATCCCCTTTTCCACTCATAAAAGCCCCCTTGCGCAAGCAAGCGGGATGACGGCTGCCACCCGAGTGAGCCCCAGCGGCCCAGCGTCAACCGGGATGGTTCGCGGCATCCCCCCGGCTCGCGCCGGGGGGCTTTTATGCCGAAGGTTTGCCGAACACCACTGCCACCTTGGTCTCCGTTACGCGGGCCACGCGTTGAGGGGTTTATGTGGCATCGTTCTTGGCCTCGTCGTGTGTGGTGGTGCCCGTGCTGCCGATTGGCCGGATTGGCGGGGGCCGATGCAGGACCGCCACTACGACGGCCCCCCGCTTGTGACATCGTTTGATCCCGAGTCCGGCGAGAACGTCGCCTGGACGCACGATGAGGGAGGCATCTCGACGCCGGTCGTCATGGGCGGCCGGCTCTATATGCTCGTTCGGCACGAGCCAGAGACGCTCGCCGAGGCGGAGAAGGTGATCTGCCTCGATGCCCGGACGGGCGAGAAGCTCTGGGAAAACCTGTTCAATGTCTATCTCTCGGACGTGCCAGGCGAACGGGTCGGCTGGTCGGCCGTGGTGGCCGACCCCACGACGAATACCATCTTCGCCCAGGGCGTGTGCGGCGTGTTCACCGCGATCGACGCGGCGACCGGGAAGACGAAGTGGCAGCGAAGCCTGCACGAAGAGTTCGGCTTTCTCTCCACCTACGGCGGCCGCACGAATGTCCCCGTGGTGTTTGAGGATCTCGTGATCACCAGCGCCGTCGTGACCGGCTGGGGCGACACGGCGCGGCCTGCACACCGCTTCCTCGGAATGGACAAGGCGACTGGCGTGGTCCGCTGGATGAACGGCACCAAGGAACTACCCGAAGACACCACCTACAGCACCCCGTCGCTCGCGGTCCTCGCCGGGCAGGCGGCGCTCGTCTTCGGTTCGAGCGACGGCAGCGTCTGGAACTTCCAGCCCCGGACAGGCCGGGCCGTCTGGAACTTCCGTCTCTCCCGCCGCGGAATCAACACGCCACCCCTCGTCGCGGGAGAGACGGTCTATGTGTCGCAGTCGGAGGAGAACCTCGACAACACCTCGATGGGCTCGGCCTCGGCCTTTAGGGCGGCGGGCAGCGGCGACATCACCGCGACCAACACGATCTGGCAGCGGAAGGGCGTGATGGACGGCCGGGCGATGCCGGTGGTGCTCGGCGACCGCGTCTACTTTGTCGACGACGGCGCCAGGATCCACGCCTTCGTTGCGGCGACTGGCGCACCGGTCGGTCGGCCACAGAAACTGCTGGGCACGATCGTCCGCGGCAGCCCGCTGGTGGCCGACGGAAAGCTCTACGTCTGCTCCACGAGCGGGTTCCACGTGATCGAGCCCACGGCCGACGGATTCAAGTTTATTTTTCGGATGCGGCTCGGCGAGCGAGACGAGGTGACGGCCTCGCCGGTCGCCGCCAACGGCCTGCTCTACATCGTGACCGGCACCAGGATCTACTGCCTCGGAGGGAAGCCCATCCTCGCCGACGCGTCCGGGCCGCGGCCGACGCGGGCCGACGCGGTGTCGGCGGCCACGAAGGGCCCCGCCGGCGAGCCGGCCTGGGTGCAGGTCGTGCCCGCCGAGGCCCAGATCGCCGCGGGCGAGTCACTGCCGCTCACGGTTCGCCTGTTCGACGCCGAGGGGCGATTGGTGAAGGAGTCGCCGGCCGAGTTCGGCACAACGGCCGGGAGCGTGTCGGCTGCCGGCATCTACACAGCGCCGGCCGGCACCCACGCCGGTGCGATCGTCACTGCCAAGGTCGGGTTGCTCGAGGGGCGGGCCCGAATCCGCTCGATGCCGCCGCTCCCCTGGAGGTTTGACTTCGAAGAGGTCCCGCTCGCCGCCGATCCGAAGACCGGCCTCGTCAAGGGCGAGCCGCCACTTCCCTGGATCGGCATGCGATACCGCCACGTCGTCCGCGAGGTGGAGGGCTCGAAGTGCCTCGTCAAGGTGACGACAATCCCCAAGGGAACCCGGAGCCAGGGCTGGATCGGGCCGATCGGCCTGCACGACTACGCTATCCAGGCCGACCTGCGGGCGGCCGAGAGTGGCGTGGGGCAGCCGGGCGACCCCGCCACCCCCGCGGCCGACAGCGACGCCGATGCCTTCTCCAAGGCATTCGGCACGCCGGCGGCCCTCGAGAAGGCCCGGATGCCCGACATGGGACTCATCGCCCAGCGGTACACGCTCGACATGATGGGTGCGGCCCAACAGCTCCAGCTTCGTTCCTGGCCGCCTCAGGTGGCCACGCACTTCGCGAAGACGATTCCCTTTCCCTGGGAGGCGGGCCGCTGGTACACGATGAAGTTTGAGGCCCGCACTCGCGACGGCGACGCGGTGCTCCGGGGCAAGGTCTGGCCGCGGGGCGAGCCTGAGCCAGAGGCCTGGACGATCGAAGGGGTTCACGCGGCGGGTAATCTACAAGGCAGCCCCGGCTTCTTCGGGAACGCCAAGGATTCCGAGATTTTTATCGATACTGTCTCCGTGGAGGCCCTGCCATGAGTAGCCGTGCCGGTTTCCCTGCCCTTGTCCTGACCCTGGTCCTGGCGACGACCGGATCCACGGCCACGGCCACAGCGGCCGACTGGAACCAGTGGGGCGGCTCGCCCCAGCGAAACAACGTGGCCGAGGCGCGGAATCTCCCGGTCGAGTGGGAGGCCGGCGAATTCGACTTTGACACGGGAGTCTGGCAGCCCGAGACGAGCAAGAACGTCGCCTGGGTGGCCGCTCTCGGCAGCCAGTCGTATGGCAATCCCGTGGTGGCGGGGGGCAGGATTTTCGTGGGCACAAACAACGGCAAGGGCTGGCTCGAGCGGTATCCGGCCGCCACCGATCTGGGCTGCCTCCTGGCCTTCGACGTGAACGACGGCTCCTTCCTCTGGCAGGACTCGAGCGAAAAGCTGCCCACGGGCCGCGTTCACGACTGGCCGCTTCAGGGGATCTGCTGTGCGCCGCTCGTCGAGGGTGATCGGCTCTGGTATGTGACCAGTCGCGGCGAGGTGAAGTGCCTCGACACCGAGGGTTTTCGCGATGGTGAAAACGACGGCCCCTTCACGGCCGAGAAGGTCGTGGCCGAGAACGAGGCCGACGTGGTCTGGGTGCTCGACATGATGAAGGAACTGGGGGTCTCCCAGCACAACATGTGCTCGTGCAGCGTTACCGTCCACGGCAACTGGCTGTTCGTGATCACCGGCAACGGCGTCGACGAGGGACACCTCAACCTCCCCAACTCCGATGCCCCGAGCTTCCTCTGCCTCGACAAGCGGGACGGAAAGGTCCTCTGGGCAGACGGCTCGCCGGGGGCCAATGTGCTCCACGGCCAGTGGTCGAGCCCCGCCTTCGCCGAGATCGACGGCGTGCCTCAGGCGATCTTCGGCGGCGGCGATGGCTGGGTCTATTCCTTCGACGCCCGCGGCGAGGATGGCCGGGCGAAGCTGCTCTGGAAGTTCGACTGCAATCCCAAGGTATCGAAATATTCACTCGGCGGCCGGGCCGACCGCAACCACCTGATCGGCACGCCGGTTGTTTCCGACGGCCTCGTCTACATCGCGGTGGGCGAGGATCCCGAGCATGGCGAGGGTGTCGGCCACCTGTGGTGCATCGATCCGACGAAGCGGGGGGATGTATCGAGCGAGATCGCCGTGAGCCTCAAGGATCCCACCACACCCCTGCCCCATCGTCGCAACCAGGCGGTCATCGAGGAGGACGGGGAGGTGGCCCGGCCGAACCCCGCTTCCGCGGCTGTCTGGCACTACCCCGGCTTCGACGCCAATGGTGACGGCAAGCTCTCCTTCGAGGAGACCATGCACCGCACCTGCGGCACCGTGGCGATCCAGGACGGCCTCCTCTTCGTGGCCGACTTCAGCGGCCTGTTCCACTGCCTCGATGTGAAGACGGGCAAGCCCCACTGGACGCATGACATGCTGGCGGCTGCCTGGGGTTCGCCGCTGATCGCCGACGGAAAGGTCTACATCGGCGACGAGGACGGCGACATCACGATCTTCGCGATCGCTCCGGAGATGAAACTCCTCGCCGAGGTGAACATGGGCAACAGCGTCTATTCCACGCCGATCGCCGTGGGCGACACGCTCTACATTGCCAACAAGAGCCACCTGTTCGCGATCCGGGAGGGAGCGAAGCCGCTCCAGAAGTAATGGTGATGTTTATTCGGCGGATCCAGCCACTGTCGGCGATGTGGACAACGAGGCGGCCAGGACAGCCGCCGCGAACCGCTGGCGAGAAGCCCCGGGCAACCCTGAGCCAGCACGGAAGATTCCTCCTCGCTGCCGTGATCGGGGTGGCGATTTCGGCCGGCGTGTGCCTGCCGGCGGCCGCGGCCGAGCCTGCTCCGTCGCGGGCGGCGCTCGACTCCTCCAAGCGGGTGCTCGTGCTCGGCGACTCGATCACCCACGCGGGCGGCTGGGTGGCCGATCTGGCCGCCTGGATGGAGTTCGAGGGGCTGGATGCCGACGTGATCAACTGCGGCCTTCCGAGCGAAACGGTCTCGGGCCTCTCCGAGGCGGGGCACGCCGGCGGAAAGTTTCCCCGGCCCGACCTCCACGAACGGCTCGACCGCGTGCTCAGGCTCGTGCGGCCCGACGTGGTGCTCGCCTGCTACGGCATGAATTGCGGCATCTACCAGCCGCTCGACGAGGGGCGGTTCACGAATTTCAAGGCCGGCATCGAGCGGCTCCACGTGGCGGCCGAACAGGCTGGAGCCACGATCATCCACCTCACGCCACCGGTCTACGGCGGCCCGCCCGGCAAGCCGGGACCGGCCGGCGAGGTCGACTACGACGCCGTGCTCGCCACCTATGCCGACTGGCTTCTGGCCAAGCGGGCCGCTGGCTGGCTTGTGATCGACATCCACGGCCCGATGCGGCAAGCCCTTGCAAAGCGGCGGCAGAAAGACCCCGGCTTTACCTTCGCGGCCGATGCCGTCCATCCGACGGATGAGGGACAGTGGGAGATCGCTCGGGCGGTGATCGCAGGCCTGGGCGACGCAGAGGCCGCCGCGGCTGCCGACCTTCCGGAGCGGCTCGGGGCCTACCTTCCCGACGTGACCCTGCGGATGCAGCTCCTCCGCGACGCGTACCTGGCGGCCGCCGGCCACCTGCGTCCGGGCATGAAGCCCGGGCTCTCCGTGTCGGAGGCCGAGGCGAGTGCGGGGCTATTCACCGCGTCGCTCCGCGACCGGCGGCTCCAGCTTCGCGGCCGCAAGCACCAGAGCGGCGAGTGGCGGATGCCGATCACCTGGCAGCGGCCGCCAGTCGTCGACCCCGGCCCCGCCCCCGCCGGCCCGGCGCCGGTGCCCGCCGACGCGATCAGGCTCTTCGACGGCTCGAGCATGGACGCCTGGAACAACGCCGGCAGCTGGCAGGTCGGCGATGGCGTCGTCACCGTCGGCAAGGGGATGATCGAGACGAAGCAGGGCTTCGGTGATTGCCAATTTCACCTCGAGTACCGGATGCCGGCGCCGCCGAAGGGCAAGGGACAGGGCCGCGGCAACTCAGGCGTGTTCCTGATGGGGCTCTATGAGATTCAGGTGCTCGACTCCTACGAGGACGGCACCGACGGCCCGCTCACCTACCCCGACGGCCAGTGCGGCGCGATCTACAAGCAACAGCCGCCGGCCGTAAACGCCTGCCGGCCACCGGGGGAGTGGCAGTCGTTCGACATTCTCTTCACGCGGCCACGGTTTACCGCCGCCGGGCTGCTTGCGAAGCCCGGCCGCGTGAGCGTGCTGCACAACGGCGTGGCGATCCACTCCGACGCGGTGATCAAAAGCAGCACGCAGTGGCACGAGCCGCCGCAGCCCAGGCCGCACCCCGACTCACTTCCCATCAGGCTCCAAGACCATGGCAATCCGGTCCAGTTCCGAAACATCTGGGTCCGTCCCTTCGAGCCGCTCGTGCCGACGTCCGAGCCGTCTGCACAGCCGTGA
>JBBEEF010000224.1:7372-11471 GCA_040880915.1 Pirellulales bacterium
TGGCCTCCCCAACTCTGATCCGGTTCCGGAGGAACCGGACTACGAAGTGACACGGCTCAAGGCAGTCTCGGCAGCCTTCACGGCTGCGACCAGACAAGGCCCGGCGTGACGGTCGAGCCGGTGTTTTCAGCCGACTCGAAGATCACCTCACCGTGCACCACCTGCTCCTCGAAGACCTCGCCGTGGATGACAGTCTCGTAACTCGCCGGATCGTGGATCACCCGATCTGGCTTCCGCCAGCCGGCCGCGATCCAGCCGTCTTTCCGGGCGACGAGCTGCTGCATCGGCAGCGGGCCGGCCCCCGCGAGCTGACCGGGCAACTCAAGCGGCTCGACCTCGACCATCTCGTCGAACACCTTGTTGAACCGCTTCTGGAGGATTCGCCGCAGTGATGTCTCCTGCACCGAGAGCTTCTGCGCTCCGCCCGGCACGAAACCCGGGGGATAGATCTGCACGTCGCCGTCGCGGACCAGGCGAATCCGGCCGGCCGCTGGCTCGATCCGATACGCAGCCCAGACGTCCATCGCCGGAAACTCACGGTCGCCGGAGGTGTAACGGCTGCCGTGGACGGTCAGCCGGATCGTGCCATCACCGGCGTTGATCTCGACCGGCTTCCGCTTCGCGAACGTGATCGACCAGGGAGGCTGGTCGGTGTCGTCCTCGAGCGACTCGGGCATCGCGCGGCCGGCCTTCTTCATCTCCGCCTCGAGCAGTTCCTTGGTGAGCGTGCGGCCCCCCAGTTCCTGCTCGGCCAGGTTATTGAAGAATGACTCATGCATCCGGGCCGCCAGCACAGCCGCAGGATCGACGGCCGGCGGATGACTAAACGCCCCCAACTGGTCAACGAGTGACTTCCGCGCCGTGACGAACAGCCGCCGATCGTCGGTGTTGAGGTGCAGCATCTCCGGGTACCAGCCGCGGTCCATGAGCCGGCTGCGGAACTTCGTCTGGTAGTCACTCGCCGCCTCGCGAATCGCACCGGCCGTCTGCGACTCGAACTGGCTGCGGATCCGCTCGCGGGCCCGTTGTTGGGAGATCGCCCGGGCCTGCGGCTGAATCTCGGCGATCTTCCGGCTGGCCACCTTGCGAATCAGCCGCTGGCCGATCTTCTTGTTGACACCGATGCCGGCGGTCTTGGTGCTGACCGAAGCCTGGGCCTCGACGGGGGCCGAGGTGACACCCTGCTCATCGATGTAGATCCGCTTGCGGGCGTCGATCGACGTGGTGCCGATCGTGTGGACGGTCACCGGGCCCTGCGTGCCCCGTGTCCGCGAGTGGTTGGTAGCGTCGAGCACGAGGTCGACCACCGCCCGGTCGTTCGCCGGTTGGAAATCGAGCGTCACGAACCCGGTTGTGCGGCCGGTGCCGCGGATCCGTGTGCCCAGGAGCACGTCGTTGATCGGGGCGGTCTCGTCGACCGACCGATTGACACCGCTGGCCAGCAGGCTTTCGTCCACCTGAAGAAACAGATTGGGTCGCACGAGCGCCCGCCGAAGCCGGGACACGACGCCCAGCCCTTGGCCCGACTCCTCGAGCCGGGCAAGCAATGGCCCCACGGGGTCGAGCGGCTGGGGGGTGCCGGTGGCGGCCGCCTCGACAACGGCCCCGGCAAGCCGGTCGAGCCGCTGGGCATAGACCTTGTCGGCCTCGGGATTGCGGGCGGTTCCCGCCGCCTCGAGATAGGCCCCCACCGCCCGCCGCGCGCGGGCGAATTCGGGCATCTCGAGGCCTTTCTCACCGGAATCGAACCGCTTGTAGATCCGGGCGAGCGTGTCGGCATCGGCGCTAGCCCCCGCGGCCGCCTGCCGTTCGAGCTCCGGCCAGTCGAGGTAGGTCCGCCAGTTGGCCCCGCTGCGGCTGCGGTCGAGCAGGCGGCGGAGCGGACCGACCGCCTCGCGAAGCCCCGCAGCCGCGGTGTTGAGGCGGCCCTCGCTGACCGGCTGAAAAGCAGCAGCCGACCCAAGCGGATCAGAGGCGAGCGACGGGAGATCCTGGGCAGCCGCGGGCACGCTGACCCAGGCGGCGGTTAGCAGGAGGGCGAGGGTGAGGGCAGACCGGAAGCGGATCACGGGGCAACGCATGGAGAACCTTGCGGGTTGTGCGGAATTTAAGGGAGCCCTTCGGCGATCTGAGAGTGTACTGCCTGCGGGCTCAATGACTCCACCACGTGTTGGCGGCCTGTGTCCGAGCGGCCCCAACGAGCGGCGAATGTCAGGTTTTGGCCATTGGCATGGCGACTTCAGACGCTGAGAGCACAAAAATCTTGCCGTCCCCCATCCGTCCCGAGCGGGCCGCGGCCGTGATCCGCTCGACCACCTCGGCCACCCGGGCGTCGTCGACCCAGAGTTGGATCTCCACCTTGGGCAGGAAGGCCAGCGAGTATTCGCTCTCCCCATACTGGTCGAGGTAGCTCTTCTGCCTTCCGTACCCTTTCACCTCTCGCACCGTACAGGCCTCGAGCGGCGCACGCTTAAGCGCCTCAAGCACCCGCTCGGCGAGGAACGGCTTCACGATGGCGATGACTTCTTTCATGGCTGTCTATGGCTTTCATGGCGGAACCCACCTCCGGGATCAACTGAAAAAGTTGTCGCCAAACAGATTGAGCGGCGGCTTCGTGACAACGGTGATGTCGCCGTTGACCCGCGTCTGGCAGGCGAGCCGCATCTCCTTCTCGTTGCCGATGTAGGCCAGCGAGACGGCAAGCCGGCCCGATTCCATGAAGCCCTTGCGGCTCGTGTTTTCCATGCCCTTGGTGATGAGCACGCGGCAGCTCCCGCACTGTCCGAAGCCGTGGCAGTTCATGACCCGGTGCACACCCGGATAGAGTTGGACCCCCGCCCGGAGGGCCTCCTTCCGCAGGTTCGCCCCAGCCGGGACTTGAATTTCCTTCTTTTCGCTGCTGAACGTGATTGTTGGCATGGAATTCTCTCGACCGGATTCGCGCTCGCGGACGATACTGTAGCCACGAGGCCGGGTTCCTGCCAGCCGCCGCAGACTCTGATTCTGCGGCCGTAACGGGGCCGGCCCGCCCGCGGAGTCCGACCCGTCATGGCCCAGCTGACCAAGCACCAGCAATCGATTGTGAAGCGGTATTACGAGAACCTCGATACCGTCCTGCTCCAGCGGGTCGGAGAGCAGGTTACCGACCTCTACCTGGCCGAGGGGAAAAAGCGGGCCAAGCTCTGGCAGAGCGTCGAGGTCTCGCTCGCCAAGCTCGGTGTGCCCCAGGCACGGATCGACCACCTGCGAAACTCCGACGACGCCCGGCAATTGGCCACACTCCTGCAGGAGTTGCTGGCAAAGGATTGACCGGCTGGGGGCGGTGCCGCATTCTGTGGGGCCTGTCACGCTTCCTCCGGAAACCGCCGGTATGACTGCTTCCGCCGAGCCAATCGACCGCGCCGCCCTACTCGAATCGCTTCGTTGGAAGAAGCTGCCTGTGCTCGACGACGGCTTCGTCGCGCTCGTTGACTGCATGGGGGACGACAGCAGTGTGGTCCAGGCGGCCCGCGTGAGTTACGGCGCCGGCACGCGAAAGGTGAGCGACGAGCGGCAGCTGATCCGCTACCTCCTGCGGCACGCCCACACGACGCCATTCGAGATGGCGGAGTTGAAGTTTGTCGTCCGGGTGCCGATGGACTGCTGGCGGCAGTGGATCCGCCATCGCACCGCCAGCATCAACGAATACTCGACCCGTTACTCGCTGGCGATCGACGCCATGCAGTCCACGGCCGGCGACGAGTGGCGGACGCAGGCGGCGAGCAATCGGCAGGGCTCCGCCGAGCCGCTGCCGGAAGACACAGGCCGGCAGCACACCGAGTCGGAACGGCAGCTGCAGGAACTGGCCCGGCGGGTCTATGAAGAGCGACTCGAGGCAGGCATCGCCCGCGAGCAGGCCCGCAAGGACCTGCCGCTGTCCACCTACACCGAGGCCTACTGGAAGATCGACCTCCACAACCTGCTCCACTTCCTCGCCCTGCGGATGGACACCCACGCCCAACTCGAGATCCGCCGCTACGCCGAAACGATTGGCCGCGAGATTGTGGCCCCGCTGTTTCCGCTGGTCTGGGAGGCGTTTCTCGACTACCGGGTCGAGGCC
>JBBEEF010000225.1:0-1511 GCA_040880915.1 Pirellulales bacterium
CGCCGGTGAAGGCCGCCTGGTGGCCGGTCGTGTTCTCCCAGGTGCCGTGGAAGTCGTAGGCCATCAGGTTGAAAAAGTCGACGTGGGGAGCCAGGCCGGCGAGATTGAAGGTGGCGACCTTGTCGAGCCCGGCCGGGGAGGCGACCGACAGCTCGTGGCTTCGCCCCAGCCGGGCGCCGAGGGCATCGACTCCAGCCCGCACGTTCGCCATCAGCAGGGCGTAGTTGGCCCCGTCGCTCGGGCTCACGGAGTTGCTCTCGAGGCCGCCCCCGCCCGGATACTCCCAGTCGAAGTCGATTCCGTCGAACATCCGGTAGGTGTCGAGGAAGTTCACCAGCGAGGCGGCGAAGGTTTCGCGGCCGGCCTCGGTGGCCGTCACCGTGGTGAAGTGGCGAGAGACGGTCCAGCCGCCAACGGCGATCATCACCTTAAGGTGGGGATACTTCTCCTTGAGCTGGGCGAGCTGGTTGAAGTTGCCCCAGACCGTCTGCTCGGCCCGGGGATCGCCGGGCGGGTAGTACCAGAGGTCGGCTTCACCGCTGACCGTCTCGTGCGCGGCGAACCGCTTCTCGACCGCGGCGAAGGAGTCGAACAACGCCACCTCGCCGCTGGGCTTGAGGTCGAGGAACGAGAAGATGAGATGTGTCAGGCTCTCGGCCGGCACATCGGCTACCCGAAAGTTCCGCCTGTAGATGCCCCACTCGGGGAAGTAGGCCGCCAGCACCTTGTCGTGACTGGCGATCGGCAGGGCCGCGGGGTCGCCCGGATCGGTCGGGGCCATGTGGCCCGGGTGGTGATCGTGATCGTGGTCGTGGGGCTGCGTGCTGCCCGGGCACGTCTGGTGGCCGTCGGTCACCTGTCCGGCCGGTGCCTGGGGCGTGAGCAGGGCTGCCCGGCTGACCATCGTCACCTGCTCGGCGGTGAACCCGAACGGCACCTCGAGCTGATCCTCGATGATCTGATCGTGGTGAAACTCGAGATTGACCGCCACGAGGTCGGCCTTCCGCACGCCGTCAAGGAGCACGCTCTGGCCCGTCGGCTCGACCGAGATCAGCAGGCCCGCCGTGGTGTCTGCGACCGAGAGCCGCTCGCGGGTGCCGAAGTAGACCAGCGAGAGCTTGTTCGTGGCCGGATTGAAGCCGTCGATCACCTGCGACACACCATATTCGTGCGACCGGAGGTAGACCGTGCCGGATTCCTTTGGCCCGACTCTGAGCTCCCAGGAGAGGACGCCGCCGATGTCCTGGCGGAGGTGCTCATTTTGCACGATCCCGAAACTCGCGGCCGTGAGATCGGCAAACTCGACACCTTGGATCACCTGGCATTCCGGTGTCCAGGCCCAGGGGTTCACGGTCGCCACCTCGCCCGAGGCCAGCTTGGACACGATCAGGTTGTGAACGGAGACGTCGCCGAAGTCGAGCCGATCCACCGCCGGACCGAAGCCCACGATGTCGGCTGCGGCGGGATTGACCGCGAACACGCGGCCGAGGTCGTCGCTCGGCGGGGCGGGC
>JBBEEF010000225.1:1611-11432 GCA_040880915.1 Pirellulales bacterium
CGGGGCGGGCGAGGGGGCCGGCGCGACCGGCGGCTCTGGAACGGGGGCGGGCGTCGGAACGGGCGCGACGACGCCGCCGAGGATCACGGTGACGTTTCGCAGCGCGGCAGTTGCTCCGCCGGGCGAGGCGGTGAAGCCGAAGGTGGCCGAGCCACCGGCGGCGAGGGAACCGTTCCAGGGGGCGTTCTTCACGGTGTAGGTCGATCCAATCCGGGAGACGATCTCACCGCTCCAGAGGCTCGAGATCTCGCCGCTAAAGTCGAGGGATACCGTCCAGTCGGTGACGACCGCTGCTTGGGTGCTGGTGACCGTGACGTCGCCGTTGAAGCCGCTGCCCCAGTTGCTGGTCACCTTGAAGGCGACCGAGCCAGCCGCCGGGCCGGGATCAGGGGCCGGGGCCGGCGGGGGGGAGTCACCGGCTCGGGCACCGGCAGGGGCGCGGGCCCGGGGGTCGGCGCGGGGATCTGGCCGCCGAGCGGCGTGCCGTTGAGCACGTAGTTGCTGGGCGGGGCGACCGGCCCAACGCTGCCGTCCGCAGCGCCAATGAAGCCGAACGAGATCCGGCCGCCCGGGGCGAGCGAACTATTCCAGCCGGCTCCCTGGATCGTGTAGATCGAGCCCTCGCGGGAGACGATCCGGGCGTCCCAGATCGAGCTGATCTGGGCGTTGTAGCGGAACGAGAGTGTCCAGTTATCGACCGGGGTAGCGTCCTGACTCTGGAGCGTAATCCCGCCCTGAAATCCGCTCCCCCAATCACCCGCAACCGCGTAATCAGCCACTACCGCCGCCAGCAGGGCCCGGGTTTCGAGCGACTCGGCCGCGAGCGGGGCGGGCCGGTCGGCCCGCTTCGCCCGCAGCCGCCGCTCGAGGCGGCGCCGCTGTTGCCGCGGCACCCCGCGGCCGATTGCATCATTCCCGCCAAACGTGCCTTCCTCGTGCCTCGTCATGGGAATCTCCGATCGTGAAGAGATTGAATCGCGGCATCTGCGTGTCGTGACCCCTCGGATTCCAGTCAGCCGAATCGCGGCCGTCCCTATAGACCCGTCCGTCCCGCTCCAGCCGGAGAGGAAGGATAAATAGGTTATTCCCGCACTGCCTCACGGAAGCCGAGAAGTTGGCTGGGAAGAATTCTTCGGGGGTCCCGGTGAATATGACGGTGGGCTGCCCCTGCCCCTCCACCGGAACAGGCTCGTCCACTTTCGCCAGACCGCCCCGTAAACCGATCTGGTTTCCAGGGGCTCCGCGGGCGACAATCCCCTCGCCGCAGGAAGCGGTAGCGGCCGCTCCCGGCAGGTCGCACGCCCCGTCACGGACCCGACACCTTGGCATCTCCTACCCCCCGCACGCTTGCCAAGCGATTCACCGACCTCGCTGCCTACGTGGCGGTCCGCGTGGTGATCTGTGTCATCCAGGCCCTGCCGCGGTCGGCCTGCGAGCGCTGGGCCCGGAAGCTCTCCGACCTGCTTGCCAACCGGATGCGGATCCGCCGCAATGTTGTCCGCGACAACCTTCGGCTTGCCTTCCCCGCGATGTCTGCCGACGAGCGTCGGGAGGCGGCCCGCGGGATGTGGGAGCACTTGCTGCTCATGGTCGTCGAGATCGCCCATGCCAACCGGGTGATCCACAAAACCACCTGGCGGCGGCATCTCCGCATCCACGGCATGGAAGAGTTTGTCCGCATCCTGTGGCTTGACCGGCCGAAGGTGATCCTCTCAGGACACTTCGGCAACTTTGAGGTGGCTGCCTACCTGTTCGGCCTGTTCGGCTTCCAGATCTTCTCGGTGGCCCGCGAGCTCGACAATCCGCTGCTCGACCGGTTTGTGACCGACTTCCGCGAGTCGCGGGGGCAGCGGATTCTCCCCAAGAAGGGAAGCGCCCCGGACGTGGCTGTTGTGCTCGAGGAGAACGGTGTGATCGGCCTGCTCGGCGATCAGGCGGCCGGTCCCAAGGGCTGCTGGGTCAACTTCTTCGGCCGGCCCGCCAGCGTCCACAAGGCGATCGGCGTGTTCTCCCTTTCCTCGCAGGCGCCGGTGCTCGTCTGCTCAGCCACCCGCCGCGGCGGCCTCTTCGACATCGAACTGCGGCTCGAGGGCACAGCCGACCCGGCCGCCGCCGGCCCCGAGACGAGCGACCTGCAGTCGCTGTCGCAGTGGTACACGACACTCCTTGAGGATGCGATCCGGCGGGAGCCGGCACAGTATTGGTGGGTCCACCGCCGATGGCGGGAACGGACCCGAAAGGCTAGAGTGAAGCGACTGGCCGCATGATGACACGGCGAATCCGCCCTGCCCCTCCTCACCGCATCCCGCCATGGCCGACTGGATTTTGATCGCCAAGGCCGATGAATGCCCCCCGGGAACAAGCATCGAGCGGGTTGCCGGCGACCGGATTGTGGCCTTGGCAAACGTCGCCGGCACGTTCCACGCCCTCGACGGCCTCTGCCCGCACCAGGGCGGGCCGCTGGGCACGGGTGTGCTCTGCGGCACGGTGCTCACCTGTCCCTGGCACGGCTGGCAGTTCGACGTGGTTACCGGCCGCCATCAGGTATCGGCAACCGTGCGGCAGCCGGTGTTTGAGGTGCGCGAGCGGGATGGGATGGTCGAGGTGCGGCCGACGACCGAGGTAGCCGCGTAGGCCAGACGGAGCGGGGCCCGCGACCCGCGGGATCGCGGTGAGATGATGATCACCTTCGACTGCTTCCGTAACGACGACCCGCCGCGTCTGGCCGACCTCTGGCGGGCGAGCGACCTGGGCCCGGCGGCCCTCCAGCCGATGACATCCGCGGCACTCGAGGACGCCGTTTTCTCAAAGCCCTACTTCGACCGTCACGGCCTTATTGTGGCCCGGGACAAGGAGCGGCTCGTGGGATTCGCACACGCCGGATTCGGCCCGGCCGCGGACCACGCCGCCATCGACATCTCGACGGGCACGACCATGCTCGTTGCCGTGCCCGTCCACGAGCGGCAGCACGAGATTGAGGACGGCCTGCTCGCCCGCTGCGAAGACTACCTTCGCCACCGCGGAGCCACGACGATCCTCGGCGGGGCGACACCTGAAGTGGGCGGCTTCTATCTCGGCCTCTACGGCGGCAGTGATCTGCCGGGCATTCTCGATTCGTCGCCGGGGATGCAGGCCGTGTTTCGCCGGGCCGGCTACACCGAGGCATCCCGGATCGCCGTCCTGCGGCGTGAGCTGACGGGGTTTCGGCCGCCCGTAAACCGGCTCCAGCTCGCGATCCGGCGGGCGACCACGCTGCGGGTGATCGAAGAACCAGCCCGCCGCACCTGGTGGGAAGCCGCGACCACGACCGGAATCGCGCTGCGGCGGTATGAGCTGCTTGGTGATGCCGGGGCGGTCCTTGGAACCGCTTCCTTTTGGGACGTCCAGCCGCTGGCGACGTCGTGGGGCGTGTCGCTGGCCGGCCTGATCCGCATCACGATCGAGGGGGAGCGGCGGCGGCAGGGGCTGGCCAATTTCCTCGTGGCCGAAGCGCTCCACGACCTCGCGCAGGAGGGCACAACGCTCGCGGAGACGCACGTGGCTGAAGACAACGACGCCGCGATGAACCTGTTTGGCAAGCTGGGCTTCCGGCCGACCGATCACGGCACCGTGTTTCGCCGCGAGCGTCTGTGACCGGATCAGCGCTGACGCGGAGCCGGTCAGTCCCGATCGACCGCTGCGAGCGTTTCAACGTGGGCCCGGACTTCTCCCGTGGCGTCTCCCGACACAAGCCGCAGCCGCGCCGACAGCGGTGCTGTGGTCGGGTCGCGACGGACGTCGGCGAGGTAGTCCTGAAGCAGGGCCCGCCGCTCCGGCGTCGTGTCGAGCAGCCAGTGCACCCAGCACCATGCTTCCGCATAGTGGTCCTGCGACAACTCGGCAGCCGACTGGAGCGCCTCGAGCCGGGCCATATCGGGCTGCCAGGTTCCTTCGATCAGCCGGCCTGAGAGGTGGGCCAGGTGGCCGCGGTGCAACCCCTGATCGGCCCGCGGCACCTCAAAATATTCTGCGACGCCTTCGTCGAGCCAGAGGGGAATCGCCGGAAGCACGGCATGGACGTAGCCGTGGGTTGTCTCGTGCCGGAGGTCTTCGGCGACACGATCCTGCCAGGCGGCGAACACCGAAAGGCTGGTGTCGGTCTCGACGAAGAAGGCCCGGCGGGCGGGGAAAGCGGGGAACTGCCGGGCCACAAAGGCCTCGTAGCGGGTCGGATTCTCAAACAGGTAGAGGTGGATCGGCTCGTCGGAGATCGGCAGATCGAGCCGCTGGCTGACGTCTGTGCGGAGCGACTCCAGTTCCCGCACGAGTCGGTGCTGGCCCGCGAGCGGAAAATCGGCATGGATCACCAGTTGCCCGGCGACAAGCTCGGTCTGGCTGGGAAGCCCTGTTTGCTTGCTCCAAGGCTCAAGGGCCATGCCACCCAGGGGCGGCAGCCCGGTGGTCCAGGAGGGGCCGGCAACCATATGGGCGCACCCGACCGCAAGCAGCGATACCGCAACGGCGACGAGAATAGAAACACGGCCCACGACAGGCTCCCTGGAAAGGCCCCTGGGGGCCACAAGGGCGGGATGCTAGCGAGATGCCCACCCCATCACCAAGGTCAATCAGCCCACGTCCGCTCGGCGCAGTCCCCGGGCTCGCGCCCGGGGCTTGTATGCGGGTCGTGCGCGCGAACTCCCTGACGAGTCAGCGGTGCCGGGCAAGTCGCGACAGCGTGCCGGCCACCGCTTCGAGCGAACCGGGGCGTCCGAGGACGGCGGCCGCGCCAGCCCGTAAGGCCAACCTCGTCGAGTCGGCCCGGGGAAACGACTCAAAAAGCATCACCCGGCGGGTTGGTCGATTGGCAACGAGCAATCGTAGCCAGGCCAGCATCGGGCCATCTACCAGCCCCACGTCCCAGGCGAGCACGTCCGCGGGGTCGTCCAGCGGCGGCCGACCACGGACCCGGCGGCCGACCAGCCCCCCGGCGGCGGCCACCAAGTCGGCGAGGCCATCGAGATCGACCAGCCGTGAGGCGGCAACGGTCACCTGCACCGCCGATCCTCGCTGCCGCACCGCCTCGAGGATCCGCTCCTCACGACGGGCTGTGGCAGGCGCGCCGAGCGAACCGGGCCGGCCGGCATCCCGATCGGCAAGCCAGCTGGCGAGCCGTCCTGCGAGATCGTGCCACGGCACGTCCTCGACGCCCGGCAGGTGCGGCCCGCTGCGGCGGCGGCCATCCACAATGCCGCCGGCCACGCTCACGATCGGCGATAGCGGCCAGCAGGTCGTCAGCCGCACCGCATCGGCGAGCGTCCAACGGCCAGGCGTCGGCGTCGCCAGCAGAATCACAGCCGGCGAATGTTCGAGGAGCGGTCTCCCTGATTCTGCGATCGCTTCCGCCGGCGTGGCCGCCACGCGAACCCTGACCAGCCGACCCGCATCTTCCTGTGCGAGCTCGAGGTCGGCCGACTCGCAGGCTCCCACCCAGAGCACGTGGTGCTGACGGGAGCCGATCGGGGGCACGGCGGTGGCAGACGCCTGCAGCATGATCAGGACCGTATCCGCTGCCACGTCAGGGCGGCAAGCCCGCGGCCGCATTCCCTGAGCCAGGGGCAGCAACCTGGGCAATCCGGGCCGCGTGGGCAACGAGATCCAATCCGCCAGGCCGCTTGTGGCAGGCTCGAAGCCCGCCCCACATTCCCCGCACCTTGCCACGCCAGAACCTTTTTGCAGAGCGGATCACGGTCGACGCGTGGCGACATTGTTTTGGGATTGACCGTAGTTCGCCGGGATCGAGAATCGGCCCTCAAGCGGTGTTCAAGGAAGAACCCGCGAAGGTCAGAGGGGCGACCGCTCCGGCGGTCACCGAGGCAGGAGGCCATCATGCAGAGAAATTCCCGCAGCCGTTCCAGATCGTCCGCCAGCCGCCGAGCCGTGCGGCCAGAAGCCGGCCCGGCGATCTCGCTCGCCACGCTTTTTCCGGAGGCGAGGTTCTTCGCGGCAGACGACATTCTCGTGACGTCCTGTCGCGACCGGGCTCATCGCTGCCGCCCGGGAGACGTGTTTGTGGCCCGGGTTTCGCCACACGGCGATGGCCACGAGGACGTCGCTGTCGCCGTGGCCCGCGGCGTGCGGGGTGTGATCGCCGAGCGGATGGTGCCCACCGCCGGCACGCCGCTCTGTCTCGTGTCCGACACCGCATGGGCACAGGCGAGGCTCGAGCATGCGATCGCCGGCGACCCGGGCAAGCGCCTGCGGGTGATTGTTGTGACCGGCACGAGTGGAAAGACGACCACAGCCTGGCTCACCGCGGCGGTACTCGCCGAGGCGGGACTGCGGGTGGGCGTGCTCTCCGACCTCGGCTGCCTGGGACCGGATGACGACACGCCCTTGCCCGCCGACCTGTCCTCGCCCGCGAGCCTCGCCGGCTGGCTTGCCCGACTCGCAGACGGCGGCTGTTCCCACGCGGTCGTGGAGGTGTCGAGCGTGGCCCTCGCAGCCCATGCGTTGGCGGGCGTGCCCTGCGACACGGTCGTGATCACAAACCTCGCCACCGCGCACCTCGATGAACACGGCACCCGCCGTGCCTACCACGCGATCAAGTCCCGCGCCGTCGCCGCCCTCACCGCCGACGGCTGCCTCGTGAGTGGCGTCGCCCCCGAGCAGCTCGAACTCCTCCTCCGCCGGCTGCCCGCCGGCGCAACCTTCCTCACGGCTGGGCTGACCGAAGAGTGCGACGTCCGGGCCACACCGGTGGAAGGGGGGCTGTTTGGCAGGACCGTGCTGGCTGCCTGCGGCGGGCAGCTCGTGCCCATCTCACTCGACACGCCGGTGGTGCCCTTTGTCCGCGACAGCCTCCTCGCCGCCGCGGTCGCAACCCGCTATCGTATCCCGCTCGAGGTCGCGGCCCGGGGGCTCGAGTCGGTCGGCAGTGTGCCCGGCAGGGTCGAGCGGCTCGACCGCGGGCAGGACACCGCCGTGTTCCTCGACACTCCCACCAGCAGCCACGCCCTGGCTGCCACGCTCGCGAGCCTCAGACGGCTCACAGCCGGCCGGCTCGCTATCCTCGCCGACGAGGGGCTCGTGGCCCGGCTGGGCGGAGACGACTTCGGCTCGCTCGTCTCCCGGCACTGCGATGCCTACGTGCTGGCCCCCGCCGCCGTGTTGGCAGACGATGCCGGCGAACACGAGCTGGCCGCCTATGCCCGGATCGACCGGTTGCTTGAATCGCTCGGCCGCGACGACTGCGTGCTTGTGCTCGGGAATCCGGCTGCCGAACGCGAGCTCCAAGCAGGCCCCGCGGCCGGCCGCTTTCCCCTGGCCCTGCTTGTAGACGGATGGCTCCAGATCGCCCACGGCGAGCGGGAGGCCTTGTCCCGGCGGGCCGCCTGAGGCATCCCCGCACGGCGGCATGGACGCTCGCGGTAGCGGTGCGGCACAATCCTGGATCCGGGCGGCCTTCGATGACGGCCATGTGGCCGCCGGCCGACTCCGCGCAGCAAGGTGAACTCCCGATGACGATGCGATCTAGAGACGGTCAGAGCCCGGTACCAGGCGACGCCGCTAGCCCGTCCCCGTTTGACGACCTGGCGATCGCCGTCTCCCGGTCCGAGCCCCTTGCCCCGCACACCTGGCTGGGCATCGGGGGAGCGGCTGGCTGGTTCTGTGAGCCGGTCGACGTCGCGGCCCTGGCGGAGATTCTAGGGCGCTGCCATGACCGCGGGATTCCACTGCGGGTGATCGGCGGCGGATCGAATGTGCTCGTGCCGGCCGGCGGCTTCTCCGGCATGGTGGTGCGGCTTTCCGCGCCGGCCTTCTGCGACATCGCGGTCGAGCGGCCCCTCGTGCGGGCTGGTGCCGGTGCCAAACTCGTTCACGTCGTCTCGGCTGCCGTGCAGGCCGGACTGGCCGGCCTCGAGATGCTTGTGGACGTGCCGGGCACGGTGGGCGGAGCGATCGTGGGCAACGCCGGCGGACACGGTGGCGACATCGGCCAGCGGATCCGTGATGTCACGGTGATGCTCGCTGACGGGAGTGTCGAGGTCCGGGATCGCAGCCGGCTGGCATTCGAGTCGCGGTGGAGCAATCTCGACGACTGCGTGGTGATCGGCTGCCAGCTCGAACTCGACGAGGAGGATTCCGCGCCGCTCACGAAGCGGATGCAGAAGCAGTGGATCGTCGGCCGGGGCAGCCAGCCAAGCGGCACGCGACACGTGGGGCTCATGTTCAAGGATCCGCTCGGGATGACGGCCGAGTCGCTCATCGAGCAGGCCGGCGGCCGAGAGCTCCGAAAGGGTGAGGCCTCGGTCTATCCGCCGCACGCAAACTATGTTGTGGCCGGCCGCGGATGCACCAGTGACGACGTGCGTGGGCTCGTGGAACTCGTGCGAGAGCGGGTCCGACAGCGGTTGGGTGTCGAGTTGACGCCGCTGATCCGGGTCTGGTGAGCGACACACCGCAGTTGCGTCCATGAATGCATTCCCCCCCCGCCGCCGCTCGGCCGAGCCCGATCCGCCCCCCCGGAGCGGGCCGGCCGCGTTCCTTGCCGATCACCGCGCGGGTCTGGCCGCGATCGCACTGGTGTGCGGCGCCGCGGTCGCGGGCTGGCTGCTCTGGGATCGATTTGGAAACGGCGTGCGGGCCGCCCCCACAAACATCCTCCATCCCGACGACATCGACCTGGTCGGCGTGGGGGAGTGGATCCGCATCGACCTCAAGGGAGAGGCCCTGCATGATGCGAGCCTCGACAACGGACTGCCGCTTGACGACCCCGAGCTCGCGCGGCGCATTGCCCGGGCCTTTGACATCCATCCCTGGGTGCGGGAGGTGGTGAGCGTGAAGCTGCGTCACCCCGCCGCCGCCACGGTCGAGGTTCGCTGCCGCGAGCCGGTTGCGATGGTCGCGGTGCCGGGAGGCCTCCTGGCCATCGACGCCGAGGGAGTCGTGCTCCCGAGCGACGACTTCACGTCGGCGGCGGCGGCGTTGGTGACCCGCTACCCGAAGATCAGCGGCATCACCTCCGGGCCGAGCGGGGCCGTGGGCTTCGCCTGGGGCGATCCGCTCGTCGCGGAGGGAGCCGCCCTGGCCGCAGTCATCGGCCCGGAGTGGGGGCTTCTCGAACTCGTCGAGTGCCGGCCGCTGGCCCGGGCACCGACCGGGCATGACTGGGAACTCATCGGCAAAGACGATCTTGTGATCCGCTTCGGCTCGGCTCCGGGAGAAGAAGCGCCCGGGGAGCCGACCGCCGCCTTGAAGGTGGCCCGCCTGCGGTCGCTCGCCGCCGGTTCCCGACCGAGCGGCACGCTTGATCTCACCCGTGGTCCGACCGGCGACGCACCGCTGATCCCGGCCGAACGTGGGGCGGGCTTGTAAGCTCCCAGCGAACCCCTGCCAGGTTCTCCAGCTGGCACCCCGGTTATCTACTGGGGCCTTGATCGCTCGAGCACGAGCCGGCGAATCGCCTGAAACTGAGGGTGCTCGGCGGAGCGACACCACTCAAACAGGACTGCCTCACTCGTGATCGGCACCGCCCCGGCCCCCTCGAGCCGCCGCAGCGCCGTCTCATGGTCGATCAGGTGGCGGGAGGCGACCGCGTCGACCACGACGAACACGGAGCGGCCGGTGGCAAGCAGGTCGAGCGTTGTCTGCGCGATGCAGACATGCGTCTCGAGGCCGGCCAACACAACAGCCGCCACGTCGCCTGCCACCGCAGCATCGAAGCCGCCACACCCCCGGCAGCTGAACGCCAGCTTGGATTCTGCCGGGGGCAGGACGGCTGCGAGGGCCGCGGGGGTGGCTCCGAGTCCTTCTGGATACTGCTCGGTGAGGACCGTCCGCAC
>JBBEEF010000226.1:0-11326 GCA_040880915.1 Pirellulales bacterium
GGGACAGTCCCCTGGCTGGCCCGGTAGGCTCTCGAGGCATGCGACTCTTTCCCTCCGATCGCTATCCGCTGCCCCTGCCGGAGGGGCACCGGTTTCCCGTGGCCAAATATGCGGCGCTGCGGCGGCGGCTCGAGACCCATGCGGCCGCCGGGGCGGCGTTTCAATTCATCGAGCCCCACGCGGCCACCGACGACGAACTCCTGCGGGTGCACGAGCGGGCCTACGTGGGGCGGGTGCTCGCCGGCACGCTTGCGCCCGCCGAGATCCGCCGGATCGGGTTTCCCTGGAGCATGGCCCTCGTGGAGCGGTCGCTGCGGAGCACCGGGGCGGCGGTAGACGCTGCCGCCGCTGCGCTCGCAGACGGTGTGGCGGCGAGTCTGGCCGGGGGCACCCACCACGCCGGCACCAACTGGGGCGAGGGCTACTGTGTGTTTAATGACACGGCCGTCGCCGCCCGCGAGATGCAGGCCCGCGGGCTCGTCCGCCGCGTGGTGATCCTCGACTGTGATGTTCACCAGGGCAACGGCACGGCCGAGATCTTTTCAGACGATGAGAGCGTGTTCACGATGTCGATCCACGGGGCGCGGAATTTCCCCCTGCGGAAGCACCCCAGTTCGCTCGATGTGCCCCTCGAGGATGGCACCCGCGACGACGTCTATCTTGAGGCGCTCGAGCAAGCGGTGGGCGAGTCCTTCAACCGCGGCCGGCCCGACCTCGTGCTCGCCATCGCCGGAGCTGATCCCTTCGAGGGAGATCGGCTCGGCCGGCTCGCCGTCACGAAGGCGGGGCTGCTCGCGCGGGACCGGCTTGTGCTCGACGCCTGCCGGGCCGCGGGTGTGCCGCTGGGGATCGTGTGCGGCGGTGGCTACTGCGACGAGATCGAGAGCATCGTCGATATCCATGCGGCAACGATGCTGCTCGCGGCAGGGGCGTGAGCAGCCCGTAGTCCGGTCACTCCGTGACCGGATCACGCAGGAGTTGACACGTCAAACTCTCCCCGGTTCCGGCGGAACCGGACTACGGGGCTCAAGTGACGCTCGATCTGAGTGAGCACTGCCGTCGTAGTCCGGTCACTCCGTGACCGGATCACGCAGGAGTTGGCACATCACACTCTCCCCGGTTCCGGCGGAACCGGACTACAGCGCTCGGCGGTGCTTGCGACGGCCGGACTTTGCGGCGGGTGCTACAGCGACTGCCGTGCCACCTGCCGGCGGTGCAGCCGGACGTTGCTCTGTCGCCTGCGTCGGCTTTGGGGTCCGCCGCCGACCGCCACCGTCACGACCACCGCCCCGCCGCTGGCCACGACCGGAGCGACCACCCGCCGGAAGACCCGCCTCGCGGCCTGCTTCACCGGCCGGCATGGCCGGCGGCTCGTTGCGGGCGGGGATCGCCCGCCTCAACAGCCGCTCGATCGCCACCAGTCGCGACCGCTCCTCGGCGTCGCAGAAGCTCACCGCCGCGCCCGTCTGGCCGGCCCGGCCCGTGCGGCCGATCCGGTGGACATAGGTCTCGGGCTCGTGCGGCAATTCATAGTTGACCACGTGGGCCACGTCGTCGACGTCGATGCCGCGGGCGGCGATGTCGGTGGCGATCAGGACCGGCGGCCGGGGGCCCTTGAAGGCCGCCAGGGCCCGCTCCCGCTGGGCCTGCGACTTGTTGCCGTGGATCGCGGCGGCCCGGATGCCCACTTTGTCGAGGTCGCGGTGGAGCTTGTCGGCGCCGTGCTTCGTGCGGGCGAAGACGATCACGCGGCCGGTGGCCTCTTCCGCGAGGAGCTTCACGAGCAGCGCCTTCTTTTCCTTCTTGGCCACGAAGAACACCGACTGGCTCACCGTCTCGGCGGGCGTGGCCTGCGGGGTCGTCTTGATCTCGAGCGGGTCGCGGAGCATCGAGTCGGCGAGGCTGCGGACTTCGGCTGGCAGCGTGGCCGAGAAGAAGAGCGTCTGCCGATCGGTCGGCAGCATGGCGATGATCTTCCGCATGTCGTGGATAAAGCCCATGTCGAGCATCCGGTCGGCCTCGTCGAGCACGAGGTATTCGACCGCCCGGAGGTCGACGAGCCGCTGGCCCACGAGGTCGAGCAGCCGGCCCGGCGTGGCCACGAGCACGTCGACTCCATGCATCATGGCGCGAGACTGCGGATGCTGGCCGACGCCACCGTAGATCACGGCGGCCCGGGTGCCGGCGTGGCGGCCGTAGGCCTTGAAGCTCTCAAAGATCTGCGCGGCGAGTTCGCGGGTGGGGGCAAGCACGAGCACGCGGCAGCGGCGCGGGGCCGGCTTGCGGGAGTCGGCGAGCATCCGGTCGATCAGCGGCAGGGCGAAGGCGGCCGTCTTGCCGGTGCCAGTTTGTGCGCAGCCAAAGAGGTCGCGGCCGGCGAGGATGTGGGGGATGGCCTTGGTCTGGATCGGCGTGGGCGTGGTGTAGCCCTCGTCGGCAAGCGCCTGGAGGAGCGGGGCCGAGAGGCCGAGATCGGCAAAGGTCGTGGGGCTGGGGGCATCGCCAATAATGGGAGTGGTCACAGAGAATCCTTAAGATCGGTGCCGGCGGCCGATTTGCCGCGTGGCGGGGCGTGCGAAAACAAGGGCTGGAACGGCGCCGTCAGACTGACGGATACACACCGTGATCCCGGAGATGGATCACTGCCTGCCGGGCAAGAAGGTTTTCGCGGGGCCCGAGGGGCTCGGCCGCGAAAAACAGCCGCTTCGAGAGATTGCGATCGCGGCGGCCGGGTCCAGGAAAAATCCCGGATGGCTACCTTCATCGTTTCCGAACTCCCTAAGAATAGCACCCGCTGGTGGCAAAAGAAAGGGGACTCGGCCCAGGGAGCGACGGTCATCGCCGCCAGAGCAACTGGAGCGAAAGCCCCGGGCCGGGGTCGAACTCGACCACGTCGGTGCGGCCCGAGGTGAAGTTTGTGCCCTGGAAGAGCTCGCGGTCGAAGAGCCACGAGCCCAGGGCCTCGAGCGTGAACCCGCCGCCGAGCGACCGTTCCAGGCCCACGGCGGCCCGCTGGTCGAAGGCGAAGAACCGCTCGGCATCGAGCGTGCGGTCGGCGAGGAGATAGATCTGCGTGTCGGTGCGGTAGAAGGCGACAAACTCCCAACCCGAACCGAGTCGGCGGCGGGCCTCAACGTTTACGTTCACAAGTGGGAAGTAGGCGGCCGAGAGCGTCCAGTTGTCGTCGGGCCGCCACTCAAGCGACGCCGGCACGCCGAGCTTCGCCTCGAAGGAGTCGCTCGGCCGCCAGGCGTAGGCAACGCCAGGCAGCGGGTAGGGCAGCTGGGCCGTGGGTGAGTAGAAGACGCTGAAGTTCCACTCGTCCCGCTCGTTTCGGGCGGGCGTGTTCCAGAAGCCGATCGCCATCAGCGTCAGGTCGCGGCCGGCGGCGAAGGGCTGGTCACTGGCCGAGCCGAAGAGGAACGTGCCACCGAGCGTGCCGCCGGAGGCGAGCGGCCGGATGTGCGTGAGGCCCGTCTCGATGAGCCAGAGCTGGTCGGGCACCGGCAGGCGGGAGTCGGGAAGGATCGCGTCGGTGGCCAGTTCGAGCCGCCCGAACCGGCCGATGCCGATCCAGAGCGGCTCTCCTTCCGTCGGCGGCACGAGCGGCGCGGCCACGCGGGCAAACTGGGCATTCATGCCGAGCGTGGCCGGCTGACCGACAACGTCGGTGGCCGGAGCCCAAAAGCCGCTGAGCGACACCGGCGCCGCCGAGCCGAACGGCCCGCCGCCACGCCGCGGCCGCTGCGGCACAGGGTCGGGATCGGCGTCGGCAATCGGCTCCCCGGCAAACAGACTTTCCTCGAGATTGAACTCGACCGGTGGCAGCTGGGCGATGCGGTCGGGAGGTGGCGGCCAGGGGGAGGCCGGCTCGATTCCACTGGCCGGGATACCCGTCACGATGGCGACGAGCACAACGAGCACGCCGACTACGACAACCGGCAGCGGGTGGTGGCACGGGCGTGTCGGCACGGGCGCGGAATCTCCCAGATGACCGCGGGAAAGCGGGGCGGGATAGTAGCGGGGCGGGAGGGCAGGCAAAAGGCGAGAAGCCAGGGGGCACAACCAAAAGGCTCTGCAGCAGAATGCGTGGGTAGAAAGTCCGGGTTTCGTTGCGGGGCGAAGCTCGAGAGCCGGCCGTATGCCGGGATTGTTTGGCTTTCGGGCAGCCACTTGATAACGGGGGGCTACGGATAGGGATTCGTACGAGCCGCTCCCATCCCCGATTTCCCTCGTTGTGAGCAGCATGCCGGATTCTCTGTTGGGCATTCTCGACAAGCGTCGCACCATCGCAGGCCCCGGGTTCAATCGCTGGCTCGTGCCTCCAGCCGCGCTATGCGTGCACCTGTGCCTCGGCATGGCGTATGGGTTCTCCGTGTTCTGGCTGCCTCTCACCAGAGCGGTGGGGATCACGCAACCGGTGCCCTGCCCCCCGTCGCGCGGCCTCCTCGGCAGGCTCACGACCACCATCTCCGACTGGGACAAGCCTTTGCTCGGCTGGATGTACACGCTGTTCTTCGTGTTTCTCGGCTCGAGCGCGGCGCTGTTCGGAACTTGGCTTGAGCGAGCGGGGCGCAGAAAGGCGGCCGTGGTGTCGGCGGTGTGATTTGGCGGCGGGGCGATGGTCGGCTCGCCGCTCGCCGACACGCTGATGAAGCAATGCTGCAGGAGGTGTTCGGCGGCCGGTTGCTGAGCCTCGAGATCCCCTTCGAGGCGCTCGATGCGGCCCAACTCGGTCGCGTGGCGGCGATGGCCGCCGGATTCACCGGCCTGCTGAGCCTGTTCAACATCCTCGGCAGATTCTTCTGGTCGTCCCTGTCTGACTGGCTCGGTCGAAAGACGACGTACGCCATCTTCTTCCTCTTAGGGATCGCGCTCTATTCGGCCGTGCCGGCCGTCGGCCGCGCGGGGCAGATCGCTCTCTTCTGTGGGATTTTCTGCCTGATCATGACGATGTATGGCGGCGGCTTCGCGGCCCTCCCTCCGACACACCACGCGGACTGTTCCCCAACTCCCTCATGAGCACTGGTACAAAAACTGGGGAGGGGTCACCTCGAGAGTTGGCTCGCCTGGCGGGAAGCCGCCGAGCGGCCCCTGCCGGGCTCCGCCGAGGAGGAGCTCCGCGGAAGCACCGGCACCGGTATCACGGAGGAGTGCGCGAGGTACGGCGGCGACATCCGGCTGATTGCGTTACACCAAAGCCGGGGCCGATCCGGAAGATCCTCACACACTTGGGCGAGCCGCTCGAGCCGCCTCCCGTCTCGCCTGCCCGGGGCCCGCCCGCCGACTGGGGAGAGCTCATGCGGGCCCATGACGATCGAGAAGCGATTCAGGCCTCGCGTGACGAGCGGTTTCAAAGCCGGGCGGCGTTAACGGCAAAAATCCGGCCTTGAGCGTGGAATAGGAAGCTCCTCGGCACCGCTGGAAGACATCCTGTCCTTCCTCAACGATTTCGCCGGCCCAGGCGGGCAACCCCCGCCGCGCATCGAGGAATGCGGCCGTACGTAGACGCAAAGACTATTCGCCCGTACACTCAAGCAACCGTCGGAGACCGACTCATGAGTGTCGATATTTCGCTGAACGAACTCACCACCGCCGAAAAGCTGGAACTGATGGAGCGGCTGTGGGTTGACCTGTCGCGTCAGCCCCAAGACGTGCCGTCGCCGGCTTGGCACGGCGCCGTGCTCGAGGAGCGCCGTGAGGCGGTGCGGCAAGGCCGCACGACCTTCGTCGCCTGGGAGGAAGCCCGGCAGCGGCTGCTGGGTCGCCACGGATGAAGATCCGCATCCTGCCCGAGGCGGAGCGTGACCTCGACTTGGGTGCCGACTTCTACGAATCCCAATCTCCCGGTGCCGGCGCCTACTTCATCCGCGGGCTCCTCAACGACATCGACTGCCTGCTGAAGCACGGCGGCGTGCACGCCAAATATCGGGGCTTCCATCGGGCCATGTCACACCGGTTCCCATTCGCGATCTTCTACGACTTGAACGGCGGCTTCATCGACATCTACGCGGTCCTGGACTGCCGCCAAGACCCCAAGGCTATCGACAGTCGGCTCGCGACCCGGAAGGCGGCTGGCGACCCTACGCCGTAGCCATCACCTGCCACCCACATCGTTATGGATTGATCACCATGGACGCCGGCACGGTCGACGCCACTTTACCGCTACGAGTTCCCGGCTGATGGACGGCTCGTGAGCGGCGTGCGTCCGTCTCTTGGGACCTCACAGTCTGACTGGCTCGGTCGAAAGACGACGTACGCCATCTTCTTCCTCTTAGGGATCGCGCTCTATTCGGCCGTGCCGGCCGTCGGCCGCGCGGGGCAGATCGCTCTCTTCTGTGGGATTTTCTGCCTGATCATTTGGAACCAAGTCCCCGGGGCGGGGACAGTCCCCATTTCCTCCCAGGGGTCTGGCTCGTTTTCCGACAGGAAAACGTGCCTGACCCTGCCACGGCCAAACGCGTGGCCGGAAGCCACCATGGCCCTGGGCATCCTGCCGGAAAACACCTTGTGGCGACATCTGCGATCGCTCTAGGCCTGGCAGGGTCAGGCGAGCGGCCGCAGCCCGACGGCAGCCCGCTTGTGTGCGAGCAGCGTCCAGGCCGCGGGCTCGCGGCGGAGGAGCCGCGCGAGCTGCGACGGTGTGATCCCGAGGGCCGCGGCCGCGAGAGGAAGGTTCCAGCCGGCGGCATCGAGTCGGTCAAGCGCTTCGGCAACGAGCGCTGGATAGTCGTGGTGATCGATTGCCACGACGAGCCTGCCGCCTGAGGCGCGTGACCGCCAGAGCGGCGACGGCCCGGTGGGATCGGGCGGGAGACGGTGGCCGAGCGCGAGTGCCAGCCGCAGCCGCCGCAGGGCCACGCTGCGATTCTCGGCCTGGCTCCGCCGCTCGCTCCCTTCGGCAGCCAGGCCGGTGGGGCGATGGACGAGGATCACCGCCGTCTCGACCTTGTTGCGGTGTTGCCCCCCCGGTCCGCTGCGGCGAGTGCGGGTCTCGTCGCATTCCTCGAAGAGCGTGGCGGCGGGCAGTGCGGCGGGATGCATCGGAAGCCGGGAATCGTGGGAGAGCCGTGGTGCGGTAGACTGCTACGGTTCGAGCAAGCGAGTATTTCCATAAGGAGCGTATCCCGTGAGCGGGCAGTGGAAACGAATTCTGGTCGCGGTCGTGGCGGCGGGTGGTGTTGTCGGGCCCCAGACGCTCGCGGCCGACCTCTCAAGCGACCTCGCCCGGCTCGGGGCTGCCGCCCCCGGCACCGGTCATGCTCCGCTCGCCGCGGCCGCCGACACGCTGGCCGCGATTCCCCCCGCCGGGATTCGCCCCGCCCTCGCCGCCCTCGCCAACGCGACGCCGGCTGGAGCCAACTGGCTGCGAAGCGGGCTCGACCGGGCGGTCGAACGGCTCGGCACGGAAGTCTCCGCCGACACTCTCGCGGGCTTCGTGACAGACCCGGCGCTGCCCCCGCGGGCCCGCAGCCTCGCCTTCGGCTGGCTCGAGGCTCGTGACGGGGCCAGGGCCGAAGACCTGCTCGACGGCATGCTCGATGAATCGGCCCTCGATCTCAGACGGGCGGCCGTCGCGAAGCTCCTCGCCCCCTCGAACGCTGACGAGGCAGCGCGGCGCGAGGCCCACCGCCAGGCGTTGACCGCGGCGCGGGATGTCGACCAGGTGGAGGCGATCGCCACCTGGCTTACCGAGCATGGTGAGCCCGTCAACGTGGCCGACGTGCTGGGATTCATCCGCCGCTGGCGTGTGAGCGGGGAATACGACAACGTTGGGGGGGTGGGCTTCGCGACAGCCTATCCGCCGGAATCAGCGGATGCGGCGGGCTCGGATCCGGCCGACTGGAAGGGCGTCGAGTCGGCCGACACGCATGGTGCGGTCGATCTCAATGCGATGATCGCCACCAAGAAGGGGGTGCTCGCCTACGCGCAAGCGACGGTCACGATGCCGGAGGCTGGTCTGGCGGAGGTCCGCGTCGGCAGCCCGTGTGCGGTGGTGGTGTGGGTGAACGGCCGGCAGGTGATGGCCCACGAGATCTACCATGCTTCCGAGGCAATCGACCAATACGTGGCGCCGGCGGAATTTCGGGCGGGCAAGAACACCGTGCTTGTGAAGTGTTGCCAGAACGAGCAGACCGATCCCTGGGCGGGCGACTGGAAGTTTCAGGTTCGGATCACCGATCCGCTCGGGCTGCCGCTGGCGAGGCAGGGAGCAGTGGAGGACTCACGATGACCCGCTGGCTTGCGTCACTGGCCTGCTGCCTGGGTGTCGCCGCTGCGGCTGCGGCCGACTGGCCGGAGTTTCGCGGGCCCGGAGGCCGGGGCCTGGCCGCGGGGGAAGCGGCGATTCGCACCACGTGGTCGGCGGAGGAGGGGATCGCCTGGAAGGCCGACCTACGCGGCCGCGGCGTTTCGAGCCCGATCGTGGTTGGCGACCTCGTTGTGGTGACCTCGTCGAGTGGCCCGCGTCAGGAGCGGCTCCATGTGATCGCGCTGGATAAGGCGACGGGTGAGCAACGCTGGGAGCGGATCTTCTGGGCGACAGGCCGCACGCTCTGCCATTCCACGAGCGCCGTCGCGGCTGGCACGCCGGCCAGCGACGGGCAGCGGATCGTGGCCCTGTTCTCGTCCTGCGACCTGGTCTGCCTGGATCTCGCCGGGCGGTTGCTCTGGCAGCGAAACCTGGCCGTCGAGCACCCCCGGGCCGGCAACGACGTGGGGATGGGATCGAGCCCGCGGATCATCGACGGCACCGTGGTCGTGCAGATCGACTGCCAGGGTGATCCCTTCGCCGCCGGCATCGACCTGGCGACCGGCGACGACCGTTGGAGTGTGCCCCGCGATCGGATCGCGAGCTGGTCGAGTCCGCTGCCGGTGTCGCTCGCGGGCGAGACGGCGGTGCTGCTTCAGAATCCCAATGGCCTTGAACTACGGCGGCCGGCCGATGGTGAACTCGCCTGGTCGTGGCGGGGCGACTGCTCGGGCATCCCGATGACGGCCGCGGCGGGCGGCATGCTCTACGTGCCCTCGGCGGGCATCGCTGCGGTGCCGGTGGGCGGAGGCGAGCCGGCCTGGAAGGGGGCAAAACTCTCCTGCGGCATCGCTAGCCCCGTGGCGTGGAACGGTACGGTCGCCTGCGTGAATCGGGCCGGCGTGCTCGTGATCGGTGCGGCGGCGGACGGCCGGGTCCGCGGGCAGGTGCGGCTGTCCGGCTCGTTCTGGGCGAGCCCCATCGTGGTGGGTGACCTGCTCGTGGCGGTGGGCAAGGAAGGGATCACGTTCCTCGTCTCCACGGGCGACACGCCGGAGATCGTGGCTCAGAATGAATTGCCCGGCACGTTTACCGCCACGCCTGCGGTGGCCGACGGCAGCCTCTATCTCAGGAGCGAGACGGCCCTCTGGAAGGTGGCGGCCCCGGACTGACACCCCGGCTGGCGGCCGGTCAATACTCGACCGCATCCCGGCGGGCGGCATATTCCCCCCAGACCGCCAGCGCCTCCCCCCTCAGAAACTCGTGCACCTCGGCGATCGGCCGCTCGCTGGGGTGGCGGGTGAACTGGGCGTAAATGAAGGAGTCGTCGAAGTTGCCGTGTTGCTTGGCGTCGGCGACGGTCGAGGCTGAGATCACGGCGTCGAGCGACGCCCAGTAGGCGGTCGCGAAACACATCGGACAGGGGGCGGCCGAGGTGTAGAGCATGCAGCCATGAAGTTTGGGGCTGCCGAGCCGGCTGCAGGCCTCGCGGATGGCGTGCATCTCGCCGTGCCAGGTGGGATCGCTGCGGGCGATCACCTGGTTCCAGCCATCGGCGAGCACGCTGCCTGCGGCGTCGACCACCACCGCGCCGAACGCGCCCCCCGACTTCTCGACGACCCCCGCCCGCCGGGCGTTGGCGATCGCCCGCCGCATGAAGGCTTTGTGCTGCTCGGCCGGGAACCGGGCCAAAGCCTCGGCCGGGGAGATCGTCGGCTTGTGGCTGGGAAGCTGGCTATTTAGAGGGCCCGGCATGGGTTTTTGAGTGTCCCGGAGTGATCTCGACCGATACTGTCCCTGGGGATTTGCCCGCGAGCGACGTCTCGGCGGCCGGGTTGCGGGCCGCTTGGTTGGGCCGGCAAGTGGGGCAAGCCCGGGAAAAATGATCCTGACTCGGGTTTTGTAGCCTGCTATATCCCCCGAGGGTGCTGCCCTTGTAGGCGACCCGCAGCGTGCCTGTCGAGATGTGTGCCAAACCGGAGTTCCTTACGTGAACGGTATTCTGCTGCAGGTCCTCTGGATTATTGGCTGGTTCGTGGTGATGGTCGTGGTGATGTCTCTGATTGAGCATCAGATCCACTGCCGGTTGATGCACAAAAAGCCGCGGTTTTTCATGTTCCGCAACGTCCGGGCCCGCCAGCGGATGTTCACGAGCCACGCGGTCGAGCATCACAAGCAGTATCGCAAAGTGTTTCATGATCATCCGGTGCCGCACGGCGAGGATCGCGGAATCCGGCTCAATCTCGGAGAGGGGGTCGTGGAGTCGCTACCCCTGAGCCTGGTGCTCGCACCGTTTACGATCACCGGGGCGGTGATGTTTCCGCTGGTCGTCTGCCTGCACCACACGATCTGGAACCAGATCCACATGGAGATGCACAAGCCGGAGGGGCGGTTTTTCGCGAACTGGGCCGCCTACAAGTGCGTGGCCCGGCATCACTTTCTGCACCACCGGTATCCGGACAAGAATTTTAACGTCGCTTTCCCGATTGGGGACTTTATTTGCGGCACAATCGCCCGGCCCACCCCCGCCGACTGGGAGGCGATGCGGGCCGAGGGCATCGCCTAACCGCGTCTGGAGCGGTTGCGTTGCCGGGCGGGGGAACGTAAACTGCCGTTGTAGGTTTTGACGACGCTAGACGCTTCGTGGCAGCCCCCAGGGTTTCGCTGCGTGTTCTTCACTCGCCTTGACCCTCTGGCGGGCTGCCATCTTCTGGCCCTTTCGACGTGACCCCGAAAGCGAATTTGGGTCATCGGCAGGAGTGATTTTTGTCATGGGGAAGAAACTGTACGTGGGCAACCTTGCCTACAGCGTTACCAGCGAGATGCTCGAGCAGATGTTTCTGGAGTTCGGCACCGTTGTCAGCGCGCAGGTGATTCAGGATCGCGACACGGGTCGGAGCAAGGGCTTTGGGTTCGTCGAAATGCAGGCCGACGACGCCGCGCAGCGGGCGATCAGCGGCATGCACGAGAAGGAGTTTGACGGGCGGTCGCTGACCGTCAACGAAGCCAAGCCTCGCGAGGGCGGCGGTGGCGGCGGTGGTGGTGGCCGGGGCGGCTACGGCGGTGGTGGTGGCG
>JBBEEF010000227.1:0-11295 GCA_040880915.1 Pirellulales bacterium
GCCGGACGCGTCAGGTATCCTCACACCATTCGCAGCCCGGGCCTGGAGACCCTGCATGACTTTCGAGGCCCTCGCGGCAAACTGGCAGGCGGTGCTTACCGCGGCGGTCGTCGTGGGCACGCTGCTGGGGCTGATGTTTATCCAGCGGGCCCCCGACATGATCATGCTCGGGGGCGTGGTCGTCTTGATGCTCGCCGGCGTGCTCGCGCCGGCCGAGGCACTGCGGGGCATGGCCAACGAGGGCATGATCGCCGTCGCGGCCTTATTCATCGTGGCCGCGGCCGTGGAACGCACCGGCGCCCTGGCTGTGCTCGTGGAGCGAGTGCTCGGCCGGCCGCGGTCGCTCGCCACGGCGCAGCTCCGCACGATGGTCGGCCCCGGCATCCTCTCAGCCTTCATGAACAACACGCCGGTCGTGGCCCTGCTCGTGCCGGCGATCCGCGAGTGGGCCCGCAAAAACCGGCTCAGTGTTTCGAAACTCCTGATGCCGATGAATTGTGCCGTCGTCCTGGGCGGCCTCTGCACCCTCATCGGCACAAGCACCAATGTCATCGTCGGCGGCCTGGTCAAGGACCGCGTCGCCGGGGGGCTCGAGCAGCCCTGGGGCGTGTTCGACGTCACCTGGGCGGGCCTGCCCGCCGCCTGGGGCCGGCGAGAGTTCACCGGGCCGCTCGGGATGTTCGACATCACCTGGCTGGGACTGCCGCTGTTCGCCCTGGGGATCGCCTATGGCCTGATCGCTAGCCGCTTTCTCCTCAAGGAACGCCGGCCCCCGATGAGCACCAGCGACGACCCCCGGCAGTATTCGCTGGAGATGGTCGTCGAACCGGGCAGCAGCCTCGTGGGCCGCACGATCGAGGCTGCCGGCCTCCGCCACCTCGACGGGCTCTTCCTGATGGAGATCGACCGCGGCGACCATGTGATCGCGGCCGTCTCGCCGAGCGAGCGGCTCGAGGCGGGTGACCGGCTCGTGTTCGTGGGGGTGATCGACTCGGTCGTCGAACTCCAGAAGGTTCGCGGCCTGAGGCCCGCCACCGATCAGGTCTTCAAGCTCGACGATGCCCGGAGCGAGCGGCTGCTCGTTGAGGCGGTTGTGTCGAGCACCTGCCCGCTGGTGGGCCGCACGATCCGCGAGGGGCAGTTTCGCTCAACCTACGGCGCCGTCGTGATCGCCGTGGCCCGCGACGGCGAGCGGCTGCGGATGAAGATCGGCGACATCACCCTCGAGCCGGGCGACACGCTGTTGCTCGAAGCCGGACCCACCTTCCTCCAGCGGCAGCGGACGAGCCGCCACTTCTACCTCGTGAGCGAGGTCCGGGGGGCCGCGCCACCGCGACACGACCGGGCCTGGATCGCCTGCACCGTGCTCACGGGAATGGTGCTCGCGGTGGCCATGGGACTCCTGCCAATGGTGGCCGCAGCGCTCGCCGCCGCCGGGCTCATGGTGGCCACGCGGTGTCTCTCCTCGACCGAGGCCCGCCGGGCGATCGAATGGGAGGCGCTGTTGCTCATCGCGGCGAGCTTCGGCCTGGCCCACGCGCTGCAAGCCACGGGGCTGGCCGGCGGAATCGCACAAGGGGTGATCTCGACGGCCGGCAACAACCCCCATCTCGTGCTGGCGGCCGTCTACATCGTGGCCATGCTGGCGACCGAGCTCATGAGCAACAACGCCGCGGCCGTGCTCGCCTTTCCGATCGCCTGGCAGACCGCCGAACAGCTGGGCGTCTACCCGCTCCCGTTCGTGATGGCCATCACCGTGGCGGCAAGCTGCGGCTTCGCCACGCCGCTTGGCTACCAGACCAATCTGATGATCTACGGCCCAGGCGGCTACAAATTCACCGACTACATCCGCTATGGCGGCCCCTTGAACCTGCTCGTGATGGTGATCACGATCACGCTCGCCCCCCTGCTCTGGCCGCTGGGCCGCTGATTTTGCACCCGGCCCGCACGGGAGCGTACGCTACGCTTCATGGCTGGCGTTGCACACCGCCCCCACCCCGGCATGGGCATGAGCGAGATCCTTTTCCAGTACTACCCGGTCCGGCTCACAACCTGGTTCTACCTGGCGTCGATCCTCTCGATCGCGCTGTTCTTCAAGTTCAACCGCGTCTGGAGCGTCCGCAACCTCGACCTCTTGGGGCTCATTCTTCTGGCGCCGGGGCTCGTGGCTCTGGAATATGTCGGAGAGTCGGAGTCGGCCAAGATCGCCGCCCGCACGCTCGGCTTCGCCTGGATCTTCGCCGCCTCCGGGGCGTTCCTGCTGCGGATGCTGTTTGACTCGATGATGGTTCGCCGGCCGATGCTCGAACCCAACCTCACGACCGGCGGGCTCGTTTTCCTTGGCTGCTCGCTGCTCGTGTTTCTCCTGGCCAACGTGATCAACACGAAGCCGACCAAGCAGGACGTGGCGAGCGCTGCCGCAGCCGACCGCCTTCGCGACCCGGCCGCCAGACTGAATGACGACCCGCTGGCGAAGCACGGGCCCGGCTACCCGCTGCTCTTCCTGCTGCCGCAGATTTCCACGCAGCGACTGTTCGCGACCGCCGCGGAACCACCGGCCCGTGAGGCCTCGGCCTCGCGCCGAGCCGTCTACGAGACGACGGCGCGGATCATGGCGATCATCTCCCAGCTGGCGATCGTGGCCGGCATGGTTGTGATCGGCTGGCGGCACTTCGAGAGCGTGCGGCTGGGAGTGGCCGCGGCCGTCCTCTACCTGCTCCTGCCCTATACGGCCTGGATGAATTCGAGCGTCGACCACGTGTTGCCGGGGGCCTTGGTGATCTGGGCGATCGCGTCCTACCGCCGCCCCTTCGTCGCCGGCAGCCTGATCGGCCTGGCGCTCGGCACGATCTACTATCCGGTCTTCCTCTTGCCGCTGTGGTGCAGCTTCTACTGGGAGCGGGGCGTGCGGCGGTTTGCCCTCGGTGTGGCCGCGGCGCTGATGGCGCTGGTCATCGCCCTGTGGTTCACTTCGGCCGACACCGCCGCGTTTCTGGCTCAATTGCGGCAGATGTTCGGCTGGATCTTCCCCAACGAGGTGACCCTCGAGGGATTCTGGGGCCTGCCCTCGAGCGACGGCGTGTTCCGTCTGCCCGTGCTTGCCGCCTTCATCGCGATGATGGCGACGCTCGCCATCTGGCCGGCCCCCAAGAACCTCGGCACCCTGATGAGCTGTACGGCGGCGGTGCTCTTGGGAACCCAATTCTGGAAGGCCCACAACGGCGGCCTGTTCATGGCCTGGTGGCTGCCGGTGCTGCTCTTGGTTGTGTTCCGGCCAAACCTCGAAAACCGGCTGGCGCTCCTGATGATCGACGCCGAGTGGTTTCCGCGGCGGCGGTCAGCAGCCCCCGCAGCCAACCGGGCCGCCTAGCCGGCTCACCCGCGACGCGGATCAAAATCAGCCGGCAGCGCCCGCTCGTTGACGAGCCAGGCCCGCCAGGCGGCAGCGTTCCACTCGAAGTTGACGCCGGTGAGCGTCACGAGCGCCTCGAGCACCCGATCGTTCCGCACAGGCACAAGCTTCGGCTTGGGGCCGCCCCCCATCGCCAGGCCGCCACCGGCCGGCGTGAAGGTGGCGCTCGTCGAGCCGGCTGGAGCCCCCGATGTGACCATGAGGTGGTTCGTCTCGAGCGCAGTGATGAGCGGACCGATCGCCGCCGGCACACCCAGCTGGCCGAGCGCCTCGGCGGCACGGTTTACCTGGGCGTTGTCGGCGCTTCCCAGAGCCGACACGAACACCGGCACCGCCTGATGCGGCCCGATGAGCACGAGCCGTTCGGTCGCCGTGATCCGTGTCTCACGATCGGGATGGTCGAGGGCCACTGCGACCAGGGCCATCGCGGCGTCGGGCGTGCGGATGCGAGACATGGCCTCGAGGTACCAGGTCCGGACCTGGAAGACCGGCTCGGTCTGCACCGCTGCGGCCAGGGCGGCCAGGGCGAGTGGATCGGAGATGCCTCGGATCTCATCCGCCGCCCGGCCGGTGGCGGAAGGCTTGTCGAGCGACCGCCGGAGCCGCTCAAGCTGGCCGATCCACTGTTTGGCGGCCACCTTGGCAGCCTCGTCACGTTCGATGAGTTCAATCTCTTGGGCGGTCCGCCAGGCGCTTCGATAACGGATGAAACCCTGCGCGGCCATTCGCTCCGAGGGCGAGAAGGGGACAGGATCGTCGCCGCGGGCCGCCGCTCCCCCCCAGCAGGCCAAGAGCCCGGCCAAGCCCGAGGCCAACACGACAGCCGCACGCGACCGGGATGTGTTGTGGGGCATGCTCGCCATACCGCTCATGTCGGCCATCTCCGCCGGCACTCTGGAGCCCGCTCACAACGGCCGGGCCGCATCTTCGAGGATACCGACATAGACCCCCATCACGCGAAACACGAGCAGCACCACGAGCCCCGCAACAGCCCCCCAGGCTGCCACGCCAACGGCCCCCGCGGCCGCCGCGAAGCCCCGCCGGGAGGCTTCCTCAAATTCCGGCACGAGCCGCCCCAGCGACTCGGCGAGCGTGCCCGACAGTTCCCCGACACCCACCGCGTCGAGCAGCTGCGGCGGCAGGCGGCCCGCGGCGGCGAGCGCCTCGGCGAGCGTGTCGCCACCCCGCAGGGCCTCCTCGATCCGGAGTCGGCCGATCGCCAAGCCCGGCGCGGCCGTGGAGGCGAGCGACACAAGTCCTCCCGCGTCGATGCCCGCATGTGCCGCCAGCGCCGCGGCTCGACACCAGCGGGCCGCCTCCCCGGCACGGGCAGCAGGGCCGACGAGCGGCAGCCGGTCGAGCAGCCGGCGAACGACCCCGTGATCCCGCCAACTCCAAAACAGCCATGGCATCGCGACGGCCACCGCCGCCGCAAGGATCACGAGCCCCGCGAGATAGATAGCCAGCCCGCGGGTGCCGGTCAGCCCCAGCCCGAGAATGTCAAGCGGACGACCATCGAGGCCGGTCATGAACCCGGCCAGTAGGATCAGCACGCCGATCACCGCCAAGGCAACCGCCAGCCGCATGGCAGGGCCAACGAGCGTCACCAGAAACGCCCGCCGCGCTGCCACCGCATCCCGCAGCGCCGCAGCGATCTCCCGCAGGGTCTCGGCATCACGGCCGGTGCGGTCACCGACGTCGATCATGCCCCGCACGTCCGCCGGCACGGCATCTCCGGCTCGGGCCAGTGCCACTCCGAGCGGCTCACCGTCGTTCACGCCCGCGGCCGCCGCCTCGAAGACCGGCCGCCAGCGGCGGGGCACCCGCGCCGTCTCGGATGCCACCGCTCTGCGGAGGTCAACGCCCGCCGCCAACGCGATCGACAGCCGTCCGAGCGTGTCGGCCAGGACCGAAGCGGGAATCTGGGCGCCGGGCACGGTGACACACCTGGGATGGCGAGGGAGCAGACCTTATATACGGCCTTGCAGAATTTTCGGGGGTGTCTTTTCCCCGCCGAGCTTTTCCCCGCCGAGCTTGTGCCCGCCGAGCTTCGCTTGGAGCGGCACACCTCCCCGGCTGCTCCGCACCCCATTTTCGGCAGGCCCGAAGCCTAACCGCACGTTCCTCGGCAGACTCAATGCCCAACCGGATTGCCATCCTCGGCACCGCTCCGTTTCAACCCGGCTTTCCATCTGGTAAAACCCGCAGTTCGGTGCCGCTCCCCCTTCCTGCCATCCATGCACGCTGCCTGGCCGACTGTCGCGATCGTGGGCGTAGGCCTGATCGGCGGCTCGGTAGGCCGAGCGGTTCTGGGCCGGGGACTGGCCACGCGGGTGATCGGAGTGGGCCGGTCCCGCAACTCGCTCGCCGCCGCCCTGCGATCCGGAGCCGTCACGGAGACCTCGCTCGATGCCGCGGCCGTGGCCGAGGCCGACCTGGTCGTGGTAGCCACCGGCGTGGCGATGATCCCTTCGCTGCTCGACACGATCGACGCCGCCGCCCGCCCGGGCACGCTCGTCACCGACGCCGGCAGCACGAAGGCCTCGATCGTGGCCGGCTGGGAACGGAGGCGGAAACGACGGCGAAGCCGGTTCGTCGGCTCCCACCCACTGGCCGGCAGCCACCGCCGCGGCCCCGAGGCATCCGATCCCGAACTGTTTGTCGGCCGCGTGGTGGTCGTGACGCCGGCGCCGGCCACGCCGGCCAAAGACGTCGAGGACACCGCGGCCCTCTGGTCGGCGCTCGGTGCGACCGTGTTCGTGATGGCCCCGCGTGAACACGACCGGCTGCTGGCGGCCACCAGCCATGCCCCCCATGTCGTGGCAGCGGCGATCGCTGCCGCCACTCCCCCCGCCGCGTTCCCCTTCGCGGCCACCGGCTGGCGGGACACAACCCGGATCGCCGCGGGCGACGCCGAGCTCTGGGCCGACATCCTGCTCGACAACTCGAGTTCGCTCGCTGCGGCCCTCCGCCGGATCACCGCGGCGTCGGAGCGGGTCCTCGCCGCCGTCGAGGCCGGCGACCGTCGCCGGCTCGTCACCCTCCTCTCCCGCGCCAAGGATGTTCGCGATGCTGTGGGAAGTTGACGTGTGCGTTGCCGACGCGGCAGCCGACCATGCCGCCCGCGATCTGGTCGCTGGTGCCACCGCCCTGGGGATCACGGGCTGCTCCGCTGCCCGCACCGCCGCCGGCTGGCTCATCGAGGCAGACTTCGACCGCGGCACGGTGGAACGGTTGGCCGCGGTGCTCCTGGCCGACCCGGTCAGCGAGCGGTTCGTCGTCGACCTGGTGGCTGCGCCGCGGCTGACGGCCTCGTTCGACGGCCTGCCGACGGTCGTGCACGTGCTGCCGCGGGCGGGGGTCACCGATCCGGCCGGCCTCTCCGCCACAGGAGCCCTCGCCCTTGTCGGCCACGGGGGCGTGACCGTCCGCAGCCTCACAAAATACTGGCTGCCGCCGCTCCCCCCCGCCACCGCCGCCGATCTCGTCCGCCGGCTGGTCGCCAACGATGCGATCCATGACGTGGTGGTGGGGCCGCTGCAGCTCGACTCGCTTGCCGGCGGCGGCACCTGGGCCTTCGTGCGGCAGACCGTGCCGCTCGTCGACCTCGACGACCCGGCCCTTGAACGACTCTCCCGGGATCGCTGCCTGGCCCTCGCGGTGGCCGAACTCCACGCCATCCGCGACCACTTCCACACGCTCGGCCGCGACCCGTTCGAGATCGAACTCGAGACGCTCGCCCAGACCTGGAGCGAGCACTGCTGCCACAAGACGCTCACCAGCCCCGTGGAACACACCGGCCCCGCGGGAACAATCCGGTACGCCAACCTGCTCAAGGACACAGTCTTCGCCGCCACACAGAAGGTCCGCGCGGCCCTCGGGGCCGGCGACTGGTGCGTGAGCGTGTTCCGTGACAACTCGGGCGTGGTCCGCTTCGACGGTGACCACGACGTGTGCGTGAAGGTGGAGACCCACAACCACCCGTCGGCCATCGAGCCCTACGGCGGCGCCGCGACGGGACTGGGGGGTGTGATCCGCGATGTGCTCGGCACAGCGCTCTCGGCCAAGCCGATCGCCAATCTCGACGTCTTCTGCGTGGCACCGCTCGACACGCCCGCCGCCGCGCTTCCCCCGGGTGTGATCCCGCCGCGGCGACTCCTGGCCGGCGTGGTGGCGGGCGTGCGGGACTACGGCAACCGGATGGGAATCCCCACAATCGCCGGTGCCGTCGCCTTCGACCCCGGCTACCTCGGCAATCCGCTCGTGTTCTGCGGCACGGTGGGTGTGATGCCCCGCGGTGGCGAGCAGGCGGCCGTCGCGACGGGTGATCTCGTCGTCGTGGCCGGCGGCCGCACCGGCCGTGACGGCATCCATGGCGCGACCTTCTCGAGCATCGAGCTGTCGAGCACGAGCGAGAGCCAGTCGGGAGGCGCGGTGCAGATCGGCCACGCCATCAACGAGAAGACACTGACCGATTTCGTGCTCGAGGCGGCGCGGCAGAATCTCTTCCACGCACTGACCGATTGCGGGGCCGGCGGGCTTTCGAGCGCCGTCGGCGAGATGGCCGCGACGCTCGGGGCCGAGGTGGACCTCGACCGCGTGCCCCTCAAATACGCCGGGCTCTCGGCGACGGAGGCATGGATCTCCGAGGCCCAGGAGCGGATGGTGCTCGCCGTGCCGCCGGAGAACTGGGACACGCTCGCCGCGGTGGCCGCCGCCGAGGGGGTCGAGGCGACGGTGATCGGCCGCTTCACCGGCTCCGGCCGGCTCTCGCTCCGCTGGGAGGGGCAGGTGGCCGGTGAGCTCGACTGCCACTTCCTCCACGAAGGCCGCCCCCGCCGCACGCTCCAGTCAGAGTATTCGCCGCCGCCAGACCAGCCGGCCGAGTGGCAGCCCGCCGGCTCGGCCGAGACCCTCCTCGGCAACACCCTCCTGGCCGTGCTCGCCCTGCCCGACGTGGCGAGCAAGGAATGGATCATCCGCCAGTACGACCACGAGGTGCAGGGCGGGAGCGTGACCAAACCGCTGCTCGGGCCCGGCGGCGGCCCGGCCGACGGCACGATCGTCCGCGGCGTGCTCGGCCGCGACCGGGGCGTGGTGCTGGGCGTGGGCCTGCGGCACCGGCTCGGGACAATCGACCCTTACGAGATGGCCGCCGGCGGGATCGTGGAAGCGATCGCCAACGCGGTGGCTGCGGGCGCCGACCCCGACCGGCTCGCACTCTTGGACAACTTCTGCTGGGGCGACACGCGAAGCCCCGCCACGCTCGGGCCCCTGGTCGAGGCTTGCCGCGCCTGCCATGACCTGGCGATCGCCTTCGCGGCCCCGTTTGTCAGCGGCAAGGACAGCCTCAACAACGTCTTCGCCTGGACCGATGCCTCCGGCACGCCGCGGGAAATGTCGATCCCGCCAACGCTTCTCGCGACGGCACTGGGGCAGGTGCCAGACGTGCGGCGGGCCGTCTCTCCCGATCTCAAGCGTGCCGGCAGCCGGCTGGCGATCGTCGGGCTCTCGCGGCCGGCCACGGTGGGCAGCCAGCTCGAGCTCACCGGGCTGGTGCGCGGAGGAGCGGTGCCCCGGGTGGACGTGCCGGCCTGCCGGGCGACGGTGCACGCGGTGGCGGCGGCCCAGCGACGAGGCACGGCGCTTGCCTGCCATGATCTCTCCGACGGCGGCCTGGCCGTGGCAGTTGCCGAGATGGCGATCGGCGGTGGGCTCGGTGCCCGGCTCATGCTGGCCGACGTGCCGTTCGACGCCGACGCATCGCTCCCGGCGGCCGGCCGCGATCTGGCGATCGCCTTTGGTGAGTCACCGGGCCGCTTCCTCTGCGAGGTGCCCGCCGGCGGCGGGGATGACTTCGCCGCCGCGATCGGCGATGTGCCGTGGAGCTTCGTGGGCGAGGTGCTCGCCAGGCCGGTGGTCGAACTCGTCGGCACCACAGGCGACGTTGGGCAGATCGCCGTCGCCGAGCTGGCCGCCGCCTGGCGAACGCTCTCCCGGGAGGCCTCCTGAATGCTCGCGCCCCGCGTCCTTGTCCTGCGTGCCCCCGGCACCAACTGCGACTACGAGACCGCCCGCGGCTTCGAGCGGGCCGGTGGAATCCCCCGCCGCGTCCACGTCCGCTCGCTCGCCGAACGGCCCGCCACCGTCGACGACTGCCAGATCCTCTGCATCCCCGGCGGCTTCTCCTACGGTGACGACATCGCCAGCGGCCGGATCTTCGCGGTCGAGCTGCGGACGCGACTGGCCGACGTGCTGATGCGATTTCGTGATCGCGGCGGTCTCGTCCTCGGGATCTGTAACGGCTTCCAGGTGCTCCTGCAGACAGGGCTGCTCCTCGCCGACGCCGCCGGCGAGCGGCAGGCGACCCTCGCCCACAACACCTCCGGCCGGTTCATCGACCGCTGGGTACGGCTGCGGTGCGAGCCGGGGCCGTGCGTGTTCCTCGAAGGGCTCGCAGACCTGGAGCTGCCGGTGGCCCACGCGGAGGGTCGGTTCCTGCCGCGGTCGGAGGCCGACCTGGCCCCGCTCGCCGCCGCCGGCCAGCTGCCGCTGCGATATGCTGCCGACGCCGGGGGCCAATCCACGAATCCCAACGGCTCCGCGGCCGACGTGGCCGGGGCCTGCGACCCGAGCGGCCGCGTGTTTGGGCTGATGCCGCATCCGGAGCGATTTATCGAGGCCACGCAGCACCCCGCCTGGCACGGCCGGCTCGATCCCGACGCCCCCGGCACGGGGCTGGCAATGTTTATCAACGCCATTCGTGCCGTCTCCTGAGGGGCGAAGCCGGGCTGCAGATGGCCCGGGGGACCGGTTTCGCGGTTGACCTGGCACCGCTGGTTCCCTATCTCCCCTCGACCCTCCACTCCCCGCGCCGTCGCTCCGGGGCCTCCATGCTTCCGCGCACCCTCCCTCCTCTCGCGATCGCCGTCTGCCTGATGGCCGCCGGCTGCCGGTTTATCGGTGGCCAACCCGCCGTGACCGCCGCCGCGAATGTGACCCGGGCCGACTCGAAGCCCACGCGGCAGTCGATCGAGCTCGAGCTGCTCTTTATCCGCTGCGACGAGCACGACACAGCAGTGCGAGACGAGCTCTGGAACTTCGTCGACGAGCAGTTCCTCGATCGTGATCTCCGCGCGCGGCTGGCAGCCAACGGGCTGCGGGTGGGCATCGTCGGCGACCACCTGCCCCCCCACCTCGCCGCCCGCTTCACACCGACCGCGTCGGAGCCGGCGGCCGGCCATGAGCTGGCCACCGACTCAGCCGTCGCCCGCAGGCTGCTGCGGCTCCTGCCGGGCCGCCGCAGCGAGATCGTGACTGCCTCGGGCATCCGCGAGCTTGTGCTCCTCGAGCGGTCGGGTGGAGGAGTCAGCGGCGCGACCTACCACGACGCCAGCCCGCTGATCGCGATCGAGGTACGACCCGCGGCCGACGGCCGGGTTCGGATCACGGCGGTGCCGGAGATCCGCCACGGGCCGCTGCGGAAATCCTGGGTTGGCGAGGACGGGATGTTCCGGCTTGAGACGGGCCAACGCCGACACCACATGGAACACCTCCAGTTCACCACCGTGCTCCCCCGCGACGGGATGCTCCTCGTGGGCAGTGTCGGAGACGAGTCGGCCTCCGTGGGCGACTGCCTGCTGCGTGACCACGACCGCGGCGAACGCACGAGCGTGCGGCTGGTGGCGATCCGGCCGCTAGCCGACACCGTCGACCCGCTGTTCACGGCCGACGACGGAACAACTCAGCGCGGGAGCGACGAGGCTCCCCTGACCATCCGCTAGGAGTTGGGAGAGCAGGCTCGCCAGAGATTTTCTGCCCATGCCCGCATCCAAGCCCCGGGCGCGAGCCCGGGGACTGCGGGAACGAAGGCCACCCCGCCT
>JBBEEF010000228.1:0-5563 GCA_040880915.1 Pirellulales bacterium
CCATGCGCGGAGCGTTACTGCAGGCAGTTAGCCAGCGCCAAGAGCGCGTAGCTCGTCGAGAGCACCGGCTCCCCTTCGAGCCACCGCTCGTTGGGGTTGGTCCAGGAACCATTCTCCTCTTGCCGCGAGATGATGGCGGTGGTCAGTTCGTCCCGCCAGCGGTGCTCACGGCCGGTGGCATCGGTCAATGTCTCCTCGCCGAGAACGGCCAGGGCCTTGGAAGCGGTGTGGTAAAAGAAGAATAGCCCCGCCTGGCCCATGCCGGGGTTCTCATCGAAGGTGAAGTGGTTTGCGAGCCACTTGATCGCCGCCTTGACCCGCGGATCGTCCTTCGTGAGCCCGGCGAAGATCATGCTCTTGAGCCCCGCGTAGGTCATCGACGCGTAGCTCCGCAGTCCCCCTCCCGGCGTCTCGCCCGCCTGGCTCTCCCCGCCAGCCGCCGGCGTGTAGTAGAAGCCGCCGTCGGGATTCTTCGCCGGGAACGGCAGCGGGTTATGAGGCCCGGGCAGGTTCTGGGTCCGCGACACAAACTGGAGCGCCCGCTGGATCGCCGGATCGTTCTCGCTCTCCCCGACGGTCCGCAGGGCCTCGATCATGAAGGCTGTGTTGGAGAGATCGGGTCGTGACTTCTTCCCATAGCCCGCGCCGCCGTAGGCAGGGTCGTTTGGATCTTTGCCCTCGTCCTCATCCCACTGGAGCTTCTTGACGAACCGCGTGGCTCCCTTGATCTCAGCGTCGAGCCGGCCATCAACGCTACAGGCTGCCAGGGCCAGCATCACGATCGAGGTCTCGTAGTTGGCCACGGGTGACCCCGCCGTATAAAAGCCGCCGTCTGGCTGGCGGAACGACATCAAGTAATCAAGCGCCTTCTGCACGACCGGCGCGTCGGCCGGCGTGCCGCTCCGCACGAGGCCCGTGACGGCAAGCGCCGTGACGCCGGGTCCGAGATCGGCATGGAAGCTGCCGTTGGGCTCCTGGCAGCTCGCGAGAAACGCCGCTGCCTTGGCGACGGCCTCCTGAACGGCGGCGGTGTCGGCGGCGAGCCCCGCCGCCTGTGCCCGCACAAGGGCAACGATCAAAAGCGGGATCACCAGCAACATCTTCATGGGGGTGGTTCCAGGAGGGGTGAAGCGATCGGAGTTGCACGTAAAGGATACGCGGCGTGTTCCCGCCGCGGCAGCCACGGCCTCTCGAGTGAATTTTCCCCGCGGCGGGGAGTATCGCACCACCCGGGGCTCGAGCCTGCCCAAAAAAGCCTTGGGAGTGCCGCCGGCGCCGCTCACAGCGGTTTGGAGCCTACAGATCGGCGACGGGCAAAGCCCGGGGGTGCGTGGGGACGCGGCGCGGGGGCGGGTCACGGCCCTCCTCGAGCCGCCATCCCTCCCGCTCCTCGTCGCTGGCGTAGTAGGTCAGCCAGACGGAGTCGTCGCCGTCGAGGGTGGCGCTGCAGTCCCAGTGGACGAAGTTATCGGGCAGGTCCACTCGCTTGAGCACCGCCGGGAGGATGTCTCGGCGGATGAGTGAATAGAGTTCACGGTCTGAGAGGTGGTCGGTGAAGTCGAGCACGATCCGCTTGGCGTGCAGGCGGTCGATCACTTCCCAGAGTCGCTCCCCAACCTGCTCGTCGTCGAGCGTGCAGACCGGCTGCATCGCAAGTGGGGGGTCGAACCAGCGGGCCACGGGAGCCACGGGAGCAAGTTCCCAGGCAAGCATCGACTCCAGAAACCGATTCTCGGCCTCGGTCGATAAGTGCCGGAAGTCGATCTCCCAAACGGCCTCGTCGAGATACGGTTCGATGGCCGTCCGCAGATCGCCATTGCGGATCAGGCAATCGATCTCTTCCGGGTCGGGGTGGCGGGCGAGTGGCATGCCGGTATGTGTTCCCGGGGTTCACCGCGTCACGCCGGCACCTGCCGGCCGTGACCACGGCATGTCCTCGACGATACCCAGAGCACAGCCCGGTTCAACGAACGGGACCGGATTCCGGACCGATTTTTTCCCGGCTGGAACGCTACGACCGCTACGAGCCGACGACTCTTCGCCGCCCACCAGCTTCCCCCCAAATTGCCGCGGCCCCGGAAACCCCCGGGCCCACCCTCAGGCTGGGGAAATGGCGGCTTTGGCGGGGCCGCAGTCTGGTTCGAGAGCCGTGATCTTGCCGACGCGTCGGGCGTGGCGACCGCCCTCGAAGGGGGTGGCGAGCCAGGTGCGGATGATTTTGTCCTGCATCTCCGGACCGAGCATCTCGGCGGAGAGGCAGAGCACGTTCAAGTCGTTGTGGCGGCGGCTCATCTCGGCCGTGACCTCGTCGTGGCAGGTGGCCGCCCGGACGCCGGCGATCTTGTTGGCCGCGATCGCCATGCCCACGCCCGTGCAGCACAACAGAACACCCCGCTCGGCCGTGCCGTCGGCAACGCGGCGGGCCACGTCGGCGGCAATGTCGGGATAGTCCACCGCTTCATCGCCCAGCGAGCCGCAGTCGAGGACTTCGTTGCCGAGCCGCTCGAGGAGGCCGATGAGCCGCTGCCGTTGCTGCACGCCGCGGTGGTCGCTGCCAATCGCAATCCGCATGAGACTCTAGCCGCTCCGGGAGGAACCGCCGGGCTGTGCCGACGGCGGCAACCCAAGTGTATCGATTCTTTCCCCGAGGTGCTCGCGGATCTGCCGGGCGCAGGTCCGGTAGGTTTCGAGACTGCCGCCGATCGGGTCGATGACGTCGCGGCGGTCGAGGGAGAGCACGCTCACGCGCCCTCCCGCCTCCGGGAATTGGGCGATCAGGGCCGCCCGGTGAGATGCCGTCATCGTGAGGATGACGTCGGCCTGACGGACGAGCGATTCCGTCAGCGGCTGGCTCTCATGGCCGCGGAGATCGGCGCCCGCTTCCGCCATCACCTCCACCGCCGAGACGCTGGCTGGCCCGCCCGCCCAGGCTGCCAGGCCGGCACTGGCGACCACCACCCCGTGCCGCTCGATCTCGTCGGCAGCACAGCCCAGCCGGCTCGCCGCCAGTTGTCGGAAGAGGGCCTCGGCCATCGGGCTGCGGCAGGTGTTGCCCGTGCACACGAAGAGCACCATCAGGCTGGCCAGCCGTTGCAGCGTCTCCTCGGCGACGATTCCCGGCCGCACGATCCGAAAGCTCGCGTCGACCAGTTCGATTGTCGAGGCAGGCTGGGCATAGCGGGCTCGCCCGTCGTCGAGCACCAGCGCAAGCAAGTCTCCCGCGGCTGCCGCCACATCCGCGGCGGTGACCGTCGGACCGTCAGCGGTCACGGGCTCGGCGAGCAGCAACGGTGCGGCCAGCATTCGCATGCAGTCGGCGAGCATCGGGTGACCGGGGATTCGCAGCCGCAGGCGGCCGTCACCCACAAGCGCCGACCGCACGGCCGCGGGGAGCCGGTGCACGAGACTCTCCGGATGGTCGTCGGGGAGGATCATGGCCACCGGTCCGGGCCAGCAGCGGCGGGCGAGGCGGCGGCCGACCGGCGTGATCCGGGGTGCCCAGTCGAGCGCTTCGTCGCAGCTCTTGAGGGCCAGCGTGAGCCGAGGTTCGCCCGCGTGGGTGGGCGCCAAGTCAAAAAGCCGCCCGACCGCCGCCGGCATTCTGGCGCTCGCGGCCACGACGTAGTCGGTCTCCGTTGGGAAGGCCACTGCCCGTCCTTCGGCCAGGGCCTGCACGGCCCGGTGGACCACGTCGCGGGCGTCCTCGGTGCGACGCAGATCGATGACCATCGGCGGCATGGGGGGGCCGGCGGCCTTGGGAGCCGTGGACCGGAGGGAGCACTTCCGGCGAACAACCGGCCCGGGCCCACCGGGATCACCCCAAAACTACAGCCGTTTCCGTGGACCAGTCAAGGATCAGAATCTGGGCAAGCAGCCGGAGGCCTGATCGCCGGAACCAGAAAATGGTGGACACTTTTCGCCTTGTGAGGGGCATGGGCGCTCGGCTATTTGTCCGGGGCTTCAGTTCTTGGCCCCCGGCGTCGTTCCCTTGCCAGTACCCGCCCCCATCATTCGCTCGCTTGCTGCCCGAGGGCTTGTTCTCGGGGCAATCCTTGCATTTCTGTCGCCGGCGGCAGCCGATGATGCGGCCGGGATTCGCCCGCTGCCGTCGGTCGACCCGGGGAAGGTCTCGGCTGCGGCCCGCCAGGCCGACGTGATCGTCGAGGTCCGGATCGAGGGCAATGAGACGGTCGAGGTTTCGCGGCTTCCCAAGCTCATCACCCGGGCCGGGCAGGTCTTCGACACGCAGTCGATCGAGGAGGATGTGCGGACCCTCCACCGCTCGCGGAAGTTTGTCGACGTGCACCCCAAGTACACCCGGGTCGCCGAGGGGATGGTCGTGATCTTCCAGGTCGTGGAGCGACCCACGCTCCGCTATGTGCGGTATGTGGGCAACAACCAGTTCAACTCGCGGACGCTCCGCAAGAAGGCGGAGATCGATGTGGGCGACGCCATGGATCCCTACGTCGTGGAGGAGGCCCGCCGGCGGATTGAGAGCCATTACCACGAGAAGGGGTATGAGGCGGCCCGCGTGACGACCGTCGAGGGCAGCAAGCCTGGCGACAAGGGGGCCGTGTTCCTCATCGACGAGGGGCGGTCTCGCAAGGCCCTGTGGACAAGCTTTGTCGGCAACACGATCGCCAGTGATGGCCGGCTCCTCACGCAGGTCAAGACGAAGCCCGGCTTCTTCTGGTTTCTCGGCGGTGACGTGGACCGTGAGAAGATCGATGGTGACATCGAGGCCCTCACCGCCTACTACCGCAGCCTGGGCTTCTTCCAGGCCAAGGTGGGCCGCGAGGTCACGGTCGTCCACGAGGGGTTTCGCGACTGGACGCACCTGACCTACGTCATCAGCGAGGGCCCCCGCTACAACATCCGCAACGTTTCGTTCATGGGGAACAGCAAGTTCAAGACCGAGTTTCTTGAGCGAGACCTCAAGCTCAAGGGGGGCGAGCCGTTCAACCAGGCAAAGATGGACGCCGATCTCAACCTGATCCGCGACATCTATGGCGGCCGGGGATTCGTGTTTGCTGACATCCGGGCTGATCCGCGATTTCTCGAGGAGCCCGGGCAGCTTGACCTCGTCTACAACGTGAGTGAGGGGCAGCGGTACCGGGTCGGCAAGATCAACGTGAAGATCCGGGGCGAGCACCCGCACACCCGGCACAGCGTGGTGCTCAACAGGCTCTCGCTGCGTCCCGGCGACATTCTCGACATCCGCAGGCTCCGCGACGACGAGCGGCGGCTCAAGGCAAGTGCCCTGTTCGCAGCCGACGCCGCGAAGGGAGAGGGGCCGCGGATCTCGTTTTCGAAGCCCGAGGCCGACGAGGACAGCCAGGTGGCTGCCGACCCGGATCGCCCCGGTTTCCGCGGTCAGAGCCCGGACGACGAGGCCGTGCTCGACCTCGTGCTCGAAGGCGAATGGCAGGAGGGGGCCGAGGCTCACGATCCCGGGTTGGCGGCGCCGCCGGCCGGTGAGCAGGGGTCCGCCCCACCCGCCGCGACGGTCCAAGGGCCCCGCTGGCGCGGGCAGAGCCCGGGCTATCAGGTTCCGCCCCAGCCG
>JBBEEF010000228.1:5663-11102 GCA_040880915.1 Pirellulales bacterium
CAGCAGTTTGCTCCCCAGCAGCAGTTTGCTCCCCAGCAGCAGTTTGCTCCGCAGCCGGTCGCCCAGCAGCAGCCGGCAGCCCAGTCCTGGGGCGGCCAGCCGCTCGCTCCAGCGGGGCCTGAGGCCCTCGACTACGCCCGCATGACGGCGCCGCCGCCGCAGCCCTACACCGCCCAGCAGCAGGTCGTCGGTGGCCAGCTCCCAAACGGGTTTCCCGTGATGCCCGTCATGCAGGGCGACCCGAACCAGCCTCCCGGGTTCCAGCCGGGAGCGCTCCCCGACTTTGGCGGTGGCGGTGGAGCGGCGGTGTTCCCCGGCAACGAGCCCTACGTGATCCTCGACGTCGACGCCGAAGAGACCCAGACCGGCCGGTTCATGATCGGGGCGGGCGTCAACTCCAACGCCGGCCTCGTGGGCAACATCGTCCTCGACGAGCAGAACTTCGACATCCTCCGCCTGCCCCGCGGCTGGGATGACATCAAAAACGGCGTCGCCTTCCGAGGAGCGGGCCAGCGGTTCCGTCTCGAAGCCGCCCCGGGCACGCAGCTGCAGCGATACATGGCCACCTTCCAGGAGCCGTACCTGTTCGACACCCGGATCGGCATGACGCTCTCGGCCTCCTATTACACCCGGTTCTTCTTCGACTGGGCTGAGGCACGAACGGGCGGCCGGATCGGTTTGGGCTACCAGTTCGCGTTCGCTCCCGACCTCTCGGTCAACGCCGGCTTCCGGGGCGAGAGCGTGGACGTCTTTGGCCCGCGGGTGCTGGCCCCCGACGTCGTGAGCATGCTCGGCACCAACGGCGTCTACGGATTCTCCGCAGGCCTGATCCACGACACCCGAGATAGCCCGTTTCTCCCCACGCAGGGCCACCTGGCGACCTTCGAGTTTGAGCAGGTGATCGGCACCTACTCCTACCCGCGAGGCATCCTCGAAGGGCGGCAGTATTTCCTGCTCAACGAGCGGCCCGACGGCTCCGGCCGGCACGTCCTCTCGGTCGGGTCGGTGCTCGGCATGAGCGGGCCAGACACGCCTGCCTACGACAACTTTTTCGCCGGTGGCTACAACACGCTTCGCGGTTTCACGTTCCGCGGAGCGAGCCCAAGGCAGGCTGGTCCCAACGGCCAACTGGCGGTTGTCGGTGGTCCGTTTCAGTGGCTCAACACCATCGAATACCTGTTTCCGATCACGGCCGACGACACGCTCCGCGGCGTGATCTTCACCGACTTCGGTACCGTCGAGAGCAGCGTCGCGATCAACAACATGCGTGTTGCCCCCGGCTTCGGCCTGCGGATCACGCTCCCGGCGATGGGGCCAGCTCCGATCGCACTCGACTTCGCCGTCCCGGTCGTGGCGGCCCCGTTCGACAGCGAGCAGCTGTTTAGCTTCTTTGTGGGCTTCGCGAGGTGAGTCGCATGGCGACCAGAGGCAGCGAGGAACGTGACCGTGGCCGGGAGCGGATCCTCGTGGTCTGCACCCGCTACATCGGCGACACGGTGCTTGCGATCCCCTTCCTGAGGAACCTGCGGCGGGCCTTTCCCGACGCGGTGATCGACATCTGTGCCGAGGGGCCGGCGCGGGGCGTGCTGGCCGACTGCCCCTACGTCGACGACCTCGTATCGTGGACCCGGCCTGGCCGCCGTGGTCCGGTCGCAGCACTCGCCGCGATCAGGACGCAGGCCGCCTGGCTCGCGGGGCGGCGGTATACAAGGGCCTACCTCCTCAAGCGTTCGCTGTCGGCAGGGCTCCTCGTCACGCTCGCCGGCATTCCGGTGCGGGTGGGCCTCGCGGGCGACGGCCGCTGGCTGCTCACCCGGGCGGTAACCGCCGCCCGCGGCCGCCATCAGGCCGCCCGCTACCTCGACCTGTTGCGTGCCGAGGGCATCGACGTGGACGACGGCCACAGCGAAAACTGGGTGGCGCCGGCTACCGCAGCCCGGGTGTCGCAGCTTGTCGCGCGGCTCCCGGCTGGCCGCCCGCGGGTCTTTCTTGCGCCTCAGAGCACGGCCCCGGAGAAACACTGGCCGGCCGATCGCTGGGAGGCAGTGATCGAGTGGCTGGTGCTCGCGCGGGGCTGCGAGGTTATTTTCTGCGGCGGGCCGAACGACGTGGTCGAGCACAACCGGCTGCGGGCCGCCGTCGGCCGCGACGTGGCGGATCATGTTCACGACTTTACGGCCGAACTCTCGCTGCGGGAGACCGGCGGTCTCGTCGCCCGCATGGACGCCTGCCTGGGGGTCGACACGGGGCTCGTTCACCTGGCCGCCTCGCACGGCGTGCCGGTGGCCGTACTCGTCGGCCCGACCGATCCCAACCAGTGGTCACCGTGGACAGCCCGTGCCGTTGTCGTGCGGTCGGCCCACGTCCGTCGCCCGCTCGCCGACAGGCTGCCGGTGCGAATCGCTCCTGCCACAGCGGCCTGGCCGTTTGGTGAGGCCGCGATGAACGACATCGCGGTCGAGGATGTCGTGGTCGCCATCTCGGCGATGCTGCCGGACACTGCGCCTGCTCCCGCCGCTGTCGCGGCCCGCACCGCCATGCGGTCGCTCGATCTGCGGCAGGGATCGTTTCGCTACGAGGTGCTGGCCATCGATGCTGCCGCGTCGCCGTCGGCGGCTTTTCCGGTCGCGGGCTGAGAGGCGGCCCGGGTCGCGGCACTGCCCGCCACGAAACCGCTGGCCCAGGCCCACTGGAAGTTGAAGCCGCCGATCCGGCCATCCACGTCAAGCACCTCGCCGGCCAGGAACAGGCCCGGGCAGACGCGGCTCTCCATCGTGTCGAGGCGAATCTCAGCCAGCGGCACGCCCCCCGCGGTGGCCTCCGCCACGGTGAACCCCCGGTCGCCGGTGATTGAAAGGGGCGTGGCTGTGGCGAGGGTGGCGAGCCGGCGCCGGGCGTCGCGGGCCAGGTCGCCGGCTGGGGCCGCGGCCGCCTGCTCGCAGAGGGTGCGTGCCAAGCGGTCGGTGAGCCGCTCGCGGAGGGTCGCCACCCCCCCCCGCCGCTGGCCCGCGACGAGGAGTCGGTCGAGCGAATCGAGACACTCACCCGGCAGCCAGTTGAGGGTGAGCGTGAGATTGGGATCGGCAACCCGGCCCACGAGCCAGTGGCGGCTCACGTCGAGGATCGCCGGCCCAGAAAGCCCCACATGCGTGCACAGCGTGCTGCCGGTCGTGGCGAAGAGCCGTTTGCCGGTGCCGCTTCGCAGGGTCACCTCGGTCGGGAGCGTGAGGCCGGCGAGTCCTGTGATCCAGTGGCCCGCCGGCAGCACCAGCGGCACAAGCGCCGGCACGATCGGGCTGGTGAGCGTGTGCCCGAGGCTCGCGGCGAGGCGGAATCCCGAGCCGTCGGAGCCGCTCTTGGGGAGCGATTGGCCGCCGCTTGCGAGAATCACACGCCGAGCGGAAAACGGGCCGGCGTCGGTTGTCACGAGGAAGCCCTCCGCGGTCTGCTCGATGGCCGTGACCCGGGCCGGATGCACAATCCGCGTGCCGGCCCCGACGGCCTCCCGCAGGAGCGCATCGAGCACCGTGCGGGCCGAGTCGCTGACAGGAAAGAGCTTGCCCGTCTCCTCGGTCTTGAGTGCCACGCCCGCCGCGTGGAAGAAAGCGACGGTGTCGGCTGCCGAAAACCGTCTCAGCACCTTGCGGATTGCCGGGGGTGTGCTGCCGGCGTAGTCGGCCTCGGCGACCCGCTCGTGGGTCACGTTGCAGCGGCCGCCACCGGCCACGAGCACTTTCGCGCCGAGCTTGCGGGCCGAGTCGAGGGCGGTGATCGATAGCGGCCGGCCCGCGGCGGCGGCGGTGCGCCCAGCCCAGGTGGCGGCGAACAGGCCGGCGGCGCCGGCGCCGATCACGAGGATGTCGGAGGGTTGGGCCACGGTCGTGGGGCCAGGGAGGGAACTCGTTCCAGTAGCCGCCGATGCATCCGCCGGCTGAGTCCCCTACGATAGACGGCGGCCTGGGAAAATCCGTGCCCGCGGATGAATGACCTGGGACGGATGCGGTTTTGAGCGCCCACCATGAGGATTCATCGCATGTCCAGCCGGACCACCCTCTCCCGCCGCAGGTTTACAGGCCTCGCCAGTGTCGCCGGGGCCGGCTATTTCGCCGGGCATGGTATCGCGGCCGCCCAGGTCGAGGGCCCGAACGACAAGCTCAACGTGGCCGTGATCGGCACCGGTGGCCAGGGCACAGCAAACCTCCGCGGCGTCTCGAGCCAGAATATCGTCGCGGTCTGCGACGTGGACGAGCGGCGGGCCGGCAAGGCCTTCGAGCAGTTCGACGCCGTCCATGCGTTTACCGACTTCCGGAAGATGTTCGACACGCTCGAGAAAGAGATCGACGCGGTTGTGATCAGCACGCCCGACCACACCCACTTCCATCCCGCCTGGTGGGCGATGGAGCGGGGCAAGCATGTCTACCTGGAAAAGCCGCTGGCCCACGAGGTGGAGGAGGTGCGCCGGCTCACGGTCGCCGCCCGTGAGAAGAAGCTGGCCACGCAGCTCGGCAACCAGCGGCATGCCAACCGGGGGCTGCGGGAGGCGGTGGCGGTCGTGAAGAGCGGCGTGATCGGCGAGGTGAAGGAGGCCCACTCGTGGATCGCCAGCTCCCGCGGCATGCCGAAGGCTCCGGGCGAGCCCGGAGCGGTGCCTGCTGGGCTCGACTGGGATCTCTGGCTCGGTCCCTGCCCGGAGCGGCCCTACACCAATGGCTTCGCTCCCTATGACTGGCGATTCTGGTGGGAGTTCGGCACCGGCGAGACCGGCAACTGGGGCTGCCACATTCTCGACATCCCGTTCTGGGCGCTCGACCTCGTCTACCCGGTGCACGTGTCGGGTAGCGGCCCCGAGCCCGATCTCAACCGCACGCCCACGGCCATGACCACGCGGCTCGACTTCCCGGCCCGCGGCAGCCTGCCACCGGTGGCCCTCCACTGGTATCAGGACCGCCCGCCGATCGCGGCCGAGAAGGGTGCCACCGACAAGTCGTTCAACACGCTCTTTCTCGGCAGCGAGGGCACGCTTGCATGCGGCTTCGACAAGTGGAAGCTCCTCCCTGAGGAGAAGTTTGCCGGCTACCAAGGGCCCGGGAAGGGGGCCGAGCCGGCCATGCCGCCTTCGCCCGGCTTCCACAAGGAATGGATCGCGGCCTGCCGCGGCGGCAAGCCCGCCAGCTGCAACTTCGACTACTCAGGCCCGATGGCAGAAAGCGTGCTCTTGGCAAACATTGCCTACCGGATCCAGGGCGAGTTCGACTGGGACGCCTTGCCCCTTGAGGCCAGTCGCGCCGACGCGACGGCGCTCCTGCGCCGCGAGTATCGCAAGGGCTGGGAGGCCTGACGGGCCCCGACCTTGAGGGATAGGCCGGCCAATGGCACTTCCGCAAGCATGGCCGGACTGCTGAACGACTCGTGAGCCACGTGGAGCGCTCACCAACGACG
>JBBEEF010000229.1:0-10891 GCA_040880915.1 Pirellulales bacterium
CCGAGTAGTCAACTCGCTTGCCGAGCAGGTTCTCGCGGAACCGGCCCTGCTTGCCCTTGATCATGTCGGTGAGACTCTTGAGCGGCCGGTTGCTCGAAGCGAGCACGGGCCGCTTGCAACGGTTGTTGTCAAACAGCGCGTCGACCGACTGCTGCAGCATCCGCTTCTCATTGCGGATGATGACCTCAGGGGCGTTCAGGTCGACAAGCTTCTTGAGCCGGTTGTTGCGGTTGATGATCCGACGGTAGAGATCGTTGAGGTCGCTCGTGGCGAAGTTGCCACTGTCGAGCATCACGAGCGGCCGCAGATCCGGGGGGATCACCGGGATCACATCAAACACCATCCACTCGGGCTTGTTTTCGCTGTCGCGAATCGCCTCGACGATCTTGAGCCGGTTGACGAGATCCTTCTTCTTCTGCTTCGAGTTTGTGGTGGCGAGATCCTCCCGCAGTTCCCGCGAGAGCGTCACGAGATCGAGCCCGAGCAGCAGCTTGCGAACGGCTTCGGCTCCCATCTCCGCCTCGAAAGCACCGTCACCGTAGGTGGCCTTGGCCTCGCGAAACTCCTCCTCGGTGAGCAACTGCTGCCTCTTGAGCGGCGTGTCCTTGGGATCGAGGACCACGTAGTCTTGGAAGTAGATGACCTTTTCCAGGCTCGACGTCTTCATGTCGAGCAGGGCGCCGAGGCGGCTGGGCATCGCCTTGAAGAACCAGATGTGGACGATAGGAGCGGCCAGCTCGATGTGTCCCATCCGCTTCCGCCGCACGCGGCTGTGGGCGACCTTGACCTGGCAACGGTCGCAGATCATCCCCTTGTACTTCATGCCGCGATACTTCCCGCACGAACACTCCCAGTCCTTCTCCGGACCAAAGATTTTCTCGCACATCAGACCGTCCTTTTCGGGACGGAAGGTGCGGTAGTTGATCGTCTCGGGCTTCTTCACCTCGCCGAACGACCAGCTGCGGATGTCGTGCGGCCGCGCCAGGCTAATCTTGACGGCTGAGTAATCGTTGACGCGATCGTAGGTGGCTTCACCGATGCTCACGTGGTATCTCCCTCGATTGTTCGTCGGTCTTTGAGTTTTTCGACTTCTCGCCGTCACGCCGGAGGCGTGACCCTTGGAGAAACCACCGGAGCTGTTGGCCCCGGGGGTCTCTCCGGCGGGCGAAGGCCACGGTGGCTTCGCCCGCCTGAAATTAGACCCGTCGCTTCTCGAGCTGCATGTTCAGCCCGAGGCCGCGAATCTCGTTTGTGAGCACGTCAAAGCTGGCGGGCGTGCCCGCCTCGAGCGTGTTCTCTCCCTTGACCATGCTCTCGTAGATCTTCGTGCGGCCCTCCACATCGTCGCTCTTCACGGTCAGCAATTCCTGAAGGATGTAGGCCGCCCCATAGGCCTCCAGCGCCCACACCTCCATCTCGCCGAACCGCTGCCCGCCGAAGCGGGCCTTGCCGCCGAGGGGTTGCTGGGTGATGAGCGAGTACGGACCCGTGGACCGAGCGTGCACCTTGTCGTCAACGAGGTGATGGAGCTTGAGCATGTAGATGTAGCCCACCGTCGTCTCTTGCTCGAGCGGCTCGCCGGTGCGGCCGTCAAAGAGCTGGGCCTTGCCGTGCCGGGGAAGGCCAGCATCAACGAGCACCTGGTTGATGTCCTCCTCACTTGCCCCATCGAACACGGGCGTGATCGCCTGGAAGCCAAGCACCTTCCCGGCCCACCCCAGGTGGGTCTCGAGAATCTGCCCCACGTTCATGCGGCTGGGAACTCCCAGCGGATTGAGCAGGATCTGCAGCGGCGTGCCGTCGGCAAGGAACGGCATTTCTTCCTTGGGGAGGATCTTGGCGATTACCCCCTTGTTGCCGTGCCGACCTGCCATCTTGTCGCCCACGGAGATGACCCGCTTGGCCGCGACATAGACCTTCACCATCTGGAGCACGCCGGGCCGCAGTTCGTCGCCCCGCTTCATGCTGTTCAAGCGCCGATCCCGGGCGTCCATCGCCTCCTCGACCGCCGGCCACATGCTCTTGTGAATTTTTTCGACGTCGGCCTTCCGCTGCGGCGAACGCGACTCGATTTCGTCAAGCTTGAAAGCAGCCGCCCGCTCGGCGACCACCTTGTGATCCTGGTTGCGGACCAGCGGACTGCCGTCGGCCGCCGGCAACGGCTTTTGGACCACCTTCTCGATCTCGGCCACCATCGCAGCGAACGCCTCGGCCACGTTGAGGTTGCCCTCGCTCTCGGCCTCCTTGAGCTGCTTCTGGAACTCCCGCCGCTCCTCCTCGGAGAGGCTCATCTGCCGGGAGAACTTTTCGGTCGCTGTCACGATGCCCTCGACGCCCGATGGCACCTCGAGCGAGTCGTTCTTCACGTCCTCGCCAGCCCGGCCGAAGATCGCGTGCAGCAGCTTTTCCTCCGGCGTGAGCTCGGTCTTGCTCTTGGGGGAAACCTTGCCGACGAGGATGTCGCCGGAATGCACATAGGTGCCGATCCGCACGATCCCGCTCTCATCCAGGTTGTGGAGGGCCCGTTCGCCCACGTTCGGGATGTCACGGGTGAACTCCTCGCGACCGAGCTTCGTGTCGCGAATCTCGATGTCGTACTCCTCGATGTGGATCGACGTGTAGACGTCATCCTCGACGAGTTCCTCGCTGATGATGATCGCATCCTCGAAGTTGAAACCATCCCAGGCCATGAAGCCGACGAGCACGTTGCGGCCGAGAGCCAGTTCGCCCTTGTAGGTCGCCGCCCCGTCCGCGATCACCTCGCCCTTTTCGACCTTCTGACCCAGCGACACGATCGGCTTCTGGTTCTGGCAGGTCCGCTCATTGAGGCCCACGTACTTTCGCAGGTGATAGGTATCGACGCCGATGGCCGCCCCACCGGGAGTAACCTCGATCGTCTCGGCATCCACATAGCTGACGGTGCCCTTGCGAGACGCCCGAACGAGCAGGCCTGAGTTGGTCGCCACGTCCCGCTCCATCCCGGTAGCCACGATCGGTGGCTCCGTCACGAGCAGCGGCACCGCCTGCCGCTGCATGTTGGAGCCCATCAGGGCGCGATTGGCGTCGTCGTGCTCGAGGAAGGGAATGAGCCCAGCTGACACGCCCACCATTTGACTGGGAGCCACGTCGATGTACTGGACGGAATCGGCCGGAACGAGCACGAAGTCGCCCCGGTAGCGGGCGATGATCGTGTCCCCGACGATCCGTCCGTCCTCGACCGGTGCGTCGGCCGGCGCGAGATGGGCCTCGTGCTCCTCGTCGGCCCGCAGCCAGACGACGTCTTCGGCAAGCCTGCACTTCGACACCTTCCGGTAGGGCGTGACCAAGAATCCGTAGGAATCGACGCCAGAGTAGATCGCCAGGCTCGAGATGAGCCCGATGTTTGTGCCTTCGGGCGTCTCGATCGGGCAGATGCGGCCGTAGTGGGAGATGTGAACGTCTCGCACCTCGAAGCCGGCCCGCTTGCGATTGAGGCCGCCCGGGCCGAGGGCCGAGAGCCGCCGCTCATGCGTGAGCATCGAGAGCGGATTGGTCTGGTCCACCACCTGAGACAGCTCACCGCGGCCGAAAAAGTATTCGATCGCCGCGGAGATGCTCTTGGGATTGATCAGCGTCCGCGGAGTCATCTCGGCGGCATCCTTGAGGCTCATCCGCTCCTGGACGGTCCGCCGCAGCTTGAGGAAGCCCTTGCGGAGTTCGTCACTGGCGAGCTCGTCGATCGTCCGCAGGCGACGGTTGCCGAGGTGGTCGATGTCGTCCACCTCGACCTCCCCCTCTCCCTCACTCAACTGCAGCATGTACCTGATGGCCGCGATGAGATCCTCAGCCCGGAGAGTCATCTCCGTTTCCGGCACGCTGAGCCCGAGCTTGCGGTTGATCCGGAATCGCCCCACACGGCCGAGCCGGTAGCGGTTGGTGTCGTTGAACTTCTCGTCGAACAAAGTGCGGGCCTTGTCGAGGGCGGGCGGATTGCCGGGCCGCAGCCGCTGGTAGATCCGCACAAGAGCGTCTTCGTGGCTCGGCGCCACGCCGGTCCGCCGCTTCGACTCGTCCGCATCCTCGCGGAGGCTGTTCATGATGAGGGGCACCTTCTGCACCTCCATCAACTCGACAGCCGGCAGGCCCGACGTGCAGATCAACTCCGCCTGGTCTTGGGTGACCGTGCCGCCGGCATCCACGATGATCTCGCCGGCCCGCTCGCTGGCCTTGGGATACACAATGTCATCAACAGCGATCTTGCCCACGAGTTTCGGGAGACTTCGGGCCCCGGAAACCTTCTCCTTCGTGGTCTTGTAGAAGAGCTTGAGGATCTCGGAATCGCGGCTGTACTTCGAGTCCATCGCCCGCAGCAGCGTGAGGGCAGAGAACTTGCCGCTCTGATCGATTCGAACCTGCATCGTGTCCTTCTTCGACACGTTGAGCTCGATCCAACTACCCCGCTCAGGAATGATCCGGCAATTGTGGGTCTTGCGGTCTGCCGACTCGGTGTCGGCGACGAAATCGATGCCCGGCGAGCGGTGCAGCTGACTCACCACAACCCGCTCGGCGCCATTGATGATGAACTCACCCCCACCGAGCATGATCGGGATGTCGCCGAGGTAAACCTCTTCCTCGACCGGCTGCTCACGGGTCAGCCGCAGCAACACCCGCAACGGTCGGCCATACGTCAGCCGCAACTGACGGCACTCGTCCGGATCGTACCGCGGCTTCCCCAGTTCGTATCGCAGATACTCGAGCTTGACGGTCTTGTCGTAGCTCTCGATCGGGAAGATTTCCCGCAACACACCCTCGATGCCCTGGTCCTTCCGCTTCGACGGCAAAACGTCGTATTGGAGAAACGCATCGTAGAATCGCGTCTGGATCTCGGTGAGATCCGGAATCGGCTGGGTGATGCGGCGGCTGCCGTAGGAACGAATCTCGGTGGGCTGGAGACGGCGGACGGCACGAGTTGCCATAAGGGAAATCGACTCCTCGGTGAGTGGGGGCGACTCTCCCGCAGCGGACTACGGGCTGAGCGTCGGGCGATTTCGGTCATGCCTCGGCCAGATCGCGGCGGACGAATTCCGCGGCTGATCCGAAGGCACTGCTGGGCGGGACTAAGAAACGGAGACGGCTCAAAAACACAGCCGGGGAACTCCGGCAATCAAGAAAAAGGGACGATGGCGATGGCGACCTTGCAAATACTATACCGTTTGCCAGCCAGGCTGCCAAACAAAATAGCCAGAATTGGCTTTTTAGCCGATTTACTTGATCGAGACCTTGGCCTTCGCCTCCTCGAGTTCTTTGACGAGCTTCTCGGCGTCGGCCTTGGAGATGCCCTCCTTGACTTTGGTCGGGCAGCTTTCGACGAGGTCCTTGGCCTCCTTGAGACCCAGGCCAGTGGCGGCCCGCACAACCTTGATGACGCCGATCTTGTTGTCGCCGAAGCTCTCGAGCATGACGTCAAACTCCGTCTTCTCAACCGCAGCCTCGGCACCACCAGCCCCACCGGCACCGCCCGCGGGAGCGGCCATCATCATGGCACCGCCGGCAGCCGGCTTGATGCCATGCACCTCGTCGAGGTAGTCGGAGAGTTCCTTGGCCGCCTTGAGGGTCAGGCCGACAATCTTGTCGCCCAACACCTTCGTATCGGCGGAAAATTCACGCGTCGCTTCAGCCGTTGCCATCGCTCCTGATCCTTTCCCTTGAAATGACGCGGTTCGCCACTCGACGAAGCCGCAAAAAAATGTGCCGTGTGCCGGGATCGACTCGCCGGGTCGGGGCCAACACCCTCAACACTGCATTCAAGCCGAGTCCCCTGTCTTACCATGAAAATTTCCCGGGTGAAGCCCCCCGGGAAAAATGAGCGACCTAGCCCGCCAGGGCCTCGCCGCCTGCCTTCTCAAGCTCCTCGACCCGCGAGGCGATCTGCCCCGCGAGGGCCCCGCCCGCGGACATGATCTGTCCGGAGAGGACAGACCCCAGCGACGAGATTTGGCCCGACAGAATCGAAAGCTGCTCGCCCCGAGTCGGCCACTTGGCAACCCGCTTGACTTCAGCCGCATCGAGGCCACCACCGTCGAGCGCACCGCCATGGCAGGCGAAGCCCTCGTATTCCTTGACGCCGGAAAGCCGGTCGAGTTCCTTGGCGAGATCGACCACGTCTTCACCGCCCCAGGCGAGCGCCAGCATGCCCTCCGCCTTCACAAGGGCCGGTTCGAGCGGCGTCCCAGCGATGGCCCGCTTGGCCAGGCTGTTTTTGATGAGCTGGAGGCTGATCTGCTTCGAGCGGAGTTGCTTGCGGAGCTGGGTTGTCTTCTGCGCGTCGAGTCGACCCAGGCTCACGACGATCACGTCCCCGACCTCGTGGAGGCGGTGCTTGAGGTCGTCGACCAGCATGTCCTTGATGGCTTTGCTCATGGCTCTCGGTTCCGGCGGAAAGGTGGAAGGGAACGGGTTCGGGTGGGCTTCAGATGGCCACCATGACGCCGGGCGTCATGGTGCCTGAGATCGACACACTCTTCACATACTGGCCCCGCACGCTCGAGGGCTGCAGCGACAGAATGTGGTTGAGAAACGACCGGATGTTGTCACCGAGTTTGGCCGCGTCGAAGCTGGCCTTGCCGACCACGGCATGAACGATGCCGGTGGGATCATTGCGAAACTCGACCTTGCCCGCCTTGTACTCGCCCACGGTCCTGGCGATGTCGGCCGTCACGGTGCCGGCCCGCGGGCTCGGCATCAGGCCGCGGGGCCCGAGCACTTTCCCCAGGGGGCCGACCAGGCCCATCATGTCGGGCGCCGCGATGCAGACATCGAAGTCGGTCCAGCCCTCTTTGATTTTCTTGGCGAGTTCCTCACCCCCCACTTCCTCGGCACCGGCGGCGCGGGCGTCTTCGGCAAGGTTGCCCTTGGCGAATACAACAACCCGCTTCGATTTGCCGATCCCGTGGGGCAGCACGAGTGAGCCGCGGATGATCTGGTCGGCCTGCTTGGGATCGATCCCCAACCGCACGTGAACCTCGACCGTCTGGTCAAACTTTGTCGGCGGAAACTTCTTGAGCACCGCCACCGCCTCGGCGAGGGGCAACGGGGTGTCATTCTTCGGGTGGGCGGCGTGGGCGGCCCGCATGCGTTTGGTCTTGGCTACGACAGACATGGTGGTGCGAGGGGTTCGTGGGGTTCGAGGGGTTCGTGGGGTGCGAGGACTTAGGGTTTGGGAAGTTGGGAATCGGAATCTGGAAAAACGGGCTTCAACCTTCGACGGTGATGCCCATGCTACGGGCCGTGCCTTCAACCATTCGGCGGGCGTGCTCGGCATCCCGGGCGTTGAGGTCGGATCCCTTCAAGCGAACGATCTCGTCGAGTTGGGCCACGGTGACCTTTCCGACCTTGTCCTTATTGGGCACGCCCGAGCCCTTGGCCAGGCCCGCGGCCTTCTTCAGGAGTGCGGCCGCCGGCGGGCTCTTGGTGATGAATTCGAATGAGCGGTCGTTGTAGATCGTGACAACGACCGGGATCGGCATCCCCGCCGCTTCACGGGTCTTTTCGTTGAATTGCTGCACGAACTGACCGAGGTTGATGCCGAACCGGCCGAGCGACGTGCCCACCGGAGGGGCGGGAGTTGCCTGCCCGCCCGGCACCTGAAATTTTGCCTGCCCTGTCACCTGCTTCGCCATCGTCGTCCTCGCTGTCTGTGTGCCGCGGTCCTCAGACCGTTTCGATCTGCCAGTATTCGATGTCCACCGGGGTCGAGCGGCCGAAGATGCTGAGCATCACCGTCACCCGGCCATTCGCCTCGTCGATCTCCTCGACTTCCCCCTCGAAGTTTTCGAAGGTGCCCTCGTTGATTTTTACGCGGTCCCCCTTCTTGAAGCTGATCTTCAAGCGGGGCGACTCGGCGGTCTGCTCCTCTTCCTTGTGCAGCAGTTTCGCGACGTCCTGCGGCAGCATCGGGCTCGGCTTGCCGCCTGAACCGGTGAAGTCGCCGATGCCGCCGGTCTCCCGCACGAGATACCAGGAGTCGTCGCTCAGGATCATCTGCACAAGGATGTAACCCGGGTAGAGCTTGCGGGAAACCACCCGCTTCTTGCCCCCCTTGAAGTCGGTGACTTGCTCCTTCGGCACGATCACTTCGCCAAACCACTTTTCCATGCCTTGGAGCATGATCCGCCGCCGCAGGGCCTCGCTGATGGAGTCCTCACGGTTGCTTTGAACTTTAAGGATGTACCACTCCATCCCGCCGATAACCGCCGCCTCGGCGTCGTCGACGAGTTCCTCAACAGGCTTGGCGTTTTCGTCCCCTTCGAACGGATCGGCCAACTCCGCAGGACTGCCGTCGTCATCGTCGTCATCCTCGACTTCGAGGGCGTGGTCGGGGGAGCTCTCGGCAGGATCCGTGGCGGCGAGCCGCTCCGCTGCCGCGTCCGCGAACGGAGCAGCCGCAGCAGGGTCGCCCGCTGTTGCCTCGGTGGCAGCCACCGGGGCGACCGACTCGTCTTCAGGAAGGGATGGGTTTTCGTTCATCGTGAGAATCGCCTCGGACGGGGCATGGGCCTCCGAACCGCTACTGGGGTCCGGACGTGCCGCTCTCCATGATGAGCGACCACAGCTCGCGGGGGTGCAGAAGGAACCACCAGAAAAAGTCGAACGCCGCCAACAATGCGGCCAACGCAAAGATCAGAAAGATGACAACCACGGAGCTTCGGAACACCTCTTGCCCGGTCGGCCACGACACCTTGGCCATCTCGGCCTCGACGGCGATCAGGAATTCCGCAAACCGCGGGATGTTCACAATCCGGAAGCAGAGCCATACCCCCGCCGCGAGCAGGCTGCCCGGGAGCAGGAACCGCAGCACGCCCAGGTCCGGTCCCGACGCCTCGCCTGACGCCATGCCGATAATCACCTGCGCGAGTTGCCAGGCCCCGATCCCCACGAGCAACGCAAGCGCGCCGAAGGTGACCTGCCGGGTAACTCGCCCCTGATTCCACTTATAGCGCGAGAAGCTCAGCACGTCGCCCAACAGCGATCCGGCACCGGCCTGGTTGTCATGCGTCGCTGCCATACAGCCTGTCATCCTGCCCGGCCTCGAAGGCCCGTCTCCGCCGACGGGCGAATCGCGATGCGTCCGGGCGACGCACCACGAAAACATCTGCAGGGGCGGCGGGGATCGAACTCGCAACCTCTGGTTTTGGAGACCAGCGCTCTGCCAGTTGAGCTACGCCCCTGTGGAACTGGAGCGACCCTGCGGCCACTCCCGAACCTATTTTACCTCACGTTATCAGGCTCTCTCTTGGTCTGTTTTTCGGTTAATCGAGAATCTTGGTGACGACGCCTGAGCCAACCGTCTTGCCCCCCTCGCGGATGGCGAAACGGACGCCGTCGTCCATGGCGATCGGCACCATCAGCTCGACTTCCATCTTCACGTTGTCGCCAGGCGACACCATTTCGACGCCGCTGAGCAGCTTCGTTGCGCCGGTCACGTCGGTCGTGCGGAAGTAGAACTGCGGCCGGTAGCCGGCGAAGAACGGCGTGTGCCGGCCCCCTTCTTCCTTCGACAAGACGTACACCTCGCACTCGAACTTCTTATGCGGCTTGATCGAGCCGGGCTTGGCGAGCACCTGCCCACGCTCGATGCCTTCGCGGGACACGCCTCGCAGGAGGCAGCCGACGTTGTCGCCCGCCTGTCCGCTGTCGAGCACCTTCTTGAACATCTCGACGCCGGTGACGGTCGTCTTTTCGGCCTTCTCTTTCAGGCCGATGATCTCCACCTCGTCGCCCACCTTGACCAGGCCCCGCTCGATGCGGCCCGTCGCGACGGTGCCGCGACCCTCGATCGAGAACACGTCCTCGATCGCCATCAGGAAGGGCTTGTCGAGCTCGCGAGTCGGCTCCGGGATGTAGGCGTCGACCGCGTCGAGGAGGTCGGCGATGCACTTATTGGCCGCCGGATCCTTCGGGCTGTCATACGCCGGCTTGCCTGCGCCGCGGATGATCGGCACGTCGTCACCAGGGAAACCATATTTCGTGAGCAGCTCGCGGATCTCCATCTCGACCAGGTCGAGCAACTCGGGATCGTCTACAAGGTCCACCTTGTTGAGAAACACCACCAGGGCCGGCACACCCACCTGCTTGGCCAGCAGGATGTGTTCCCGCGTCTGCGGCATCGGGCCGTCGGCGGCGCTCACCACCAGGATCGCGCCGTCCATCTGGGCGGCACCGGTGATCATGTTCTTGATGAAGTCGGCGTGGCCCGGGCAGTCGATGTGGGCGTAGTGCCGCTTTTCGGTTTCGTACTCCACATGGCTGACCGCGATCGTCACGGTTTTTGTCTCGTCGCGGACAGTGCCTCCCTTGGCAATGTCGGCATAGCTCTTGGCCACAGCCAAATTCTTGCCGGCCTGCACGGCCACCAAGGCGCCGGTGAGGGTCGTCTTGCCGTGGTCGATGTGACCGATCGTGCCGACGTTGACGTGCGGCTTGCTCCGCGTGAACGTGTCCTTAGCCATCGTGTCTCCTCAGTCTCCTCGAAAATGTAAAACGGAACTCGTGAACGGTTGCAGGCGGCGGCGGCCACCCCGAGCAACACGACCGGCGACGAGCCAGTACGGGCTACTCGGAAAAGCTGCTGATGGGATTTGAACCCATGACCTCGTCCTTACCAAGGACGCGCTCTACCAACTGAGCTACAGCAGCGGCGTGGTATGGGATGGTTTCATGGGCCTGTGTAAGGGGTGAAGCGGGTAGAGGGAATCGAACCCTCGTCTTTAGCTTGGAAGGCTATTGCTCTACCATTGAGCTACACCCGCGGGAACCTGCCAAAGCAGCCGAAAGGGATCTCGCCGTGCGGGATGACACTGGGGAGTGCAGGATTCGAACCTGCGAAGGCATAAGCCATCAGATTTACAGTCTG
>JBBEEF010000230.1:0-1750 GCA_040880915.1 Pirellulales bacterium
AGCGAAGGACATCCTTCTCCAGACCCATGGCCTGTCGGCCCGCGATGCCATTCACATGGCGGTGATGTACCGCCACGGCGTTGCAGACATCATGACCTTCGACCGGGGATTTTCAGGCCTCCCGGGAATCCGGATCGTGGGCCGGTGAACCGCCGCTGCCCCAAAGCCACGGCCGGCACCGCCTCGGGCATTGAGCGGAGAGGAACGCCAGCAGGTGCTGGACGTCCTCCACAGCGACCGCGGCCCAGCCATGCGATCCCAAGCCGTTGCACAGTTGCTGGCGACACTCGGCGTGACCAAGTCACACAGCAGACCCCACGTCAGCGACGAAAACCCCTTCTCGGAGAGCCAGTTCAAGACGCTCAAGTACCGCCCCGACTTCCCTGATCGATTCGCCAACGTCGAGCACGGACTCGACTTCTGCCGCGGCTTCTTCCGTTGGCATAACGACGAGCACCGCCACTGGGGCATCGGTCTCCTGACGCCAGCCGTCGTCCACGCCGGTCAAGCACCGGCAGTCATCCAGGCCCGCGCCTCCGTGCTCACCGATGCCAATGCCCGACACCCAGGGCGGTTCGTCCACGGCACCCCAACGCCGCTCACGCCAGCCGCGGAGGTCTGGATCAACCCGCCCGAGAACAGGCCGCAAGTCCGCACGCTGGAGCTACCCCGCGGCAGTAAATTTGTTCCGCAGGTGTCTCACAATCATTGAATCATTTCCGTGCGGCGATCGCGACCTGAGGAGGTGAAACTCTATGAAACGTTCGAGTAAAAGCCGGGCCGGTGGGATGAAGGCAAAAGATTTCGACCGGGCCTTTGACGGGGGTGCCGACGTCTCCGGAGCGTTGGAGCCTCGTAGGGCGGTGCGGCCGCTTCAGCAGGCGAGGCGAGTGAATGTCGACTTCCCGGCTTGGATGATTGAGTCGCTCGATCGAGAAGCCGGCCGCCTGGGCGTGACCCGCCAATCGATCATCAAAGGCTGGATCGCCGAACGGCTTGCCGCAGCCACGGGGCGGGGATAATTTCCGACACGGAGCTGTCGCGAGAGCCCCGGGCGGGAGGCCCACCGTCACCCGTCGGGATCGTCGATGAGCTGCTGCAGCCTGGCGGCGTGCTCGGGCACGAGTCGGGGCAGCCACGAGGCGTCGATGAGCCTCAGGGCGAGGAAGTCGCGAAGGTGCGTGCGATCCTTGTCGCGAAATGAGTTGAGCTTCATCCGCACGAGGGCGTCGAGGGTCACGATCGTGTAGTCATCGGCCGGCACGCATTCGGTGACGTCGGCCGTGGGGAGCGGATACGAATCCCGCACCTTCTCGGCGGCGAAGAGCAGGTGGATGGCGTCGTGGGGACTGCCATTGGGGCCGTCGATGAAGCAGACGACGTCCATCACCGTCGCCCGCACGAAGCCGGCTCCCTCGAGGGCCGTCGTGATGGCCGCAAGATCGCTGCGGCGGACGAGGATATCGACGTCCTGCGTGTTCCGCACGGCGGCGCGATCGACGCGGGCCACCCACGCGGCCACCGCGTTGCCGCCGGCCATGGCGTAGGGGATCCCGGCTTGTTCCAGCGCCTTGGTCGCCCGCAGCGCCCGGTCACGAACGGCCTGCACGGCTTCGATCATCCTCTGCCAGGAAAACTCACGCAGCTCGACAGCCACTGGACGACCCCTCTCCAGCCAGGAACGCCGAGAAACGGAAATGTCACTCGGCTGTTCCACATCGTACCCGGCGGCGGCGGCCGGACGGAAGCC
>JBBEEF010000231.1:0-10760 GCA_040880915.1 Pirellulales bacterium
CCCGCAGTCCCCTTCCCGCAGTCCCCTTCCCGCAGTCCCCGGGCTCGCAGTCCCCTTCCCGCAGTCCCCGGGCTCGCGCCCGGGGCTTGTATTGGGCGTCGGGAGGGTCACCGCCACTACGCCTGTTCGCGGAGCAGCTGCGGAGGCTCGTCAAAGTCCTCGAGCTCCGGTGGCAATTGCAACTGCCGCATGGTCTCGTCGGTCCGCCGCATCCCCTCGGCTACCTCGTCGACCCGTTGGGCGATGTCGGTCACGTCGCGACGGGCGACCGCACCCTCGGCCAGGGAGGCGATCTTCGCCTCCAGCCGCTCGATCTCCGCGGCCACCACCTCGAGATTGCGGCGGGCCTCGGCGATGTTTTCCAACCGCTCGCGGCTCGTTCGCAGGTTGTCCTCGAGCGCTACCCGCAGACTCGTGGCCGAGGGCCCGTCGGAGATCCCCGCCAGCCGCCGCTCCAGGTCCGTGACCTGTTGCCGGATGGCGGCGTCATCAGTGTGGTCGAGAAACTCAGAGAGCTTGGCCGCGTTCCAGATCAGCCGCAGATGGCCCCACAGGAGCCGCTCGAGCGACTCGGCCGAGGCCTGGTCGACTCCCGTCGCGCCCGGCCCCCGCATGCTCCCGGCCAGCTCTACGAGCTTCTGACAGTGGGCCCGCAACTGGTCGAACCGACGCACCAGGGTGGGCGGAAGCTGGCCACGGATGCGGTCGTAGGCTGCCCGGGTATCAGCCGTCTCGGTGATGCGGCGGGCCTTCGCCTCCCCGGCATCGACCGCGGCACGGAACCGGTCGTTCGCGTACATGCTCGCGAGATAGAGCACTTCACCGGCCGCCACGAGCGGCAGGACCACGTCTGGCCGACCGCTGATCACGGCCACCGCGACCCCTGCCCCGACGTAGAGCAGGTTCCAGTGGTAGGTAAAGGCGGTCCGAAGATAGCGACCAGCACGTGCAAGCATGAAAACGTGGCAGCCACCAAAAACGTGGCTCCTGGGGATATGGACTCGTTCTGGATGGCCTAGCCGGGGTGGCTGTCACCCCGTTGGGAGAGCGGCTTGGCCTCGGCCTCGATCCGCTCGATTTGCTGATGGATGTGCATCACCTGCTCATTAAACCAGGGCTGTGACTGGGCCTCCCGGGCCGGGGCAGAGGGGGTGGGGAGGTGGATCTCCTCCGCGATCCTGCCGGGCGTCGTCGCCATCAGGTAGACGCGGTCGCCAAGGTAGACGGCCTCCTCGACGGAGTGCGTCACGAACAACACCGTCGCCTCCGCCTCCCGCCAGAGTTTCACGAGCAGGTCCTGCATGTCCAGTCGGGTCGCCGGGTCGAGAGCTCCGAAGGGCTCGTCCATGAGGATCACCCGCGGCCGGAGGATGAGCGTGCGGGCGATCGCCACCCGCTGCCGCATGCCGCCGGAGAGCTCGTGGGGATATTTCTCGGCGTCGTGCTGCGGATCGAGCCCCACCCGCGCGATCCAATCGAGCCCCTCCGCCTCGCGTTCCCGCCGCGGCACCCCGCGGCACTCGAGGCCGAAGACCACGTTGTCGAGCACGGTCCGATTCTCGAAGCTCGTGTAGTCCTGGAAGACCATGCCCCGGTCGGCCCCCGGCCCCACGACCTCCCGGCCGAGCACCTTCACCGTGCCGCCCGTGGGCGGATACTGTGGTGCAAGACCCGCCACCAACCGCAGCACCGTGCTCTTGCCGCAGCCACTCGGGCCCAGAAACGATGAGATCTCGCCATGATCCTCCCGATCCGGGATCGTGAAGCTCAGATCGCGGATCGCCGCGAACTCCCGCGGCGTGCCCGCTCCGTAAAGCTTTGTCACCCCGTGAAACTCGACCGCCGACGGGCGGGATGCCCCGGCACCGGTAGTGTTCGGCAGACCTGTCTCGCCGCCGGTGTCGGTCCGGGTCATGGCCGGAACTCCGTGCGGACCAGCGGCGGGTAAACAAGACGGTGAACGAGCCGCTTGAGGCGGCCCCGGCCGCCGTAGCGGTAGGGGAACAGGTCGCACTGGAGCCACCAAAGGGCCCGGTCGATCGCATAGGCAAGGATCGGGATCACGATCAGCACGATCAGGATCGGCTCCCGCTCCCCCCGCCGCTGGGAGACGTTGATCAGGTCGCCCAGCCCGCCAGAGTCGCTGCCGAACTTCACAAGTTCAGCCAACATCACGTAGCCGAAGGCCAGCCCGAACAGCAGCCGCAGCGAATTGAAGATCGCTGGAGCCGCCAGCGGTGCCAGCACCTTGAGAATGATCTGCAGCCGGGAGGCGCCGAGCGTGAGCGCCGTGTCGACATACCGCTGCGGCACCTCGAGCACGGCCGCCGTCGCGTCGCTGATGATGAAGGCCACGCTCGCAACGAAAAGGAACATCACCTTCTGGAACTCACCGATCCCGAACAGGAAGAAGGTGAGCGGGATGAGCGCCGCCACCGGGATGTTGCGGCCGAAGATCGTGACGGGGTAGAGAAAGGCCCGCACCGCCGGGAAGCAGGCGGCCGCCACCCCCAGCGGCACACCGACGAGCGCTGCCAGCCCGAACCCGAGCACCACCCGCTTGAGGGTCACCAGCGTGTTGGCCAGGAGCCGGCGGCGGGCGAAGACCTCGGGCACCGCCTCGAACACGGCCCCCGGCCCGGGCAACATCACCGGACTCACCAGCGGGGCATAGGCCCGCTCGGCCGGGGCCAAAGCAAGGTCGGCCGGTGGCAGGGGAACCAGCGGGGCCGTCACGAGATACCAGGCCCCGAGTACCAGTGCCAGGCAGCTGGCACCCCAGAGAAACCCGGCCTCGGGAGCGATGACGCCCCGTAGCAGAGCCGGCGGCCGGCGGGGGCCGGCCCGGTCGTCATCGGCTCCCGGCTGCACCGTTGGCTCGTCCACGGCAGGTCACTCCTTCTCGGCGGAGAAGACCTTGATCTCAACGCGACGATTGAGGACGTGCTCGTCGGGCTGGTCGGTATCGGCCGGCCGATCCCAGCCGAGGCCATCCACCGCGAAGCGGTTGGCGTCGAAGTCAAACCTCGTGATCAGCTCGTCCTGCACCGCCCCGGCCCGCTCGAGCGACAGTTCCTTGACCATCGTCGCCGGCACCCGCCCCTTCATCGACGAGTCGGCATGTCCCTCGATCACGATCCGGGCGTTGCCGAACTGCTGGGCGAGCGTAGCCACCTCGCCGAGCACGAGATCGGCCCGCGGGTCGTACGGCTCCTCCACCTCGCGGCCGTCGACCTTGCGGATGATCTTCTTACGGAAGTCGGCGCTATTGGGGAAGAAGTGGATCACAACCGTGTTGGTGAGGATCTCCTCGTTTTCAGCCCGGATCGCCGAGAGCGACTTAGGGGCGAGCGTGCGGGTGTATTCGTCCTTCGTGTCGGCATACTTCGGCTCGGCCCCGAGCTTCTGGATGACCGAGAAATCCATCACCTGGTCGAAGGGCACCGGCGGGTTGGAGATCGCTCCGATGGCGCGGTAGAGGCGGTAGGCCTGCTTCCAGATCCGCTCGAAGTTGGCGGGATTGTTGCGGTTGATGAAGAACTGGTAGTTCTCGGCCCAGTTCGTCGAGTGGGCGTCGGCCAGCATTTCGATCGTGTCGGTGGCGGGGATGTTGTAGCCGTCGGCCATCAGCTCGGCGACCTTTGCCTTGGCCCCCTCCGTCTTGAGATCTTCCATCGCATCGAAGATGCCCCGGACGATCGCCTCGACCTTGTCGGGATGGTCCTTGGCGAAGTCGGCCCGGGCGAACCAGACGTCGGCGATCAGCCGGTTGGCCGTCTGGGTGGTGACGAGCATCCGATTGCCCTTCACCTTTTCGAGGTTGTAGATGTCGGGAGCCCAGGAGACGCAGCCAGCGATGTCCTTGTTGGCGTTGAAGGCGGCAGCTGCCTGGAAGGCGTCGTCGGTGTAGACCATGTCCACGTCGCCTGGCTGGAGGCCGCCGGCCACGAGCATGTTGAGCGCAAAGAACTGGCTCGGTGAGTTCTGGGCGAGCACGAGTTTCTTGCCGGCCAGGTCGCCAACGGTCTTGATCCCCTCGCGGACGACGATCCCGTCGCCACCGTTGGAAAAATCGACCTGCTGGTAGATCCGGGGCATCGCCCGGGAATCCTTGGGCGCCCCGGAGCGGTCCACGAGCCCTTCGAGAAACAGGGGCACCATGTCGAGGGTGGCCCAGCCGATGTGCACCTCGCCGGCGGCGTAGGCGTCTCGCATCGTGACGGGATTGTCGATGAGCACGAGTTCCACCTTGAAGGGCTTGCCACCGGGGGCCTGCCAGACCCTGCCCGCCTTGAAGCCCTCGTTGGCGTGGATGATCGGGGCCCAGCCGGCCCAGACATTGAGGGCGAAGCGGACGGTGTCGTCTTCGAGTGGCTTATAGCCGCTGATCCCGGTTACCGGCGGCAGCCGTTCGGCCGGCTTGAAGGAATACTCCTGCACGGTGGTCGGAGCGACGTCGTCGGCCGCCTCGGTGAGGAGCCCCTCCTCTCCGGCACCATCCCCGGCCCCGCCCGCCGCGTCACCACCGCCGGCCATGGGCTGGCCGTTGCCCGGGCCCCGTTTGGCCTGGCCGTCGAATAGGCCCCACTGCCAGGCCGCGAAGCCCGCCAGGCTGATCGCCACCAGCCACACCACGACCCAGAATGATGCCTTGGGTTGCCCTGCCATGGAATCGCCTCGCCTCGGGGAAAAACAGAGGGAAAAACAGAGGAAAAAAACAGAGGGAAAAAGTTCGCCGAACCGGAAATGAGTTGACACCCGGCACATGGCCGCACGCAACGCTCAGCCGCGAAATACCGTCTTGGGCCGGCTCTTACCCGCCAGGTGCATCGCCTGCATGAGGTCGTAGGCGGTCACCTCGCAGAGCAGGTGTGTTACCTTCTCGTGGGCCTCGGGCGAAAGCAGGGGCTCAATCTCCCTCATCAGGCCTACGAGCCGCTTCTCCTGCTCGTCGAGTTCGGCGGAAGTGATTTTCCCGTCGGCGACCGCGTCACAGAACGAATCGAGCTTGCGGGCGTATTCGGCCAGCAGCGGGGCGTCGGTCTTGTCGTCGAACCAGGGGGTCTTGGCGGCCATGGAGATGCTCCTCGGGGGGTTGATGGGCTGAGGCTTTGTCGTGCGGGTCAGGCGGTCGTCAGGAACTCATCACATCGCGGATCGCGGCGGCCCGCTCCTGCAGCCGCGCGCGGCCGCCCGGCTCGTCCACTCGCTCCCGCCAGTGGGCCGGCAGAAACCGCTTTTCAGTGCATTCAAGCACCGCCACGATCTCCTGAAGTTCCTTCTCGAGACCCTGGGCCGACGGCATGAAGTCGTCGAGCGCGGCCCGCAGATCGGCGGCGGAGATCTCCTCCGGGGCGGGCTCACCGGCGTCGGCCGCCCGCTCGAGGCCCATCCGCCGCGCCGCCAGCACCACGCTCTCGATGTCGGCCCCGGAGAGCCCGAGTTCGAGGTCGACCGGCCCGGGCAGGCCCGGGGCGAGTTTCGCGCGGGCCTTGCGGGCCATCACCACGAACATCGCGTCAATCTCCTCCTGGTCGTGCGGGTAGAAGAGCGGGATGTGTACCTCGGCCCGTCCCTGCCGCTTGAGATCGATGGGCAGCCGGTCGGGCCGGCTCGTGAGCAGCATCCAGACGATTTTGCCGCGGTAGCGGGTGTCTCCCATCTGGCGGGCGATCATTGAGAACACGCGGCCGCTGGTGCCCGAATCGCCGCTGCTCTCGCGGTTGCCCAGCGCCGCGTCTGCCTCGTCCACCACCACCACCACCGGCCCCAGGCTTCGCAACACGCCCAGGGCATGCTCGAGGTTGCCCTCGGTCTCACCGACATACTTGCTCCGGAAGTTCTTGAGCACGGCGCAGGGGATGCCCACGGTGCCGGCGTAGCACTCCGCGATGAAGCTCTTGCCCGTACCCACCGGCCCGCAGATGAGATAGCCCATCGGGGCGCTCTCGAACTGCCCGCGGCGGATCGCCCGGGCGTCGGACTCGAGCCGCTTCTTCGCTTCCTCGTGGCCGGCCACCGCGTCCAGGGTGAGCCGGGGCTCGATGAACTCGACAAGTCCGTGGCAGCTCCGCTCGATGAGATCCTTCTTGCGGGCGGCGAATTCGGCGCCGTCTGGAGCCGAGCCCTCACGGGCCGCAAGCTTGATCACACCCCGCAGACTCTCGAGCGTGAGGCCGCCAGAGATCGCCGCCATCCGCCGCACCGCCGCATCGTGGGCAGCCGGCATGCCTGCCGCCAACGCTGTGGCCAGGGCAAACCGTTCCCGTTCGGCATGATCGGGCATTGGCACGTCGATCGCAGTCACCGCGACGCTCGTCACGAGCCGGGGATGAACCTCGGTGAGGTTCTCGGCGACAAGCACAACCGCCACGTTCACCCGCCGGAGCAGCGGGTTGGTGGCCCAGCCCAGGATCCGCACGAGCCGGGTCGCCGCAGACCGCGACCCCGTCTCGCCGGCCGGCACGAGGTACGAGGCGTAGTCGAGCACCACGGCGATCCGCTTCCTCTGGTCGGGCGGGTCGATGAGATTTCGCTCAAGAAGCCCGTCGAGCGCGGCAATCGCCACGTCGGGATCCCGTGGCCAGGTTGAGGCATTTCCGAGCCGCTCGGTGAGCCACTGGGCCATCGTCCTGAGGCGGGCTGGGTCGTTCCCGGCCAGCAACCGCAGCCCCTTGCCAACGTCGTAGGAAAGCACAACGTCCCAGCGGCCGAACATCTCGCGGGCCAGGAAATCGGGCACGGTGCCCCAGGCGTCGACAGGGTCGGGCCGCCCGACTGCCGGAGCCGCCACCGGCACGAGGTCACGGACATTGCCGTGCAACAGAAACACGCAGCTCGTGCCGGAGAGGTAGGCGTCGCCCAGCCGCTCGCCCCACGCGGGGCACCATTCAGGCAGGGCCGCCGCGCCGCCGGCCGCTGCCGGGTCCTTGCCCAACTCCGCCAGCGGAGTGGGCTCAACGGCGGCTGGGCCGGCGACCTGCGGCGATGCCGCCGGCCGGACCGCCGTTTCACGCTTTGTGTCGGGTGTCATCACGTGCCGGACTCGCTGGCTGCGGAGAAGAGAACAATCGCCTCAACCGGCAGTCTGCTGGATCTTCTGCGACCCAAGCTCCTTGTCGTCGGCCATCACGCCGGCCGTCTCGGGCGTAACCAAGCCCATCTCTATCTCAAACTCCCGCAGGGCGTTGTCGGCCATCGCCTGCTCTACCACCGCTTCCCGCTTGATGTCCTCGAGCCCTTGCCCCGACAGGTCGGCCGCCACCCGCACCTTCGCCCGGTTGAGACCGATCTTGTCGTGGATCACGTCCTCGATCTGCCCGAAGTCGGTGGTAACGTCGAAGTTGAAGCTCTGGGCGAGCTTGGCAAGCTCCGCCTCGGCCCGCGAGAGCTTGAGTTCCGCATCATACTTCTGAATCCGCGTCTTGAGGTCGGAGAGCTTCTTTGTGGCGTGCTTCACCTTGGTGACATTGTTTTCGTAGGCCGTCTCGTGGAGCTTGAGCTGGGCCTCGTTCTCGGCGAGTTCCTTGCGGGCTTTCTGGAGTTCGAGGGCGAACTTCGAGGCCGTGTCTCGCTCTCCCGCCTGGAGGTAGGCCTTGACGCGGGCCTCGAGCGAGGCGACGTGCTGCCGATCCCCGTTGGCTTGCCGCGTCACCCGCTCGACGAGCGCCCGGTACTGCTCGAGCCCCTCACGGCCGTCCTTCATCTGCTCGACGGCCTTGTCATACTCGTACTGCAACTGGGCGATCGGGTCGGCCGTCCAGAAGAAGTTGGCGAGCTTATTCATCTGTGCGGCAAACGCATTCCAGATCTTGCCCAGAAACATGGTCGAGGTCTCCGCTGTGGATCGGTGAGGGCTGGGGGAGGAAACCGGCAGACAGCCGAGCCGGCAGACCGTCGTGATACCGCTCGAGCGGGGCCGAGTCAAACCGCCGGCGCGACCGCGATGACCGGCAGGGTCGGGGGAAACAGCCGCTGCGGCAGCCACCCGCCACGACGCTCACCCGGACTGCCCGGCTAACGCTCGATCACAAGGCCTGGCCGCTCGGCCGCCAGCGTGGCGACGGCGTTGTCCCCGACATCCGTGAAGGCCAGCGAAACCTGCCGTAGCCGGGGGAGCTTTGCGAGCGTGGCCCCGGCCGCAGCGGTCACCCGCGTGCCAGAGAGCGTGAGCGACTCGAGGTTCTCGAGGCCCGTGAGCTGGGCGAGTCCGGCATCCCCGACGGCGGTGTTCTGCAGGTTGAGCGAGACAAGCCCGGCCAGCCGGCCCACCGCCGCCATGCCCTCGTCTCCCACTCGCGTGTCCCAGAGATCGAGCATGGCGAGCTTGTCGAGGCCCGCGAGCTGGGCCAGGCCCGCATCGCCGACGCCCGTCTCGGCCAAGTCGAGGAGCACGAGGTTGGGCAGCTTCGCCAGGTGCACAAGACCATCGTCTCCCACGAGGGTGCCCCGCAGCTCGAGTCGCTTGAGCTTCGTGAGCCCCGCGAGGTGCGCAAGCCCCTCGTCGCCGACGAAGGTTCGCATCACATTGATCTCGTCGAGGTCGGTCTTGGCTGCGAAGGGGGCCAGCCCGGCGTCGGTGATCTGGCCGTCTTCCACGGCGAAGCCGCGGAGCTTCGGCAACGCGGCCACGTGGGCCAGCCCGACGTCGGTCACGCTCGGGCAGCGAAGCTTCACCCGCTCGAGGCTCCCGAGCGTCGCCACGTGCTCGAGCCCCAGGTCACTCACCAGCGCACAGCCCCTCAGGTCGAGCACCCGCAGACGCCCCAGCGGCGCGAGGTGGGCGAGGCCGGCGTCGGTGAAGTTGTTGTAAAGCAGGATCAACTGCTCGAGTCCGGCAATCGTCGCGACCGCTTCGAGGGCTGCATCAGTCAGGTTCGACGACCGCCGCAGGTTGAGCACGCGGAGGTTGGCGAGCCGGGCCAGTTCCACCGCCCCCTCGTCCGTCACGTCCGTGTTCTCGAGCACGAGCTTCTGGAGCGGCTGCATCCGGCCGATCGACTTCATTCCGACATCGGTGATCTCGGCACCCCAGACTTCGAGCGACTCCAGTCGCTTGAGGCCCGCGAAGGCCCCGAGGTCAGAGTCGGTGGTGGGCCGATTGCCGAGTGCGATTCCGGTCACGTGGCCGTCGGCGTCGAACGTGACGCTGCCACCGAGCCTTTCGACCGTCGCCACGGCGGCTGCCTCGTCAGCCCGGGGCTCGGCTGCCGGCAGCATCGCCGCGGAACACCAGCCCATGACCGCGCAGGCTGTCGCTATCAACCACTCGTGTCTCATGCCGGTCGCTCCTGTGTGACCCGCGGCCGGATCAGGCCTTCCAGCCTTCGCGGCAGGTCGGCCGCACGACATGCTCCACCTCAGGAGCATTGGTGGCCACGAGGCTCGACGGGTTCCACTCGATTTTCTTACCCGGGCTCTCCGCCGCATCCGCAGCCCACACGGCCAGGTTGCCGAGCAGGATCGTCTCGGTGAGTGGGCCCGCGTAGTCGGGGAAGTTGCTGCGGGGGGCGGGGCCGCCCTTGATCGCCCGCACCCACTCCTGGAAGTGGCCCGGCGACTTCTCGAATTCGACGTCGGCTGGTTTCACACCGCTCTTGAGCGTGAACCCCTTCTCGCAGTAGTCGCCGGGGGCGTAGAGCGTGTCCTTCTCGCCGATCACGAGGACGCCACTGGAGGCCGTCTTGAACGGCTTCTCCTGGCCGTCCTTCTGCTCCCCGGGATAGCCCGCGAAGACCGCCGTCTCCGGCATCTTGCCACCGTCATACCACTTCACCTTGACGGCCGAACGGTTTCCCAGCGTGGGGAACTCGTAGTCGATGATCGACCACTTCGGATAGGTCTCCTTGTTGTGGCCGCTCGTCACCGCCTGGACGCTCGCCGGATCACGGAGCATGAGTGACATAAATGGCATGTTGAACGTGTGGCAGGCCATGTCACCAAGCGCGCCGGTGCCAAAGTCCCAGAAGCCACGCCAAGCGAAAGGGTGGTAGCCGGGGCCGTAGGGCCGCATCGGGGCCGGCCCGATCCAGGCGTCCCAGTCGAGGTTCGGTGGCACAGCCGCCTCTGCGGGCCGCCCGCCTCCCTGGGGCCAGACCGGCCGATTCGTCCAGATATGCACCTCCTTGACGGTGCCGAGGGCACCCGACTCGATGAAGGCCGCCGCCCGGCGGAGCGAATCCGCCGCGGTTCCCTGGTTGCCCATCTGTGTGGCGACGCCCTTCGCCCTGGCCAGTTCGCCAAGCATCCGCGCCTCCGAGATCGCGCGGGTGAGCGGCTTCTGGCAGAAGCAGTGTTTCCCCAAGCCGAGCGCCATCGCGGCGGCGGTCACGTGGGTGTGGTCGGGGGTGCTGATGGTGACGGCGTCGATCTCGCCGGCCATCTCCTCGAGCATCCTGCGGAAGTCGCCGTAGCCCTTGGCAGCGGGAAACGACTTCTCGGCTCGCTTGAGCTGGTTGGCGTCCACGTCGGCCACGGCCACGACCTTGCCGCTGCGGCCGGCATCGGCCGAATCGCTCTGCCCCTTGCCGCCAATCCCGATGCACGCGAAGCGGATCTCTTCGTTGGCACTCGTGGGGGGCTTGGCGTCCTCGGCCCGGATCGTCGGGGCAACAAAATAGCCGGCGGCCGCGACGGACGACGAGGCTGCGAGAAACCCACGGCGGCTGGGGGCCGAGTCAAGGCGGCGGGACATGGGGCAACTCCAGAATGGGTAGGACTGCAACCGATTGCAGCGCAAGCTACGGAAGAGCTACGGAAGA
>JBBEEF010000232.1:0-6309 GCA_040880915.1 Pirellulales bacterium
TGCTCTTCTCTCTCATGGCCCGCCCGAAGGGCGGTGCCTCCAGGCGGCGGAACGCAGCCGCATGCAGGCTCCAGCCGTTCAAGTGGCGAGCCGCCTCAAGCTGAAGGCGGCTGGCTCACTGCCCTCCAAAGCGCCGCTCGCGATGCAGCACACATACACCGGCGGGTGCGCATTGCCAGGCTTGTGTCATGCCTTTGCAATCTCTCAGCGCAGAGTCCCGTGAAGACTGCCGTTCTTACCCACAGATTCTGCTGAGGAGCCTCTTGCGGAAGACCAGAAGACCTGTGCCGCGCACGGCGAGCGGCAGGCCAGAGCCGACGCCAAAGCGGTCAAATGGACACGACGGCGGATCGCCAGGCGGGGCTGATCCGGACCCGGCCGCCTTCATCCGCTCCGCGGATCCCAGGGCGGTGGTGGGCGGTCACCGGGCAATGGCTACCCCTGCACCCGCCCGGATGGCGTCAGCGGCATTCCGATCGGTGCCTTGGGGTTGTGAAAGGCTGGCAGACGCCAATCCTCTCCCCGTGTCCACTGGATTAGACCCGGGAGTGCGGTATCGTAGGCTTTGGCCTGCGGGGCGTCAGTCCGGGCAACTGCCTCGAGAGATTCGGAAGACCACGGTCTCGTGAACGCGATGCACACAAAAGTTGGTTGTTTGGAAAGCCTGGGTAGCACGCTCGCCGCTAGCCGCGCCCAAGGTCGGCGGATTGTCCATTGCCACGGGGTCTTCGACCTGCTCCACATCGGGCACATCCGGTATTTTCAGGAGGCCAAGGCGATGGGCGACGTGCTCGTCGTCACACTCACGGCCGATACGTTCGTGAACAAGGGGTCCCACCGGCCGGCCTTCCCGGAGCAGCTCCGGGCCGAGGTGCTTGCCGGCCTCGAGTGCGTCGATGTAGTCGCCATCAATCCGCACCCCACAGCTGTCGAGGCCATCCACGCGATCCGCCCCGACGTCTATGTGAAGGGGCCAGACTACGCCGACATGTCGAAGGACGTCAGCGGCAAGATCCACGACGAGGAGGAGGCCGTCAAGAGCGTGGGCGGTCGGATCGCCTTCACCACGGGCGCCACCTTCAGCTCTACGTCCCTCATCAACCAGCACATGAGCACACTTCCGCCCGACGTGCAGGCTTATCTCGCCGACTTCGCCCGCCGCCACCCGGCCGGCGAGGTGCTCGACTTCGTCGAGCAGGCTCGCGGCCTGAAGGTGTTGCTCATTGGCGAGCCGATCATCGACGAATATGTCTACTGCGAGGCCATCGGCAAGTCGTCAAAGGAGCCGACGATGGTCGTGAAGCGGCTCTCCGAGGAGAAATTTGCCGGCGGCATTCTCGCAGCAGCCAACCACGTGGCGAGCTTTTGCGACGAGGTGGCCTGCCTCACGCAGCTCGGCACCGAGAATTCCCACGAGGCGTTCATCGAGAGCCGGCTGCGGCCCAACGTGAAGCGGATCTTCCTCCACCGCCGAAACTCTCCCACGATCGTCAAACGGCGGCTCGTGGAGAACTACTTCTTCCTGAAGCTCATGGAGGTGTATGAGCTGAACGACGCCGCCCTCTCCCCCGAGGATGACGAGGCCGTCTGCCAGGCGCTCATGGAGCACGTACCGAAATACGACGTCGTGATCGTGATCGACTTCGGCCACTCGATGCTCACAGACCGGGCGCGGAGGATCATCCGCGAACGGTCGAAGTTCCTGGCCGTCAATGCCCAGTGCAATGCCGGCAACCTCGGCCATCACACTCTCTCCAAGTATCCGGGAGCCGACTACATGACGGCTACCGAAACGGAGGTGCGGATCGAGTCGCGGGACCGTCACGGCGACGTCAAGACCCTCACCCAGGAGGTCTACGAGAAGCTCGGTTGCCAGCGTCTCATCGTCACCCGCGGGAAGAATGGCTGCCTTTGCTGCCAGGCGCAGGAGGGTCTCATCCACATTCCCGCGGTGGCCGGCAAGGTCGTCGACCGGATCGGGGCCGGCGACGCATTCCTTTCGGTGTCGGCCCTGCTCGCCGCCCAGGGGGCCCCGATGGACGTCGTGGGTTTCGCAGGCAACGCCGCCGGGGCCCTCGCCGTAGCCACCGTTGCCAACCGCGACCCGATCGACCGCGTCGCCTACCGCCGTCAAATCGAGTCACTCTTGAAGTAGACTGAGGGATTGTTGGACCGGGTCACCTTCCCTCCCTCATCGATCTCGGCAGCGGATGCGACGCAGTGCAGGTCTGGCAACAACACGTTCAGAGTCTAAACCGGCTGCTCGACGGGCTGGCATTCACGGATCGTGACGGCACGGCCGTGGCTGCCGATGCGGGGTTTGCCGACTGGGTCGACATGACGCTCCGGCTTCGCGAGCGGCGGCAGACGGTCTACATGATCGGCAATGGCGCGAGCGCCTCGATGGCCAGCCACTTCGCCGCGGATCTTGCCAAGAACGGCAGACTGCACACGCAGGTGTTTTCCGACCTCTCGTTGATCACGGCCATCTCCAACGACATGGGATACGAGCACGTGTTTGCCGAGCCGCTCCGGCGTCGCGGTGGCCGGGGCGACCTCCTCGTGGCAATCAGCTCCTCGGGCCGCTCGCCCAACATCCTCGCGGCTGTGGACGTAGCCGACGAACTTGAGATGTCGGTCGTAACGCTCACGGGCAAGGATGCTGCCAACCCGCTCCGAAAGCGGGGCGATCTGAATCTGTACGTGGCCGCCGCGACCTACGGCCTGGCCGAGACGGCCCATGCCGTGGCCCTCCACTGGTGGATGGATCTGATTCAACTCCAAGACGGTGCTCTCCCATGACGACAACAACCGGGCCGCAGACACAACGATTCGGGAAGGTGGCCGTCATCGGCGGCGCGGGCTATGTAGGCGCCGTCCTCGTGCCGCGACTGCTCGCCGAGGGCTACGAGGTGGTCGTGCTCGACCTGTTCATTTACGGGGAGGAGCCGCTCGCAGCCGTCCGGAGCGATCCACGGCTGATCGTGATCAAGGGCGACGTCCGCGACCAGCGCGGTGTGCGGCAGGCGGTCGCCGGCTGCGACGCGGTGATTCACCTGGCCTGTATCTCCAACGATCCGAGTGTGGAGCTTGATCCGCAGCTCAGCCAGTCGGTCAACTTCGACTCCTTCGGCCCCTGCGTGAAGATCGCCAAGGAGTCGGGTGTGCGGCGATTCATCTTCGCCTCCTCCGGCAGTGTCTACGGCGTGAGCGACTCGCCACAGGTGACGGAAGACCATCCACTCGTGCCCGTCTCGCTCTACAACAGGTTCAAGGCTGCCTGCGAGCCGGTGCTCTTCGCCGAGCAGAGCCCGACGTTTACCACGGTGGCGGTCCGCCCCGCCACGATCTGCGGCTACTCGCCCCGGCAGCGGCTCGACCTCACGGTTAATATCCTCACGAACCACGCCGTCAATAACGGCAGGATCACGGTCTTCGGTGGATCCCAGATGCGGCCGAACCTCCACATGCAGGACATGATCGATCTCTACTGCCTGCTGCTTGAGGTGCCCGACGAGAAGATCGCCGGACAGGTCTTCAACGCGGGCTATCAGAACTACACGGTGGCCGACACGGCGACGGTGATCCGAGCGGTCGTGCGCGAGGAGCTGCCCGAGAAGGGGGAGATCGAGATCGTGACGACGCCATCGGACGACATCCGCTCCTACCGAATCAACTCCGACAAGATCTGCCGCGAACTCAGCTTCGTGCCCCAGCGCACGATCGAAGACGGCGCCCGCGACCTGATCCGCGCGTTCAAGGCCGGCAAGCTGCCCGACTCGCTGACCGACATCCGCTATTCCAATATCAAGATGATGAAGGCGATCCAGCTCGAGTAGCGTCATGCCCACGGTCTACGTCGAATCATCGATCATCAGCTACCTCCGGCAAAAGCCGAGCGCTGACATTCTGAACGCTGCCCGTCAGTTGCTCACCATGCGATGGTGGACCAACGAACGAGCGACATATGAACTGGTGATTTCACAGTATGTCCTGGACGAAATATCCATTGGCAATTCCGGCTTGGCGGCCGAACGTCTTCTGGCGGTCGAAGGCATTCCGGTCCTGCCACCTGCGGCCGAAATCCCGCAGATCGCATCGACAATCATGTCCCGTGCTGTTCTGCCGCCCAAGGCACAGGTCGATGCACTGCACATCGCGGCCGTGGCCCATCATCGGATAAACTATTTGCTTACTTGGAACTGTTCACACATTGCAAACGCGAAGATCCTGCCAAAGATCTTTTCCGCGTTGAGTGACATGGATCTTCCACTTCCGATCATCTGCACCCCCGAGGAGCTACTGGGCGATGATTCATCAACCGAAGCCTGAGTCGATCATCGAAGAGCTGCATCGCATCCGCCGGGAGATCTCCGATCGCTTTGGTGGAGATGTTGCATTAATCGCCAAGGACGCGGCTGACCGACTTGCCAAATCGGGACGCCCGATTTGGACGCCGCATCCGGAAACTCCGGCCTCGCAGGGGCCAGGCGATCGCAACCAGTCCACAGCCTCACCGGCGACTGAGCATCGCTGAATCCGAGGCTCTTCTCTGATTAGACGCATGGCCGCTGAAACATTTCTCGTTCTCGGGAGCAACTCCTTCTCGGGGGCCACGTTCGTCGCGACCGTTCTCGAGGCCGGGGCCGACGTGGTTGGCATCAGCCGCTCGCCCGAGCCCGATGAGGCCTTGCTGCCCTACAAGTGGGCTTCGCACGGTAATCATGACGGCGGCCCGCGCGGTCGCTTCACATTTCACGCCCTCGACTTGAACCGCGATCTCGATCGCATCGACGCGGTGATCAGGGAACGCCGCCCGGACTTCATCGTGAACTTCGCCGCCCAGAGCATGGTGGCCCAGAGCTGGCAGCATCCTGACCACTGGTACGAGACGAATGTCGTCGCCACGGCCCGGCTCATCGACCGGCTCAAGTCGCTCGACTTCCTCCAGAAATTCGTGCAGATCTCGACGCCCGAGGTCTACGGCTCCACGAGCGGCCTCGTGCCGGAAACCGCCCCGTTCAACCCCAGCACGCCCTACGCCGTGTCGAAGGCCGCCTGCGACATGAACCTGCTCGCCTACCGGAAGGCCTTCGGGTTTCCGGTGGCGTTTACGCGGGCGGCGAATGTGTGCGGGCCCGGGCAGCCGCTCTACCGAATCCTTCCGCGGACAGTGTTCTGCATCCTCACTGGCGAGAAGCTTCGGCTCGAGGGGGGCGGCACGAGCGTGCGGTCGTTCATCCACATGCGAGACGTCGCCGAGGGCACGCTGGAGGTGGCCCGCCGCGGCACGCCCGGCGACGTGTACCACCTTGCCACCGACCAAAATCAGACGATCCGCGAGGTCGTCGAGGAGATCTGCCGGCAGATGGGCGTGCAGTTCGACGACTGCGTGGAAACCACGCCGCCCCGGCTCGCCCAGGATCCCGCCTATCTGCTTGACTGCACGAAGGCCCGCACCGAGTTGGACTGGGAGTCGAAGCGCACCGTGCAGGAGGTTATTCGCGAGACGATCGCCTGGACGCGGAATAACCTTGATCGGCTGCGAAAGATTCCGGCAGACTACGTGCACAAGCCCTGACGAACACGAACCGGTGCCTGACACCGTTTATCAGCCCACACGATGACTTCCACCCCGCACCTTGCCGCCATCTCTCGCCGCATCCGCGCCCGGGTCGTGGAGATGTCGCACGTGGCCGAGACGCCCCATCTCGGCTCGTCACTATCGTGCGTAGACATGCTCGTGGCCGCCTACTGGGGATATCTTCGGATCGATCCCACGCAGCCGCTCGCTCCCGATCGTGATCGCTTCATTCTCTCCAAGGGGCATGCCGCGACCGCGCTCTACGCCGTGCTCGCCGAACGCGGTTTTTTTGATCCCACACTCCTCGATACCTACAACGAGGACGGTGCCCTTCTGCCGGAACATCCCGGCCTCCAGTGCGTGCCGGGCGTGGAGGCCGCCACGGGCTCGCTTGGCCATGGCCTGCCGCTCGGACTCGGCATGGCTCTCGCGGCCCGCATCCAACAGCGCCCCACTCGCTGCCTCGTGCTCATGAGCGATGGCGAGTGTGAAGAGGGCTCGGTCTGGGAGGCGGCGATGTTCGCCCCCGCCCAAAAGCTCGACACCGTCACCGTGATGATCGACTACAACAAGTGGCAGGCCACCGGCCGCAGCGACGAGATCATGGCCCTGGCCCCGCTCGCCGACAAATGGCGGGCCTTCGGCTGGGATGCCTGCGAGGTCGACGGCCACGATCTCGACGCCCTGCTCGCGGCCCTGCGTCCCGTGCCCGACGGCACGGGCCG
>JBBEEF010000232.1:6319-10733 GCA_040880915.1 Pirellulales bacterium
TTCCTACGAAGTTGATGGCCATGACATCAGTCAACTAGTGCGATTGTTTGCCGATGTGCCAAACGGCAGTGGCAAGCCCATCGCGGTGGTGGCGCACACGGTAAAGGGGAAGGGGGTGTCGTTCATGGAAGACGACAACAACTGGCACTACCGCATCCCGACCGCCGAAGAGGTGGAAAAAGCCCGCGTGGAACTGTGGCAGGCCTGAACAACGCACCATGAGAAACGCCTTCGCCGCCGCCATCACCGCCCTCGCCGCCCAGGACGACCGGATCGTGCTGCTCTCGGGCGACATCGGCAACCGCCTCTTCGACACATACCGCGCGCGGTTTCCGAGCCGGTTCTACAACTGCGGCGTCGCCGAGCAGAACATGACTGGCATGGCGGCGGGCCTCGCCCTCTCGGGCCTGCGGCCGTTCACCTACACGATCACGCCCTTCGCCACGACCCGCGTGATTGAGCAGATCCGCGTCGACATCTGCTATCACAACGTGCCCGTCGTGATCGTCGGCACCGGTAGCGGCCTCTCCTACGCCTCGCTCGGCCCGACGCACCATTCCTGCGAAGATGTGGGGATTCTGCGGACGTTCCCAAACCTCACGGTGCTCTGCCCCGCCGACGCGATGGAGGTGGGCCCCACGATGGAGGCGGCGCTCGCGCTCCCCGGCCCGGCCTACATCCGCCTGGGCAAGAAGGGGGAGCCGACGATCCACGAAAAGCCGCCCACGATCGAGATCGGCCGCGGCATCGTGATGCGGGACGGCACCGATGTGTGCCTGCTCGGCATGGGCACGATGACCGCGACGGCCCTCGAGGCTGCGAAACAACTCCTGGCGCACGGCCTCTCTGCCCGCGTCGTGAGCATGCACACGGTCAAGCCGCTCGACACCGATTTGCTGCGCGAGAGCTTCGAGCAGTTTCGGCTCGTGGCCGTGGTTGAGGAGCACAGCGTGATCGGGGGCCTCGGCAGCGCCGTGGCCGAATGGCTCGCCGCCCACGGCCCGTGCCGCGGCGTGCTCGAGGCGATCGGCACACCCGACATTTTTCTCTCGGCAGCCGGCAGCCAGCAGTGGATGCGGGAGCAGTGCGGCCTCACGCCCCAGGCCATCGCCGAGAGGATCACGAGGCGATTGAAGGCACTTCGGTGATCGGTATCGATTTCGACAACACGATCGTCTGCTACGACGAGGTCTTTCGGCGTGTGGCCGTGGAGCTGGGGCTCGTGCCGCCGGGGGCCGCGACCTCGAAGACGGCGATCCGCGATCACCTGCGTTTGCGTGGGCAGGAAGACCGCTGGACTGAGTTGCAGGGCATGATCTATGGGCCGCGGCTGACGGACGCCCCGCCGTTTCCGGGCGTGATCGAATTCTTCGCGGCCTGCCGCGCGGCCGGGCTGCCGGTCGCGATCGTCAGCCACCGCACAAGGGTTCCCTATCTTGGCGGGAAACACGATCTCCATGCGGCGGCCCGCGACTGGCTTGTGCGTCACGGGTTTCACGACCCGGCCGGGATCGGACTGCCCGTCGAGCGGGTGTTTTTCGAGGAGACGAAGGAGGCGAAGCTCGCCCGGGTCGCCGCGGTCGGCTGCACCCACTTCATCGACGACCTTCCCGAGCTGCTCACGCACCCACTCTTCCCCACGCACGTCCGCCGCATCCTCTTCGATCCGCACGGGCAGTACGAACCCCCAGCCGACGTCGATGTCGCCTCGTCATGGTCACGCCTGCTCGAACTCCTCGTGGGCGCCCTGGAACGCCTACCCGGTGGTGGCAACAACCGCGTGTTCCGGATCGAAACACCCGCCGGCCCGGTGCTGCTCAAAGAGTATTTTCGGGATCCAGCCGATCCCCGCGACCGCCTCGGCGCCGAGCAGGCGTTTACCCGGTTTGCCTGGCAGCACAGCGTGCGGGCCCTCCCCCGGCCGCTCGCCTGCGACCGCGCCGCCGGAATCGGGCTCTACGAGTTCGTCCCCGGCCGAAGGCTCGCCCCGGGCGAGGTCACGGCGGCCCACGTCGACGAGGCGGCGGCGTTTCTTGTGGCGGTGAATCGGCATCGTCATGAGCCCGACGCTGCTGACTTGCCGCTCGCCTCGGAAGCCTGCTTCTCCCTCGGCGAGCACCTCGCCTGCGTCGATCGACGAGTGGCACGGCTCGGCGCGATTCAGCCTGAGTCGGATCTCCATCGCCAGGCGGCGGCGCTTGTTGCCGCGCGGCTCCTGCCCGTGTGGAACCGGGTGCGGGCGACGGTCGCCGCGACGAACCTCTCGGTCGACACCCCGCTCGCGGCCGCCGACCGCGTGATCAGCCCGTCCGACTTCGGGTTCCACAACTGCCTGGCGACTTCCGCCGGCCTGACTTTCATCGACTTCGAATACGCCGGCTGGGACGACCCGGCCAAGACCGTGTGCGATTTCTTCTGCCAGCCGGCCGTGCCGGTGCCGCGTGGGCATGTCGAGCAGTTTTTGGCAGCTGTCATGGCGGTGACCAGCCCTGACGACGACCTGCGGGCCCGCGTGGCCCTGCTCCTGCCCGCCTACGAACTCAAGTGGTGCTGCATTATGCTCAACGAGTTCCTCCCTGCCGGCAAAAACCGTCGGGCATTCGCCCACGGGAACGAGACCCATGAATCACGGCAACTGAACCAACTGCGAAAAGTCGAATCCGCACTCACGCGGCTTCAAGCCTGAACCCCACCATCAATCCGCATGGCATACGTCGATTTTCTCTCGAGCGTCCACAAGGCCACGAACCGCGACTATGTGGCCCGCGTGACGGAGTTTCCCAAGGCCGAGGCGGCGAAGCTTGCCAAGCAGTGGGGCAAAGACTACTGGGACGGCGACCGACGAACCGGCTACGGCGGCTACTCCTACGACGGCCGTTGGCGGAAGGTTGCCGACGCCCTGGTCGCGCACTACGGCATCAAGCCGGGCGATCGCATCCTTGATGTCGGATGTGGCAAAGGGTTTTTGTTGTATGACCTCATGCAGGCCGTACCCGGCGTGGAGGTGGCCGGCATTGATGTCTCCCGCTATGCGCTCGACCACGCGAAGGAAGAAGTCAGACCATTCCTGCAGGAGGCGAGCGCCGCGAAGCTCCCCTTCCCCGACAACAGCTTCGACCTCGTGATCTCGATCAACACGCTCCACAACCTCGAGTGCTGCGACCTGTACGACGCCCTCAAGGAGATCGAGCGGGTGGGCCGCCGACACAAATACGTGTGCGTGGAGTCGTGGCGGACAGAAGAGGAGAAGGTGAACCTGCTTTACTGGCAGTTCACCTGCGAGATGTTCTGCACGCCCCGCGAATGGGAATGGTGGTTCGCCCACACTGGCTACACTGGCGACCACTCGTTCATTTACTTCGAGTGACCATCTGCCGTTTGAAATCATGAAATCCTGCGCTGCGATCCTCGTCGAGCAGAAGAAGCCCCTTGTGATCGAGGAGGTGCAGGTGCCCCCCCTCAAGCTCGGGCAGGTGCTCGTCAAGGTGCTTGTGAGCGGGATCTGCGGCTCGCAGATTGGCGAGATCGAGGGGGTAAAGGGCCCGGACAAGTTCCTGCCACATCTCCTGGGCCACGAGGGCTGCGGCGAGGTGCTCGAGGTGGGCGAGGGTGTGCGGCACGTGAAGCCGGGCGACCGGGTCGTGCTCCATTGGCGGAAGGGGGCGGGCCTCGAATCCCTCACGCCCACGTACGAATCGAAGATCGGACGGGTGAACGCCGGCTGGGTCACGACGTTGAATGAGTATGCCGTCGTGGCCGAAAACCGCGTCACGGCCATTCCCGCCGACATCGACCCGGAGATCGCCGCCCTCTTGGGCTGTGCCGTGACGACCGGCTTCGGCGTGGTCAACGCCAACGCCCGACTGGCGATCGGCGAGTCGATCGCCGTGTTCGGGGCCGGCGGCATCGGGCTGAGCATCGTGCAGGGGGCGGCCCTGGCCGGGGGCCATCCGATCATCGCCCTCGATCGGTTCGACAACCGGCTCGATCTCGCACGCGCGCTCGGCGCGACCCATACGATCAATACGACGACGGCCGACGCTGCCGAGGAGATCCGGCGGATCGTCGGAAGCGGGGGCGTGGACGTCGCCGTAGACAACACCGGCAACGTCGAGGTGATCAGCCTCGCGAGCCGGCTCACGGGCCCGCGGGGGCGGACGGTGCTCGTGGGCGTGCCCCCGAAGGATGCCACCACCGCGATCGCCACGCTGCCGCTGCACTTCGAGAAGCGACTCGTCGGCTCCCACGGCGGTGAGAGCCGGCCCGACATCGACATCCCGCGCTACGTGCGACTGCTGCAGGCCGGCCGGCTGAATTTCACCCCGCTTCTCGGCCGCCGCTACACCCTGACTGGGATCAACGACGCTATCACAGACATGACGAGCGGCCGCCTGGCGGGCCGCGCGGTCGTGCA
>JBBEEF010000233.1:0-1515 GCA_040880915.1 Pirellulales bacterium
CCGACCTCCAGCGGGTGGCGAAGAAGCATCTCGATCCCGAGTCGATGGCCATCCTCGTGGTGGGCGACTGGGAGGCGATCGCCCCGGGCGACCTCGAGAAGCGGGCGAGCATGCAGGAGTTCTTCGGTGGAAAGGTGACCCACCTGCCGCTCCGAGATCCGCTCACTCTCGAGCCGCTGCCGTAGGGCGAGAGCCCGACAGAGCCTCGCCGTAGCCCGGTTCCGCCGGAACCGGGTCAGCGCTTGAGTGGCATCGCCCCGTAGCTCGGTTCCGCCGGAACCGGGTCAGCGCTTGAGTGGCATCGCCAAGCGTGGTCTGGTCACGGCGTGACCGGACTACACGACGGGCCGGTGATCCAAGGTATGCTCGCCATCCATGCAACGTTCCACCGTTTCCTTGCCCCCTCGTCCCGCCGAGGCCCACGCCCTCGCCGTCGCGGCATCGCTCCCCGGCAGCCGCATCGTCTGTACGTCCGTGGGCCGCGGACAGGCGGCCGAGTCGCTCGCGCGGGCGCGACCCGAGGCGACCGTCAGCGCCTGGTTCCTCGATCTCCACCAGCGGGACCAGGCGGTCGCTTCGTGGGGCCCCGCGCCGGGCAACCTCGCGGCCCCCTGCACGCCCGACATGCCACCGGGTCCACACGACCTGGTCGTGGTGCCGATGAGCAAAGCAGGCGAGGCGGAACTCACCCGCGAGATCCTTCAGCAGGCGCTTTCGCAGTTGGCGATCGGGGGAAGGCTTGTCGCGGCGGTCGATAATCCCGACGACACCTGGCTGCGGGAGCAGCTTGCGGAGACGGGCGAGACCGTCCGAGTACGGCCCGCTGAGGGCCGCGGCAACACGATTGCCTACATCATCGAGAAGAGCCACGAGCCGGCCAAGCTCCGTGACTTCACCTGCCGGTTTGTGTTCCGGGACCGGGAGCGACTCCTGACAGCGGTCACGCGGCCGGGTGTGTTCGCCCACCGCCGAGTCGACCCCGGCGCGCGGCGGTTGCTGGCCGCGGTGGACGTGGCCACGGGAGCGAAGGTGCTCGACATCGGCTGCGGCTCGGGCTGTGTGACGATGGGTATCGCCGCCCGTGACCCGAGCGTCGTGGTGCATGCCTTCGACTCGGCCGCCCGGGCCGTCGAGTGCACACGCCTGGGCGTCGAGCTCAACGGGCTAGCAAACGTCTCGGTGGCGCTCGAGGCTGAGGGCCGCGTGCCCGACCGCGGCACCTGGGACCTGGCCCTGGCCAATCCTCCCTACTATTCCGATTTCGCGATCGCGGAGAAGTTCGTGGAGGCAGCGCGGCTCGCGCTGGCTCCCGGCGGCACGCTCTTGGTCGTGACAAAGCAGCCTTCCTGGTATGTCGAGCATCTGCCGCGAATGTGGACCGATGTCTCGCAGGAGCTCGTCAAGGGCTACCACCTCGTGGAGGCGGTGCGGCCCTGAGGGCTCTCGCCGGCCAGCCAGCCAGCGTGCGTTTGTAGTCCGGGCACGCCGTGACCGGACCACGCTTGGCGATGCCAC
>JBBEEF010000233.1:1615-6683 GCA_040880915.1 Pirellulales bacterium
GGGCGATGCCACGGGACACACGCGGTCATGCCACGCGGGCGATGACGCAGGTCAGGTATTCCCCTTCCAGGCAGCTCACGCTCACCGGATGGTCGGGAGCCGCACCGCGAACCTCGAGCAGCTGGATCGAGCGGCCGGCCCGCTGGGCCACACCCGAGAGCATCTGGAGAAAATCCTCGCGGGTGACCGAGCCGGAGCAGGTGCAGGTCACGAGGATCCCACCGGGTTCGAGCAGACCACAGGCCAGGCGGTTGATGCGGTGATAGGCCCGCAGGGCGTCCTCGACGGTGGCCCGGCTGCGGGCAAACTTCGGGGGATCGAGCACCACCATCCCGAACCGCTCGCCGGCGGCCGCCAGCGAATCGAGCTTCTCAAACGCGTCGGCCGTCTCTACCTCGATAGTTGTCGCCCGGTTGAGCTCGGCGTTGGCCCGTGCCAGGGCCGTCGCCTTGGCGCTCGAATCGACCGCCAGCACGCTGTGGGCCCCACCACTGATCCCACAGGCCAGGGCAAAGCCGCCGGAGTAGCAGAACATGTCGAGCACGCGGCGGCCGCGGGCATAACGGGCGGCTGCCTGGCGATTGTTCCGCTGGTCGAGGTAGAAGCCGGTCTTCTGACCCTCGGTCAGATCAACGCCGAAGGTAAGGGCGTGATCCTTGACGAACACGGGGCCGCCAGGCTCCTGCCCGCGGAGCACCCGGTCGGGCAGGTGGAGCCCTTCGAGCTTCGCAAGGCCCCGCTCGGCGCCCCGCAGGAGAACGCCCCGCGTCGGCACGAGCTCAGTGAGGCAGTCGCAGATGAATTCCAGCCGCGGCTCCACCGCCAGCGCCGTCACCTGAACTGCCAGATAGTCGCAGTAGCGGTCGACAATCAAGCCCGAGAGATTGTCCCCCTCGCTGTTGACGAGCCGGCAGGCGGCGGTGGGATCATCGAGGCCGAGTGAGCGGCGGAGCATCACGGCCGCGGTCAGCCGTGTCCGCCAGAGCGTGTCGTCGAGCGGCACCGCCGCATCGAAGCCATAGAGCCGCACACGGATGCGGCTGTGCGGATTCCAGAGGCCACGGGCGATGAACATGCCGTCGTGCGTGAGCAGATCGACAACCTCCCCGGTGGTGGGCGTCCCCTCGACGCGGTCCACAGCCGACTCGAGCACCCACGGATGCCGCCCGAAGAATGGCCGGGCCCGCCGGGGCTTGAGGATCACCGTCGCCGTCGGCAGCCCGTCAGGCATGCACGGCCTGCCTGGCTGGACCAGGGGCGACATGGGGCGGGGGCAGTTCGTCGCTGCCGGGATCGGTCTTCACTGTCCGCCGGCCCTCTCGCTCCGCCTTGCGGCGGTCGTTCCGCCGCACGCTCGCAGCAAACACGCCCCCCAAGGGGCCTGCCAGGAGTGCCGGCAGAAACACGAGATTGCCTACCAGGGCGACTGTGAGCATCGCAAGCATGATATAGCCGAACCGCTGCGTCGGCCCAAACGGCGAGAGCGCGAACACCGACAGGCCGATCCCGATCACACCCCAGCTCTGATACATCGCCCGGGAGCAGCCCTTGAAGGCGAGCATCGTCGCCGCCTTGCGGTCGAGCCCCTCGCTAATCCCGCGGCGGAACCAGAGCATGAAGTGAACGACGTCGTCGACCGTTACGCCGAGCGCCACGCTCGGAGCCATCACCGTGCCGATGTCGACCAGGAGTGAGCCTGAGCTGAATGACTTGAGCATGAGGTTGCCCCAGCCCATGCCGCCGAAGACCATCACCGCCGGGAAGGCAGCCGGCAGCAGGAGTACGAGGCCCGCCGAGGCAGCGCGACAGAGCACAATCATCACCGCGACGATGATGAGGAAGTCCCAGATGAAGCCCACCTGGAGGCCGTCGAGGAGCGTGTGCTGGGCCTTGTACACCAGCGGCACGAGCCCCGTGTATTCGACGTCGACCCCCTCGACCCCATCGGCGACGAGCGTTGCCAGAATCGGGTCGATCTCGCTTCGCAGCTCGGCCTTGAAGTCGGCGTAGTCAACCTCCTTGACAGCGCTCACGCGGGCGCTGATCCGCCACAGCTCCTCCATCCGCGAACGGGTCGGGCCAGGCGGCGGCTCGGGGGCTGTCATCAGACCGAGGCTGATCCCGACCGACTCCAGTAGCGTGGGCGGCGGCAGCTCGGCCACCGGCCCGATCGGCACTCGAACCTCGGCCTCGCGGAGGTAGTCTCCCTCCAGAAACTCGTCCCGGTGGCGGGTCAGGGCGCGGGCCAGCGTGTTTTCCCGGCGGGCCTGGTTGAGGCCGATGATCCGGGCAAACACTCCCCCTCCCCCCGGCACATCCAGCCCGCGGCTGAAGGTGACGGTGGAGAGCGAGCTACCCACCTCGTCGAGCCCCACGATCTTCTCCTGGATCTGCTCCACGAGCTCCATCCGCTCGCGGAAGTCGAGGCGGCAGGCCGCATCGTCGATCCGCACGAGAATCTCCATGGGCACCAGCGGCCCGAGATTCTTCTCGAGCCATTGGTAGTCGGTGCGGATCCGGGCCTTCGAGGAAAACAGCCGCATCAGCTGCACACTGCTCTCGATCCGGGTCATCCCGTAGCCGATGCCCAGCATCGGGATCAGGCAGACAGCAGTCGCGATGGCATGGTGATCGGTGATCCACTCACCCACCTTCCACCATGGGCTCTGCTCAACCGGCCGCCATGAGCCGTCGTCGTCGCCACCGGCGGCCTTGCCCAGCTTGAGCGGGGGGGGGAAGATCTCGAGCAGGGCCGGCATCAGCGTGATGATCACCACGAAGCTCACCACCACGCCTAGCGACGAGAAAATGCCGAACATCTTGATCGGCACAAGATCGCTGACGGCGAGCGTAGCCAGGCCCAGGGCCGTGGTGCCGGTGGCCAGCGACAGGGGCAGGAGCGCATGGTGCAGAGCCTTCCCCGCGGCTCCCTCGCGAACCCCCGTCTCGGCGATCTGGTCGCGGTAGTAGTTGGCCAGATGGATGGCGCCGCTCGTGGTCGCCACATAGACCAGCGACGGCATCGTCAGCAGGATCGCGTCGACCGGGTAGCCGGAATACCAGACGATCGCCAGGCAGGCGAACATGCTGTACACGCCCGAGGCGATCACAATCGCCACGAGGGCCTTGCTGCGGAGGCTCCACCAGCTCACGATGCAGCCCACCACGAGCGACAGGCCGAACAGGATCGTCACGCTCGTCTGGCCGGCCTTGTCAATCGAGACGTTGTCGACCGGCGGCCCGCCCATGTGGAGGTTGGGCTCCGGGATGCCCAGTTCGGCGGTGGCCACGTGCTTGATCTCGTCGATCGCCCCGTGAAGGTTGGCCCGCGCCGTATCGGCGAGCGTGAGCACGAGGCAGGTCTGGCGGGCGTCGACGTCGTCGGCGTCGGAGCCTGGCTCGACGCCCTCGGGGGGCGGTCCGATCAGGGCGCCGGTGAGCCGTCGCACCGCCTCGTCGGCGTCGAGGTTAAGCGGCTCGGACGTCATCCGAGCGATCGCCCGGGGGCCGGTCTGGGCCGTACTGAAGTAGATCGGCCGATCGATCCGGGCCGCCTCCTCGGGGGGCGGCAGAAGCTTCTCGGCCATCAGTTCCAGCCGGGGATCGGCCATCGTGCAGCCTTCCCAGGAAATGAGGATGAACTCCTCCCCCTGGAAATTCTGCCGGAAAAACCGGTAGGTCTGGGTTTCGGGGTATCCGAGCGGCAGCCACCCCTTCACGTCGTTGCGGTTGTTGCCCTTGGCCTTGATCGCCCCCACCACCACCAGGGGCAAAAGGAACGCCAGTACCGCCAGGATGGGGACACTGAACCGCTGGTAGAAGTTGGCCGGCTGCTGCAACATCAGGGGCGTCCGCGGGCGACCCGGCATATTTCGCCGGAAACCATACCCTTGACCCTACCCGGCTCCCGGGAGCCGGTCCATATCGTTCCCGCCGACGCGGCAAGAACAGTGGGCTATCGGCGTGTTGTACGCGGTTTTCCGCGAAGAACCCGCGTTCTCGGCAGTTTTTTCCTGAACCACCACGGTCCATTTAAATTGCCCAGCCTCCCAAAACAGAGGCTCTTTTAGGGGGTGTTCGTTGCCGCGGCCGGCTACGGGCCTGGATCAGCGGGCTCGGGAGACGCCTGGTCAGCCGCCTGAAAATTGGCCTCCCGGTGCGAGCCGTCGCAGAAGGGCCGCCTGGCCGACCGGCCGCAGCGGCAGAGGGCCACGCCCCGCTTCGTATCCGGCAGGGGAAACTCGCCTCCCTCGTGATCGATCACCCGGACCCGCACCGGTTCGCCATCACCGGCAGCCGGCAGTTCGATCACAAGCGGCCCGTCCTGGCGGCAGCGGATCGTGACAACGCCCGGCTGGGCCCAACGAGACCCGCCACCCGACTCGTCCAACACGCTTGGCGGGGTCTCGCTCATCGGGTGGCCCCGGCAGGCTCGGCTGGCTCAGGCTGCCCTTTCGGCTCCACGATCCGGAGGACCAGCCTCGCCCGCTCGTCATTGGGTAAGCCCTCTCGGGCCCCGCGGCGTCGGCTGGCGGTCATCATGCCGGCCCGCTCGAGTTCGCCGAGAAACACATCGATCGCCCCTACGGTGCCAATCAGTTCCAGGCGTTGGCCATCCCGGTTCACCTCGAGGCCGCTCGCAGCCACGAGCCGGTCGAGTGCCTGACGGCTGGCGGCAGTTCTGATCTGGATTGCAAGCACTCCGGCCATCGCCTGGCGGGGCTCGATCCCGCTTTCGGCTACCGCGGTGGCGGCATCGCTTTTTCTCAGGGCGGCCGCGGGGGGCGGCGAGGCAGTCATAGCGCGTGCCCCAGCAAGCTCTCCGCCCGCAAAAGTCTCGGCCGGTGCCGTCGGCTCAGCGGTCGCTTCGGCCTTATCGGCCGGGAGCCACGTATCGCCCGCGGCATCGCGGTCGGCAGGACCGAGCGCCACCTCGCGGCCGTCCCGCCCGGGCAAACTGAGCAGGATCGCCACAACCAGGCCTGCGGCCAGCGCCCCGGCCAGCGCCGGCCAGGTCAGCCAGGCTCCCGGTTTCGGCGGCCGCCCGTCGGGCAGGATCTCCGCCCGC
>JBBEEF010000233.1:6783-9492 GCA_040880915.1 Pirellulales bacterium
AGAACCGTCAGGTCGTGTCATGGAAGCGTGGGAAGGTGTGCGGTCAGGGTTCGACAAGCAGCGTCCGCAGTTCGAGTCGGCCGCGGTGGAGTCGGCTCCGGACGGTGCCCAGCGGGATGGCGGTCGGTCGCGGGGTCGTCGCCGACAACATGCTCAGCCTGCCCTGTGCTACCGGCCACAAACCCATTCCCTCGAAGGCTTCGATGCCCTGCGGCCCGGAAAGGTTCCCGGCGAAAACCGCCGCCCGCTGCGGCCCGGACTATTCCCCAATCTCTCCCCGCCGGACGCGGCCGTCAAAGGCGGCCTCCCTCCACCGTGGCGGGAAGCGTCCGGCGGCCGATCCACCACCACAAGAGGGCGGCCAACGCGAGGAGCACAAGCGAGAAGAGCTGCGAGATCGACAGGGGTGTGCCGAGCGCCGGCGGCTCGTCTACGCGGATCGCCTCGAGGAGCATCCGTGCGATCGGATGGAGCGTGAGCACCAGGGCGAAGACCTCGCCCGGACGGCGGGCGAAGGGCGTCCAGGCCACGGCCAGGGCCGCAAGGATGCCGGCGTCGATCACCGCATAGAGCTGCGCGGGATGCACGGGCACGCTCCCGCCGCCAGCCGCGGGAAACTGCCGGGCCACCTCCGTGCCCGCTGGAAACGACACGGCCCAGGGCAGATCGCACGGCCCGCCGTAGCAGCAGCCGTTCAGGAAGCAGCCGACGCGGCCGATCGCCAGGCCCACGAGCATCCCCGGGGCCGCGGAGTCAGCAAGCGCGAGGATGTCGATCCCTCGGCGGCGGGCAAACAGCCAGGCCGCGACAGCGGCGGTCGGCAGCGAGCCAAACACAACCAGGCCGCCGGCGGAGATATTGACCACGTCGAAGAGCGACTCCCGCAGCGGCTTGCCGGCCGCGAAGAACTGCTCGTGGTATTCGATCACGTAAAACAGCCGGGCGCCGACGAGTCCCCACAGAAACACCTCCGTCGCAAGCGCGAGGATCGTGTCGGCATCGATGCCGACCCGCCGGCCGCGGATAACCGCGAGCCATGTCCCAGAGGCGGCGGCCACCAGCAGCATGACGCCGTAGCCCCGCACCGGGATGCCGCCGTCCTCCGCGAGCAACGGTAACCCCCAGCCGAGCATCAGGCCGACCACCACCACAGGCAGCCATGTCCGCCCGGCCGCCACCCGCGGCCCAGACCCCGCTGCGATCCAGGCGAACCACGCAGCCGCGATCAGACCCCAGACTACAAGCATCACTCCGGCGCCAAACAGCGGCACCGAACTGTCGCCCCAGGGCAGGGTGGTCGGGATGTAGAAGAGCGTCGACCTCATCCGTGCGGCCCGCCTAGGGGTGGCAGGAGCCGGTTGTCGATCAGCCGCGTGCCTCCGAGCCGGCCGGCAACCAGCACCACCGCCGCGCGGCCGCGTGAGACCGGGCCGAGCGTATCGGCGTCAACAACCGCCGCGTAGTCGACCGCCACGCCCCGCGCCTCAAGCTGCGCCTTGATGGTCGCCTCGATCGCGACCCCGTCGGCCGCGGCAGCCCACATCGCCTCCGCCGCGGTGAGGCTCTCAAACAGAGCCGTCGCCCGCTCCCGGTCGGCAGCGGAGAGGTAGGCATTGCGGGAGCTGAGGGCCAGGCCGTCGGGCTCGCGGACCGTCGGACAAACAACGATCTCGACCGGCAGGCCGAGGTCGTTGACCATCCGCTTGACGACGAGCGACTGCTGCCAGTCCTTGGCCCCGAAAAACGCCGCCGCCGCCGGTACGGCCTGGAACAGCCGGCAGACAACCGTGGCCACGCCGCTGAAGTGCCCCGGCCGGATCGCCCCCTCGAAGCCACCAGCGGGCCCCTCGACCACCACCCGCGTGGCGGCACCCGCCGGATAGATCGCTCGAACCGAAGGCACGAACACCCAGCGAACACCGTGACCATCGAGCGCCGCCAGATCCGCCGCGAGTGGGCGCGGGTAGCGTTCGAAGTCCTCTCCGGGTCCGAACTGGGTCGGGTTGACGAAGATCGACACGACCACGTCGTCACATGCCTCGGCGGCCCGCGCAACCAGCGCGAGGTGGCCGGCATGGAGGGCCCCCATCGTGGGCACAAAGCCGACGCGGCGACCCGCGGCCTCTGCGGCGAGCACCGCCCCGCGCATCGCTGTGGGGTCGGAAATGATCCGGCCCATGTCCGCCACCCCGGCGGCAGGAGCGGCAGGCGGCATCAGAGCATCGCCTCGACGGCGGCGGTCGCCTCGGCGCAGGCGGCGGCCAGATCATCAGCCGCGATCGAGATCACCGCCTTGGGCGCCCGCGGGCAGCGTTCCGGCGGGCAGCGGAGCCGCCGCTCGATCCGCTCCTGCAACCGCTCGAGCGTCGCGACCTGCTCGTCGCTGTCGGCCTGGGCAACGGCCGTGCCGACCGGGATTTCGGAGAAGATGTCGCTGGCCAGCCCTCCCTGACGGCTACGGAAGGCAACCCGCTCGCGGAGTTCGTCCTTGCTGACCCGCAGGAAGATCGCCACATGCGGGGCGACTGCGGCGGCGGCCAGCCGCTCGAAGCCGTGTTCGAATCGGAGCCACTCACTCGCCGACACCTGCACCGCGGCGGCAGCAGGTACCACGCCGAGCCAGTAGTCGGCGATGGTGCCGTGGGGATCGTCGCTCCAGTCGCGGGAGAGAAGGGGCCGCTGCCAGGCCTCCGCCGCAGCGAGCCAGCG
>JBBEEF010000233.1:9592-10729 GCA_040880915.1 Pirellulales bacterium
TGGCAGTGGCACCGGCGCCTGCACGAGTCGGGCCAGCGTGGCATCGGCGACCGCCGTGGCGACCTCACGCGCTCCGCTGCCCGGCACTCCCACCACCGCCACGAGCGGATGCGGCACGGAAATGTTGTCGAGCAACTCGCGGACGGTGCAGTTGCCGGGCGGATAGTGGAGTTCGGCAGCGATCTCGGCCGAGGGCTCGAGCACGAACCGGCGCGTGGCCATCCGCGGATGGGGCAGGGTGAGGTCCAGGGAATCGACCACCAGGTCGTCATAGAGGAGCAGGTCGAGGTCGATCGTCCGTTCCCCCCAGCGATCCTCGCGGCGGCGCTCGAGCGTGTTCTCCACGGCAAACAGGGCGCCGAGCAGATCGCGGGGGGCCAGGTCGGTCTCGACGAGGCAGGCGCCGTTGAGGAAGGGGCCCTGGTCAGGCGGACCGCCGACTGGCCGCGTCTCGAGATAGCGGCTCACGGCCACAAGGTCGACGCCCGGCATGAACCGCAGCAACTCCAGGCCGCGGTCGAGCTGCTCGCGTCGCCTCCCCAAATTGGAGCCACATCCGATCAGGCATCGTGCCATAGGTGCAGATCTCGCGCACGTTCGTGTCGCCAGATTCTACAGCCAGACCACCAACCCCGGGCAAATGCCATTGCCCGGGGGAGGAAAATGCCGCTCGCCCCGCGGAGTTAAGGGCCCAGCACGCCGTGAAAGCGGGGGGGACATCCAGGCCACGACCAAGGTCGTCGACTGTCGATCCCTCAAGTCGTCGCCCCCCAAATTCACGCTCGCTGTGTGCTCTCGCGACATGGTGTTGTCATCGATGGGCCGCATTGTGTGACGCGGGGGAATCTTGTCAAGCGCGCAGGATAGAGCACCGCAAAGAATCGCGGGATGCCTCTCTCATGGCCTCGAGGGGAGCGTCCGGAAAATTCTTGCCAGCGGTGCAAGCATTGTCCGTTTCATTTTTTTATATTCCGTGGATGTGTGCCGGCACGCACGGCCACGGATTGCCGAAACGGCCCTGAGATGGTGTGCTCGTGCCGATCGACGACGGGTCTGCTGAGAAGCCTATTTTTCCGGCGGAGGATTTGTTCCGACCGGACGCCGACGGGTCTCCCAGCATTCCCGGCCACGGATCTC
>JBBEEF010000234.1:0-1732 GCA_040880915.1 Pirellulales bacterium
GACCGTGTGTTCACAGACCCGCATTTTGGCTCAGACACGGTTGCCATCCCTGCCATCGCGATCACCATGAACATGTCTCACCGCCGGTATCTCGACAACGCCGCCACGACCTGGCCGAAGCCACCGGAGGTGCTCGCCGCCTGGGAGCGGGCGGCCCGTGAGGTGGGGGCGACCGCCGGCCGGGGGCTCTACCGCGAGGCGGTCGAGGCGGCGGCGATTCGCGGGCGGGCCCGGGCGGCCGTGGCGCGGATCCTCGGCGGCGTCGATCCGGCTCGCGTGGCCCTGCCGGCCGGGTGCACGCTCGCGCTCAACACCGCGATCCACGGGCTCGTGCGGCCCGGTGATCACGTGATCGCTACCGCCGCCGATCACAACGCCACGCTGCGTCCGCTCCACTGGCTGGCAACGCGAGGTGGTGTCGAGGTCACGCTCGTTCCCTGCGACTCAGAGGGCCTTGTCGACCCCGACGCCATCGCCGCCGCCTGGCGGCCGGCCACCCGCTTGGTGGTTTGTTCTCATGCGTCGAACGTGACCGGCGGGGGCCAGGACGTGGGAGCGGTCGTGGGGATCGCCCACGACCGCGGTGGGCTTGTGCTCCTCGATGCAGCGCAGTCGCTCGGGCAGTTGCCCTGCGATCTGCCGGGCTGGGGAGCCGACATCGTGGCGGCACCGGCCCACAAGTGGCTCCTGGGCACCGGCGGGGTGGCGGTGCTCTGGGCGCGGGAGGGCGTTGAGCCCGAGCCGCTCGTGCAGGGGGGCACGGGGACCGGCAGCGACTCGCTCGAGATGCCGTCGGAGTTTGCCGAACGAATGGAGGCCGGGGCTCCCGACGTGCCGGCCCTGGCGTCTTTGGCCGCCGCGATCGGCTGGCTCGAGCAGCAGGGCGTGGCGGCGGTTGGGGAAGCCTGCCGCAGCCTGGCAGAGGCGTGCGCCGCCGAGCTCGTGACGATCCCGGGCGTGCGGGTGGTGGGTGGCCGGCGGGTCGCGCCGATTGTGAGCTTCACGGTGGAGGGTTATGATCCCGCCGATGTCGCCGTGATCCTGGAAAGCATGGCGGGCGTGCAGGTGCGGGCCGGTTTTCACTGTGCCGCCTCCATCCACGACCCGCTCGGCACCCGGGCCGGCGGCACGGTGCGGGCCGGCTTCGGCCCGTTCAACGACATGGCCGACGTGACGGCGCTCACCGGGGCGGTGGCGGCGATCGCGGCCGGCTGACAAGGAGGCGAACAATCCGTGGCGGGCATTCCTCAGGATGTGTGGTACGCCGGTGGCCTAGGGTTCAAGTGCACCCAGTGCGGCGACTGCTGCACGGGGGCCGAGGGCTATGTGTGGGTCAACCAGGCCGAGATCGACGCGATGGCGGCGCGGCTGGAAATGACGCCGGCCGACTTCGAAGCCCAGCACGTGTACCGCGTGGGAATCCGCCGGTCGCTCAAGGAGCGGAAGGGGGGCGACTGTGTTCTGCTCGACCCCGAGTCGCGGAAGTGCACCGCCTACGACGAGCGGCCCCGGCAGTGCCGCACCTGGCCCTTCTGGGATTCAAACCTCCGCTCTCCCGATGCCTGGGCCGAAGCAGCCGAGCATTGCCCGGGCTGCAACAAGGGCAACCTCGTTCCGCTCGCGAGCATCGTTGAGCAGGCAGCGAAAATTCGGGTCTAATTTCGGCCACCCTGCCGGCCATGCCGGATCGCATAGAAGCCCCTGGGCGCGAGCCCGGGGACTGCGGGTAGTT
>JBBEEF010000235.1:0-10618 GCA_040880915.1 Pirellulales bacterium
AGTCGCTCATGAGTCGGGCCATGATTGCGGAAGTGCCATTGGCCGGGCTATCCTCTCGCCCGTGGCGGCGGGCGCCACGCCCTGCCAGCCCTTGACGATCTCACGGGCCCGGCCGAGTCGCTGGGCATCTACATCGCACACGGCCGCGATGTCGGCGAACTTCGGAAACTCCTTGCCCACCCCGTAATTGCCGGCCGGATCCATCACCCGTTTGTCCCAGCGGGCTCCGCAGCCAACCACGGCCAACCGCGGCCGCGCGTTGGCTGCCCGGAAGGCCGCGGCCCGGGCAACGGTGCCCCGTGCGACGACGACGGCAAAACCGCCGGTCACCGCGGCCAGAAGATCACGACGCGTGGGCAACGTGGCACGTGGAATGAGCTGGTTTCCCGGAGAATGTTGTTGCGACGCTACCTCGATGAGTTTATCAACGCCTTGATTATCGGGTCGAGCAAGGTCCCGCATGGGGCCGCCACCATTCAAGGCTAGACCTTCATCAAGCGAGGTGCGACCACGGGTGTTTGGCTGGTAAGGTGAATCGGTCGTAGCCCACCCTAAATCCCCGGGCAAGGTGATCATCCAAAAGCCGTCACGCGGGCCTGCCGAAGCAAGCCCTCGGTCTGCTCTGCAATACGTCGCGTCGATAAAGCAACACCTCTTCTGTAAATGGCGGATTTCAGAGGTGGGTCATCTTGGCTTCCATGGTCAAGTAAGCACGTTCGGTTTCCCAGTCGTCGCTGATTTCGGAGAGGACGGCAAAGGCGTAGCGCAGGAGCCAGGCTTCGTTTGGGAACAGCGTGGTGACTCGCGTTCGTCGCTGACGAGGAGTTTCACCCCCCCGCATACCGCGGTCGACGAGGCTTTGGGGGAAGGGATTGCCAGTGCGGCTCGGCCTCGGAGAGCTGCCTGACGCCCTGAACGTCCATCTCGGCGACCGCCAGCGTCATCGCCCGTTCGTGTCGCGGTAGGCACGGGTCTGCGGGACCGCAGGGCAACCTGGCCGACACGCGTCTTGAGCGTCTTCGGCTTAAATCCGCTGGCGTAGCCTCGATGGTCACCAGTTCGCTGATGAGCCTCGGCCTTGAGTATTTGTTATCGCTTGATGAGCACTGCGTGGTTCAGAAGCGTGGCGAGGGCGGAAGCCATGGCGGCCGGGCCGCGCTGGATGAGCAGGGCCGTAAGGTCGTCGATCACCGGACATTCATCCTGGTGGGTCAGCGCAGGTGCCTTCTTGGTGAAGTGAGACTCTTCCAAGAAAACCTCGATGACTCACCTCTTTAAGTGCCGCTTCCGGCGCGTGCCTTCCTTCAGCTCGCTTGCGATCGCCTCAGTCAGGCACGCACCGGTAATTTACGGAAGGAATGTTGCACTAAAGGTGCAGCGGTCTACAGTACCTATGGTTCAGTCCCAACGCGAAGCTTTTTCACAGGTTATTTCGACCTCCAGCCACACGTGGTCCGCTGAATCTCTAAAGGGTTTTTATGGCTGATATTGTTGATACCGCAGTCGGTGCAGGCACATTCAAGACGCTGGTTGCCGCTGTAACGGCAGCAGGGCTTGTTGAAACACTGAAGGGTGCGGGGCCGTTCACCGTTTTGGCACCGGCTGACACTGCCTTCGCCAAGCTCCCCGCGGGCACGGTCGAATCGCTCGTGAAGCCTGAGGCAAAAGCCACCCTCACGGGAATCCTCACCTATCATGTCATTGCGGGCAAGCACCTTGCCGCCGATGTGATGAAGATGACGTCGGCCGCGACCGTGAATGGCCAGTCGGTCGATATCAAGGTTGCCGATGGCAAGGTCCACGTTGGCGGTGCGACAGTCGTTACCGCAGACATCATCTGCGACAACGGTGTCATCCACGTCATTGACACCGTCCTGATGCCGAAGTAATTCTGCGCAGGCCTTGAGCTCCCACAGCAATCGCCGCCGGCCACGCTCTGGTCGGCGGCGATTTTCTGTGTGGAGGTGCCCGACTCACGACTTTGTGCATGAGTCGTGGGCGTGGAGAGGGCGGTCTGAGGCGGGCTTTTCTTGGGCTCATCAAGGATTTTCCAGGTCATGCCGGAGCGATTTGTCGCCCCTGCACTGGACGGTTTGTGTATAGTCCACTCGGCAGGGAATTCGTCCGGGATCACCGGGCGAGGGCGGAAGACAGCGGCAGGCACTAGCCGAGGAATGTCGGCCCATTCATCGCTCGCGGCCCGCAGGCACGGGGGCCGTCGGCTGTTCTGCCCGGAGTCCCTGATGCCTGCCATGCCTACCCCGCCTGCAACTTCTGCCGTGTCCCTCCACCGGGTCGCCTTCGTCGGCACCTATCCGCCCCGCCGCTGTGGGATCGCCACCTACACCCGCGACCTGCGAAACGCCGTTGCCGCGGAACTCACGGATACCGAGTGTCTGGTCGTGCCGGTGGTGGACACGGATGCGGCCTGCGAGCACCCCGCCGAAGTTCGCTTCGCTTTTCGCGACGACAGCCTGCCGGCCTACCGACGGGCGGCGGAGTACCTCAACGTCTGTAACATCGACGTCGTATCACTCCAGCACGAGTACGGCATCTTCGGTGGCCCGGCCGGGGAGCATGTGCTCACGCTCATCCGCGGCCTGCGAATGCCGGTCCATACCACGCTCCACACGGTGCTCGCCGAACCGGCAGTCCCGGAGCGGGAGGTGATGGAGGAACTCGTGGGCCTGTCAGCTCGGCTGGCCGTGATGACAGAGCGGGGCCGGCTGCTGCTTCGCGATCGGTACGGCGTAGATGACAACCGGATCGACGTCATCCCGCATGGCATCCCTGACATGCCGCTTCTGGATCCGGCGGTCGCGCGGCAGCGGCTCGGCCTCGAGGCAGACAAACTGCTGCTCACCTTCGGCCTCCTCGCCCCCAACAAGGGGATCGAGCACGTCCTCGCGGCCCTCCCGGAAATTCTTGCGGCCCAGCCCGACACGGTCTATATCGTGCTCGGCGCGACCCACCCCCAGCTCGTGCGCCGCGAGGGGGAGGGCTACCGCGAGCGGCTCGAGCAGCTTGCCGTGGAGAAGGGAGTGCGGGATCGCGTGCTGTTCGTCGACCGCTATGTCGAGCTGCCAGAACTGTTGGCCTTCATCGCGGCGGCCGATGTCTATATCACGCCCTATCTCGGCCAGGATCAGATCACCTCCGGCACCTTGGCCTATGCCTTCGGCTGCGGCAAGCCGGTGATCTCAACGCCCTACTGGCACGCGGCCGAACTCCTGGCGGACGGCCGCGGGGTGATTGTGCCCTTCGCCGATCCTGCGGGAATCGCCCGCGAAACCTGCCGGCTGCTCGCCGATGATCGGGGGCGTGCTGAGATGGCCCGACGGGCGTGGGAGGATGGTCGCATGATGACCTGGAGTCGGGTCGCCGCCCGCTATGCCGCAGCCTTCCGGGTCGCCCGTTGCCAGCCTGCCCCCCGACCCCGGCGTCGGTCCTCGGCGCTGGCCGCTCGCGCTGCCGACCGCAGCGTGCGGTCATTGCCGCCGCTCAACCTCGACCACCTCCGGCGGCTCACCGACTCTACAGGCATCATCCAGCATGCCACCTACGATGTGCCCAACCTCGACGAGGGCTACTGCACCGACGACAACGCCCGGGCCCTCACGCTGGCGGTCTTGCTCGAGGAGGTGGGCGTGGTCGATGCCTGGCTCGACCGCGCGGTCGCCACCTACGCCGCCTTTCTCGGCCACGCCTTCGACCGCCGCAGTGGCCGGTTTCGCAACTTCCTCGGCTTCGACCGCCGCTGGCGTGACGAACGGGGCAGCGACGACTGCCTGGGCCGGGCGATCCTGGCGCTTGGCACCTGCGTGGGCCGTTCGCAGCGGGCGGGCTTGCGCCGCTGGGCAGCGGAGTGTTTCCCCGCGGCGATTCGAGCCGTTTCCGAAACGGTGAGCCCCCGGGCCTGGGCCGGCGCCGTGGTCGGGATCGACCGCTACCTCGAACGGTTTGGGGGAGACCGCTTCGCCGCGGCGATCCGTGACGGCCTGGCCACCCGGCTGCTCGCGCTGCAGCAGGTCAACGCCGGCGTGGACTGGCCCTGGCTTGAAGACATCGTGACGTATGAGAACGGCCGGCCCTGCGAGGCGATCATCGTGTTTGCCGCCGCCACCGGTGACGCCGAAGCGGCCCGCACCGGCCTGGCGATGCTCCGCTGGCTCGACGGCGTGCAGCGGTCTCCGTGTGGGGCTTTTCGGCCGGTCGGCTGCCGCGGCTTCTATCCCCGCGGGGGCACCCCGGCCGTATTCGACCAGCAACCGATCGAGTCGCAGGCGATGGTCTCCGCGGCGCTCGCCGCCCGGCGGCTCTCTGGTGACGACGCCTGGCTCGAGACCGCCTGGCGGGCCTTCGACTGGTTTCATGGCCGCAACGAACTGGGCATCCGGGTCTACGACGCCACCCGCGGCGGTTGCCGCGATGGGCTCCTCGAGGACCGCGGGAACGAGAACCAGGGGGCCGAATCGACGCTGGCCCACCTCCACGCGCTCGTCGAAATCACGCAGGCCTTCCGCGAATCCGCCGGTGGGGGGTGGGCGGCAGCCGGGCACCACACACCCGCAGACCCGCCCGCCCGCGGCCCTCGTCCCGCTCACACCCAGCTGGCAGCGTCATGACCGCTCCGGCTTACCGCCTCACGGTCGAGCGGACGGGCATCCTTCTGCGGCCCAACAACGCCCGGGTGCTCTACCGGCCGTTCGAACCCCCCAGCCGTGAGCGGGCGATGAAGATCGTGGCCCGCGTGATGGAACTCTCCGACGCCGCGGTCGAAATCCTGCTGGCGGCGGTGCTCTCTGAGTTTCATGGCCGCCACCAGCGGCTGCAGCAGTTCTTCTTCGACCGCTTCGAGGTGGTTCAGCAGCACCTGCTCACGGATCGCCCGCTGGCCGAGAGCCGCCGACAGCTGATCGGGGCCTACTTCACGCAGGAATACGCCCTCGAAAGCGCGGCCCTCTTCAATCCCTCGATCGTCTGGCATCCCGACCAGGCCGGGCTGCCGGAGGGCTCGCGCCGCTTCATCCTCAGCCTGCGGGCGGTGGGTGAGGGGCATGTCTCGAGCGTCGGCTTCCGCTCGGGGCTTGTGGACGCCGACGGCCGCATCTCGCTCGACTCGCCCACCGGTTACGTAACGGCACCGGCCGTCGTGGCCAACGCCCAGTACGACAAGGATCTCTTCCTCAGGAAGCTCTCCGAACTTGGGATCGTTGACAGCGTGGTGGAGGCCGTGTTTGGAGGGCTCGAGGATCGCTTCACGCTCGGCGAGCTGGCCGCGGCGGTGGCCCGCGTGGCCCGCCAGCAGCGGGGCCGCCGCGGCGACTGGGAGCCCTACGAGCGGGCGATCATGGCCCTGGCCCGGGCCAACTACGAGATCGAGTGCGATCCCGCCTCCGACGTGTCCGAGCGGGTGATCTTTCCCTACTCGCCGGCCGAGACCAACGGCATCGAGGATGCCCGCTTCGTGCGGTTCACCGATGACGACGGCTCGGTGCGATACTACGCCACCTTCACCGCCTTCGACGGCAGCGTCGTGCTCCCGCAGTTCGTTGAGACCGACGACTTTGTGCGGTTCCGCGTGAGCACGCTCAACGGGCCCGAGATCGCCGGCAAGGGCATGGCTCTCTTCCCCCGGAAGATCGCTGGCTGCTATGCGATGCTCTCCCGACAGGACGGCGAGAACCTCTTCTATATGGAGTCGGACATGCTCCATTTCTGGCACTCCAAGCGGCTGCTCATGAAGCCGACCGAGCCGTGGGAATATGTCCAAATCGGCAACTGCGGCTCGCCGATCGAGACCGATGCGGGTTGGCTGGTGCTCACCCACGGCGTGGGGCCGATGCGGAAGTATTCGATCGGCGCGGTCCTGCTCGACCTCGATGACCCGACTCGCGTGCTCGGCCGACTCCGCGAGCCCTTGCTCTCGCCGACCGAGAACGAACGGGCGGGGTACGTGCCCAACGTTGTGTACACGTGCGGGGCGGTCGTTCACGCCGGCCGGCTTGTGGTCCCGTACTCGATGAGCGACTACGTGACCGCGTTTGCAACGGTGCGGCTGGAGGAGCTGCTGGGGGCGCTGACGGCGGGGCAGTGACGGCCCCGGGGACAGTCCCGGGGGCTGTCACCCAGGGGGGGAGACCCGAAGGGGGACAGTCCCCGGTACAACCGCGAAGGGGGACAGTCCCCGGTACAACCGGGGACAGTCCCCACTGGTAGAGTGTTTCCAGCGAGGCTGATATGACTCCCATCTCCATGGCTCCCGGCTCCTGGTGGTGGCTCGACGCCGCGGGGCTCGAGCGGTTAATAGCGGCGCTAGCCGCCGCGGGCCACCGCGTTGTGGGGCCGCAGGTGGCCGACGGGGCGGTGGTGCTCCGCGACCTGGCTATGGCCCGTGACCTCCCTACCGGCTGGCTCGACGAGCAGGACGGCGGCCACTACCGGCTGCGGTTCGACCCGGAGGCCGGCACGTTCGACCATGTAGTGGGCCCCCACTCGCTCAAGAACTTTCTGTTTCCGCCCCGGGAAGCGATCGCCCGATTCACACGGGCGGGGGGCTCGTGGTCGCAAGAGGATCTGGCCCACGACGAGCCGCCCCTGGCCGTGATTGGCGTGCGGGCCTGCGACCTCGAGGCGCTCATGATTCAGGACCGTGTGTTTATGGGGGGCGAGCATGTCGATCCCGCCTACGCAGCCCGCCGGGAGAAGCTTTTCGTCGTGGCGGTGAACTGCCGCCGCGCGGTGGCCACCTGCTTCTGCCACTCGATGAGCTCTGGCCCGGCGGTGAGTCATTCCTTCGACCTTGCTCTCACCGAGCATGGAGGCGGCGACGAGCCGAGTCGATTCGCCTGCGAGGTGGGATCGGAGAAGGGCGGTGCGATCCTGGCCGCGGCTCAACCGCAACCGGTTCAGAGCAGTTGCACGCCCGCCGAGATCACCGCCGCGAAGGCCGTGCCGCAGGAGCTGGCCGCGCGGATGCACGCCCGCCAGGCTGAGCCGGGCAAGCCCGCGCCTCGCAGCCTCGACACCGAGGGCATCCGCGACCTGCTGCTTGGCAACCTCGAACACCCCCGCTGGGACGAGGTGGCGAGCCGCTGCCTGTCCTGCACCAACTGCACGCTCGTCTGCCCCACCTGCTTCTGCGCGAGCGTGACCGAGGTGGCCGACCTCTCCGGCGACCACGTTGAGCGGGAACGGCAATGGGCGAGCTGCTTCGCCCTCGACCATGCCAAGATCCACGGCCAGAGCGTGCGAAGTTCAACCGCCTCGCGATACCGCCAGTGGCTCACCCACAAGCTCGCCAGTTGGATCGACCAGTTTGGCACCTCGGGCTGCACCGGCTGTGGACGGTGCATCACGTGGTGTCCGGTGGGGATCGACATCACCGAGGAGGTGGCCGCGATCCGGGACTCGTCCGGCGCGAAGCCGGAGAGGAGCGAGGCGGGCGGGGGAGGTGCGGCATGATCCCGGCTCCTCTGTGCGCGGCGCCGTCTCTGGCCGCCGATCCCTGGCGGTCTGATCCGGCCCGGATCCTCGGGATCAGGCCCGAGGTGCCGGGTGTGCAGAGTTATGACCTCGAGTTTACCCAGCGGGGTGTCCGCGACGCCTACCGGTTCGCCGCCGGGCAGTTCAACATGCTCTACCTGCCCGGGATCGGTGAGGCGGCGATCTCGATCTCATCCGATGCAGTCACGCCGGGAGTGCTCGCCCACACCGTCCGCGCCTTGGGCAACGTCACGCATGCGCTGGCCCGGCTCGCCGTGGGCGACGAGGTGCTCCTGCGGGGCCCCTTCGGCCGGCCGTGGCCGGTCGCCGAGCTCACTGGCCGGCACGTGATCGTGGTCGGCGGTGGCCTCGGTCTGGCCTCGCAGCGGACGGCCATCTATGAGTTTGCCCGCCGGCGAAACGACTTCGCGAGCGTCACGGTCCTCCACGGGGCCAAGACGCCAGAAGGGCTATTTTTCAGGGCCGAATACGATGCCTGGCGGGCCACAGGCATCGACGTGCGGGGCACCGTGGACGAGGCAGACGCGTCTTGGGGCGGGCCCGTCGGCCTGGTCACCGACCTCTTTGCCACGCTCGCAATCGACCCCACGCGAGCGGCCGTTCTCTGCTGCGGCCCCGACCCGATGATGAACGCCGTGGCCCGGGCCGCTGCTGGCATTGGGATCGCCGGCAAGGACGTGTACGTGTCGCTCGAGCGCAACATGGTCTGTGCCGTGCGGCACTGCGGCCTCTGTCAATTCGGGCCCCACTTTGTCTGCCAGGATGGCCCGGTGTTTGCTTATGAGAAAATCGCGTCGCTGCTTGCGGTGCCGCACCTGTAGCGAGCCAGCCATATGACGCTCACGCCCCAGCAGCCCCCCACGCGCACGAAGCCCAGCCTTGCGGTCTTCAAGTTCGCCTCGTGCGACGGTTGCCAGCTGCAACTGCTCGACGCGCAGGGCAAGCTGCTCGAGATCGCCGACCGCGTGCAGATCGACCACTTTCTCGAGGCCAGTTCGAAGGTCGTGCCGGGGCCCTACGACGTGGGCCTCGTGGAGGGCTCGATCTCGACGGCCCACGACGCCGAGCGGATTCGGGAGATCCGCCGGCAGTGCCGAATGCTGGTCACGATCGGGGCCTGCGCCACCTCTGGTGGGATCCAAGCCCTGCGGAACTGGGGACGGATCGACGACTTTCTGGGGGCCGTCTACGCCTCGCCGCAGTACATCACCACGCTCGCCACGAGCACGGCGATCGCCGACCATGTGCCGGTTGATTTTGAGTTGCGGGGTTGCCCGATCGACACGCGCCAGCTCGTGGAGTTGATCACAGCCCTCGTGCTCGGCCGCAAGCCGCGGGTGCCGGGGTATTCGGTCTGCGTGGAGTGCAAGGCGCGGGGCACGGTGTGCGTGGCCGTGGCCAAGGGCATCCCCTGCCTGGGCCCGGTGACGCAGGCGGGCTGCAACGCGATCTGTCCGGCCCACGACCGGGAATGCTTCGGCTGCTACGGGCCGGCGGAGGCCGTGAACCTCGTAAGCCTGACCGGCTTCTACGAGCACCGGGGCACGCCACGCGAGGATCTCACGCGGCTCGTGCGATCCTTCAACGGCTACGCCCCTGAGTTCCGCGCCGAAAGCGACCGCCTGGAAGAAAAAGGAGGCATCCCCGGGTTTCATCATGAGTGATCCAACCATCCGAAAAATCACCGTCAAGGCTCTCACCCGCGTCGAAGGGGAGGGTTCGCTCCGTGTCCGGGTGGTGGGCGAGCGGGTGGAGATCGCGGAGTTTTCGATTTACGAGCCGCCCCGGTTTTTTGAAAAACTTGTGCAGGGGCGGGCAATCCGCGAAGTGCCCGACATCGTGGCCCGGATCTGTGGCATCTGCCCCGTGGCCTACCAAATGAGCGCCTGCGGCGCGCTCGAGCAGGCGCTGGGTATCGTGACAACGCCCGGGATCGAGGCCCTGCGGCGGGTGCTGTACTGCGGCGAGTGGATCCAGAGCCACGCGCTCCACATCCATCTCCTGCACGCCCCCGACTTTCTCGGTCACGAAAGCGGCCTGTCGCTTGCGAAGGTTGCCCCCGAGCTTGTGGAGCGGGGCCTGCGGCTCAAGGCGCTCGGCAACCGGATCATGGAGGTGGTTGGCGGCCGGGCAGTACACCCGATCAATGTGGCGGTGGGGGGCTTTTATAAAGCGCCCGACTCCGCGGCGCTCCGTGGCCTGCTGCCCGAACTCGAGTGGGGCCTGGCCGCAGCCGAGGAGGTGGTCCGCGAGACGAGCCGGTTTGAGTTTCCCGACTTCACGAGGGAATACGAATGCGTCTGCCTCAAGGCGGAAGGCGAATACCCGATGAACCACGGCCGCGTCGTCTCGACCGGCGGCCTCGACATCGACGTGGCCGACTACGAGCGGCACTTCCAGGAGCGGCAGGTTTCCTGGAGCACGGCCCTGCAGAGTGTGATGCTTCCCGAGGAAAAGCCCTACCTCTGCGGCCCAATGGCCCGGCTCAACCTCTGCTTTGAGCAACTGCCGCCGCGGGCCCGGGCGGCCGCCGAGTCGAGCGGCCTCGAGCTGCCGATCACGAACTCCTTCCGGAGCATCGTGGCCCGGGGGATCGAGATCGTGGCCGCCTGTGAGGAGGCGATCCGGCTCGTGCAGGCTGCTGCGGCTGCACCGCTTGCACCCTGCCGCGTGGCCTTCGAGCCACGCGACGGCGTCGGCTACCATGCCACCGAGGCCCCGCGGGGCATCCTTTACCACCGCTACGAAATCGGTGCCGACGGCCTCGTGAAGGGAGCCGTGATCGTGCCGCCGACGTCGCAGAACCAGGGGCAGGTGGAGGCCGACCTGCGGGACATGCTCCCCGGCATCCTCGACCGCGGCGATGAAGAAGTTCGCCACCGCTGCGAACACCTGATCCGCAACTACGACCCGTGCATCAGCTGCGCCACGCATTTCCTCACGCTCGAGATCGAGCGGGGGTAAGGACTGGGTTGTGAAATGGGAACTCTGTGTCGCTTCGGCATCCTGCCTCTTGCTCGCTTGCAAGGCCGGCGGGATTGGCACGGGCAACCCCGGCCCCTGACCCTCTCCCACATACAAGCCCCGGGCGCGAGCCCGGGGACTGCGGTCA
>JBBEEF010000236.1:0-10559 GCA_040880915.1 Pirellulales bacterium
TCCGCGTCATCTCTGCCCACGTCTGCTTCTGACAAGGCTTGGGCCGATGCTCGGCCCGTTGTTTCCGACAGACCTCATCGACAACATCGCGTGCTGACCGCCTGTAGCGATCGATGCTGTACACCGCCCCCACGTAGGCCATCTGCTTCTTGTTGGCCTTCTCGCCTTTGGTCCGCCGGGGATGAGATCGATGAATCTTCTCCTCCAACGGCCGGCGCATCGGCACGCCCCTCCCGGCGAGCGTACACCCACCGAAGGATCGAAATCTCGCCGAAAACCGAGAGATACCGCCGTCGGTGCTTCTTCTTCAGACGCTGAAGCGAGCCATCGTCCCGCTCGATCCAAGCACCCTCATCGCCATCCCCTTGCAGTGCGACGAAACCCTGAAGAACCGAGAGGCCGATCGCCAGGAGCCGCCAGAACAGTTCCCATTCGACCCTGTCGATACGCTCGCCCGTCTGGGCCGCCTGAACCGCGAACTCGACCAACTCATCCAGTTGCGTTTTCGCCTTGCTGAACGCTTTTTCGTGGGAGAGAATCATGATGTCGGGCCTCCGTGAGAAAAGGAATGCTGTCAATCCTCCCGTCATTCTCCGAGGCCCAACGCTTTTGTCACGTGATAGCACGACCATGCAGGCACGCGATTTCCCCGCGAATCACGCAGTCTTCCATGCGAGAAGTGCGAGTTGCACCCTAATGATTTCATGAGTGATCCCATCGAGTTCTATCGGTCCTTCCAGACGCTGCTCCGCGGACGAGCCATCACGGGCGTGCTCACGTCCGGAATGGCGTGCGTCGAGTATGGAATTCAGCAGAACACAAAAGACACCGACTGGATCATCGCCCCCGGCGATATCGGCAGCCTCGTCACCCTAATTGGTGAACTCGAGCGCGGCATCAGCGGCAGCAACTGGAGGGTCTCTTACCGGGGCCTGTTCGGCGCACCGCTCGACTTCAACTATCTTGACGGTGGATGGACGAGCCACCTGGCGGCTTTCGACCGCCCCGAATCCGCTGAGCGACACCTCGACTTCTTTGGCCGGCCGCCGCGGGTGGGCGAAACGTGGCGAAACGACACGAACGCTGGCATCGCCAGCCGCGACATCGTCGCCCGCATGAAGAAAACGGATCGGCCGAAGGATTGGCCGCTCGTCAATGCATTGGCTATCCAGGCGTATTACTCGGGCGATGCCGCAGCGGTGCTCCACCTCCGAGACCCGGAGATCCTGCGGGAAGCCTGGCGGCAGGCGACGCCGGCGAGCTGCGAGGCCGCCATGCACGAGCGGCCGCTGCTTGCCGCCCTCGATTCGATCGACGACCTTCGGCTTGAACGGCTGCTCCTCGTCGAGGAGATGCTCTGGCAGTGCGTGAATCGTGAACGGTGGCTCGTCTATCAACGGGCATGGAAGGACTTCTACAAGGCCTGGCAGCAGGATCGAGTCGGCGAGTGGCCGACGGCCGAACCGTTCCTCCAGCAGCACCGCCGCATCTGCGATGCCGTCGGCAGGCACGGACTCCCACCAGCGCCGCTCGGCACGGTTGCGGCTCGGCAGGCCGTCTTTGGCCGCGGCCGAGAGCGAGCCGCAACGCTTGTGGCTGCGACGCCGCAGGAACTGGAGACGGTGGCCATGCCGCTGGGTACGATTCTTCCATGACGAACGAGCAGACCAACCCCGCCGGCGAGCCTGGCCATCCGGCCGATCCCGTGTATCCGGAGCGATACTACGAGATCCTGGCCCGCGACATGGGCGAGGACAAGGCGCGGTGGGCACGGCTTCCGTATGCCGAGCGGATGCGGGAACTGGCCTGGTACCACGCCCACTTCAACACCCCCGACGACCTCTCCCCGTGGCCCGCCGAACTCGACGGCGGCGTCGATCGCGGCTGAAAGCCAGCGAATCAAGTTGAGTGGCTCCTGACCCGCCCTCACGGGCGAATCATGACACCGAGCGTCTCGCCGAGGCGGATTCAGTCCGTGTAGCCTGATTCGACGACCCACCGGAGCACGTCCATGTCGAGCTGGTCGTACTGGTGAATCGCCACGTTGCGGAAGCCAACCATTCCGTGGAGCGCTGCCGCGAGCGGCGGGTCGATGAGACCGGCACGTTGCAGCAGCGAGAATGCGTCCGCCGTGCTCTGCGGAACTCCAAGATGACGATCGGCGACGACATGCATCGCCATGTCGATCGCAGCCTTGTTGAGCAGGATGTCGTCAGGCGGCATAGACGCGAAGAACCTCCTGTCTCGCTTCCTGGAGCGACGCGTACATCGACAGGGCGTACATCTCGAACGTCGCGGTCGTCGAGTGGTCGCGGTCGAAGATGAGCCGGCCGCGGGTCACCGCTTCTTTGGCGTAGACGAGATTGCGGGTCGTCAGGACGCCGAGATCAACCTCTCGCCCAGCGAGGCGGCTGAGCTCGGAGGCCAGGGTCAGCCGTTCTGTCAGGAGGAGCCTGTTGGGTGCGATCGGCAGCACCGCGATGTCCACGTCACTGTCTGGACGCAAACGTCCGTCGGCAGCGGATCCAAGCAGGTAGGCCGCGGCGACGTGGCCCTGGCCGCTCAGGTGTGAAACGATCGCCGCCAACTGGGTTGGGGCGAGCGTCGAATCGTTCGTAGCCATGTTCAGCACCTCGGGCCGGTCCCGCAGTCGGTCGCCACGTTTCGGAGGATCACGACCGCGAGTCGCGCTGCAACTCCAGGTAGTTTATCGTGCCACACCCTGCCGCGTCCTGTCGTAGCACTTCCTCACGAAGCTCACGGCCCGTGCCTCGACAAACGTATGATCCGGCAGTTGGCTCCACCAAAGGGGAACCTGCCATGACCCCCCGAGGCCATTCTTCTGTGGTCCGCGACCTCGGAGATTCGGCGGAAAAGCAGGGCCCTGTTCCAGTTCCAGATCGAGCGGGAGCAGGTGCTCAAGGCTGAGGCCCCGCAATTGAGCCTGCTCACTCGCGGCACGTCTCTTGACGGCTCGACAGCCACCAGCCCGGTGGCTCGTGCCGCGGACAATGATCACGCCCGCAGTTTGTCGAGCGACAGCGATTTAATCTGCCCGTCGCCCCGCGGCTCCCGGCAAGCCAGTCTGTTGATTGAACACCCGCCGCTCACCCTCGACGAGCCGCGTGACGGCCTGCCACCGTGGCCCGTCCGGGCCCGGAGTCTCGGAACCGAAATAATTCTCGCCGTCCGTCACCCGCTGCCAGTGCTCGGCGACCTCGGCGGGCGTGAGGTCGAAGTCGTAGAGGGCAAGCTCGTCGATCGTGCCGGTAAACGGCTCACTGCCACCGTGATTACCGATCGTCGCCGCCACCGGTCCGCCGGAGAGGATCATCGTGCCCACGGGGTAGTCGTGGGCAAGCCGCAGCCGGCCATCGATGAAGATCGCCTTGCGGCCGGTGAAGCTGTCGAAAGTGGCGACGAGATGGTGTGGGCGGCCGTCGGTAAGTTCCGCGAGCGTGGGGCGGCCGTCGATGCCGTCGAGTGGCATGTCGAGCTCGCGGTAGCCGCGGCCGGCGAGGTGGAGTCCGAACGAAAGACACGGGCCTTCCGGCACCTCGGGCTCGGAGTATCCGTAATAGTTCAGGCGATCGTTCTGGAACGACAAGAGCACGCGGCTGTTGCCGTCTTCTTTCCGGTAGATCTCGTCATAGTCGCGAAACCGGCCGCTCCAGCCCGACGCGATCACCACCTCGATCGTGATCCCCTCGCTGGTGGCCAGCCGCCCCGTGCCCACCTTAGCGCCGGTGCCGCCGACTATCTGGGCTGCGGCCGTGGGCGTGTTGTCGAACCGCAGCGCCCCCGTGCCCACGAGGCCAGCCACGGGCACTGCGCCACTGCCGAGCGTCGCCGGCAGCCCGCCGACAACGTCGAGCACCTGCGTCGCGGCCGCCGCCGGCTCGGCGTCGTCGAACGGCCAGTAGCACACCGGCAGCCGCACTCGCGACTGCACCTCCACCTCGCCGTCGAGCACCGTCACCACCACGGCGTCGTCGTCGTCGATTCGCTCGACCGTAAACGCCGTGCCCTTGTCCACGATCCGCAGGTTCGATGTTGTGACCGAGAAGCTGGCACCCGGTTCCGTGAGCCGGGCCTGGACGCGGCCTTCGTAGAGTGTGCCCGAGTCGGTGGCGGCCATGCCAAACACGGCTTTTTTGGCGACGCTCACATCGGCGCCGCTGGTGCTCCGTAGCGCCGTCTCCTTGCCTGGCCGCAGGGTAGCGGGAGTCAGTGATTGCCCGGGCAAACCGTTGTCGCGAAAGCTCGCCACGGTCACGAGCGTCAACTGCCGGTCGTCGTAGGATCCGGCGGCCGCGGCCTGTGGAGCGTCGGGCGCGGAGACCAAGGCGGTGGGCACAACGGGGCGATTCGTCACGATCACCGCGAGACAGGCCGCAGCCATGCCGAGGGCGGTCGCCACTGCCGCCACTCGGCCGAAGCCCGGCAGCGCCGACCGGCCGAATCCCGCGGTTCGGGGAGGGCGCACCGGAGTGGTCTCTGGCATCTCCGGTCCGATCGCCGCGGTAACGGGTCCGAGCTGCCCGTGCAGCATGCAATAGGCCACGAACTCGTCGCGGGCGGCCGGGCTAGCCCGCAGGATCGCCTCGAGCCGCTCTGCGTCGGCAGGCATGACCGAGCCCTGGAGGTAGTCAGCCGCCAGGTCGAGGAGCAGATCACGGTCGAACGGGAGGGTTGTCATGGTCGAGACCACGGCTGGGGAGGAATCACGACATCACCGGCTGGCCGCCGGCGTCATCGAGGGGATCGGTAGAAGAATCGGCGAGGTCGTGGAGCTTTCGGGTCACGCAGTCAAACAAAGCCTTCCGCATCACCTTGAGCGCCTTGTACACCGCGTGGACGGTGCGGCCCCAGTGCTCCGCGATCTTCTCCGCCCGCTGATTCTCGCCGTAAAACATCCTGAGCAGCTCCCGTTGCCGCGTGGAGAGCGCGGCGATGCAGGTCTCCAGGGCGGCCATCCGCGGCTCGCTCGCGTCAAGAGCCGTCACGGTCGAGTCGGCGAGATCGGCGAGCAGCGCCTCGCTGAACACATGCCGATCCCGCCGCCGCGTCCGCCAGTAGAAGAGCACCTGATGCCGGGCGGTGCCGAGGGCCCAGGGCAAAAACTCGGCATCGCGGCGAAAGGTCGCAAAACTCCGCCAGAGCACGAGGCTCGTATCCTGAAAGACGTCGTCGGCCTGCGTCGGGTCGTGAACGAGCGTGCGGATGAAGGCCTGTATCCGCCCCTGGCACTTTGTGAACAGCACCAGAAATAGCTCGTATTCGGCGGATTCGGGCGTTTGGTCGCGGGTCATGGGCCGGGCCGCGGGGCTGAGGGCGGATCAATCTGATCGTTAAGGGATGCACCGGACCCGGCCGGATTCGTACCGTGTGGCCTTAAAAATGCTCGTTGGACTCGATTCCGTTTGCCCTGGAACGGCCTTAAAGCCTGCGTGCGGTTCACCCGGCAGCATGAGTGGCCTCCTTGGCCGCCACTCACGTTGCTGAAATGGAGCTTTTATTGAGCCTGTTTGGCGAAAACCGGGGGATCAATGCGGGCGGAGATCCGGAATATCCCCGGAGTTTGCCCTCGGGGCTCCATGAAAAACGGCGGTGATTTCCGTGGAATTACGAACTTTCGGCCCGGCGGCACAATCTCAGCGGAGGTCGCACGTGTCGAAACTACCCGCCTTGATTCCCGCCCGACTGCTAGCCCCGGGTCTCGCCCCCGGGGTGATCCGCTCCCTGGCCTCGGTTTTGTTGGTTGGGCGGCTCGCCACCGCGGCCTGGCTGGGAGGTTCAGCCAGCGGCCACGGCGAAGACGCCCATGCCGGGGCGCAGAGCCTGATTCTCGCGCGGTGCGCCGAGTGCCACGGGGCGGATGCCCAGGAGTCGAATCTGCGGCTCGATTCGCGGGCGGCGATTCTCCGAGGCGGCGACTTCGGCCCGGCGGCCGTGGCAAGCAAACCCGATAGGAGTGAACTCCTCCGTCGCGTGAAGTCGACCAACCTTGAACTGATGATGCCGCCCGACGGTGAGCGGCTCACGGCGGACGAAGTGGCGGCTGTCGCGGCCTGGATCGACGCTGGACTTCCCTGGCCAGGCCGCGAAGCGGAGCCCGAGGGGGAATCCGTCCGCGATCCGCGGCTTGATCACTGGGCCTGGCAGCCGATCGCTCAGCCCGCCGTGCCCGCCACGGTGCCTGAGTTTGCCGTGCGGTCCGGCATCGAACGCGAACGCAACCCGATCGATTTTTTCATCCGGGCGAAGCTCGCCGAGAACCAGCTCGCCCCAGCGCCCGCGGCCGATCGGGCCACGCTCATCCGCCGGCTCTCATTCGATCTCACGGGCCTGCCGCCGACTGCCGTGGACGTGCAGGCATTCGTCGCCGACACCGACCCGCTGGCCTATGAAAAGCTCGTCGATCGGCTCCTCGCCTCGCCCCGCTATGGCGAGCGCTGGGCCCGGCACTGGCTCGACGTCGTGCACTACGGCGACACGCACGGCTACGACAAGGACCAGCCCCGGCCCAATGCCTGGCCCTACCGTGATTACGTCATCCGGGCGCTCAACGACGGCAAGCCCTACGCCCAGTTCATCGAGGAGCAGGTGGCCGGCGATGTGCTCTACCCCGACGCGCTCGACGGCCATCAGGCGATCGGGTTCATCGCCGCCGGGCCCTGGGATCTGATCGGCCACCGCGAGGTGCCCGAGACGAAAACCGACGGCAAGATCGCCCGGCATCTCGACCGCGACGACATGGTAGCTGCCACGATCGGCACGTTTGCGAGTGTGACGATCCACTGCGCTCAGTGCCACAACCACAAGTTTGATCCGATCACGCAAGACGATTACTACTCGCTCCAGGCGGTATTCGCCGCGCTCGACCGGGAAGACCGGCCGTATCACGCCGATCCCGCCGTGCGCGAGTCCTACGCGGCCGCCGACCGCCGGAGGACGTCTCTCGAAAAGCGGAAGAAGGAGCTCGACGAAGCGGTCGCCAAGAAGGCCGGGCAGAGGCTGGTCGAGATCGAAACAGCGATCTTCACGGCGCCAAAACTCAAGGATGGCAACCCGACGGAGGCCTTCGGCTACCACAGCGCGATCAGCTCGACGCCCGACGACGCGAAGTGGATCCAGCTCGACCTCGGCCGGGAGACCGACCTCGCGGAGATCGTGCTCCATCCCTGCCACGACGACTTCAACAAGATCGGTGCGGGCTTCGGGTTTCCCGTTCGGTATCGCGTGGAGGTGGCGAATGACCCGACTTTTACAGGGGGCGTGATGGTAGTCGCCGACCGGCGCTCGGCCGACGTGGCCAACCCCGGCATCGAGCCGCAGACGATCGCTGCCGCCGTCAAGACTCGCTACGTGCGGATCACCGCCACGAGGCTCGCCCCACGGCGCGACGATTTTATTTTTGCGCTCGCAGAGGTGGCCATGAAGGCCGCCGACGGCAAGGACGTGGCCCCCGGGTCGGTGGTGACCGCGCTCGACTCGATCGAATCACCCCCGCGTTGGCAACGGACGAATGTGATCGACGGCCAGAGCCCAGCGGCCGCGAATTCGGCCCGTGTAAAGCTCAAGGCCGAGCGGGAAAAGCTACTCGCGGAGCATCGCGATCCGGCCACGGTCGCCGAACTCGAGCAACTCAAAGCGGATCTGGCCGCTGCGGCCGAGGAGAAGGAAAAACTGCCGGCGATGAAGGTGGCCTACTCCGTCACGTCGCGGATCCGCGGGAGCGTGCCTAGGCCGATCCATGTGCTCTCACGGGGCAGCGTGCTCTCGCCGACGCACGAGGTTCGGCCCGGCGCGCTCGCGCTCGTGGAGCTGCTCCAGAGCCGGTTCGACCTCCCCCCCGACCACGCCGAGGGAGATCGCCGCGCGGCGCTGGCCCGGTGGCTCACCGATAAAAGTAACCCGCTCACCTGGCGAAGTATCGTGAACCGGGTTTGGCACTACCACTTCGGGGAGGGGATCGTGGCGACCCCGAGCGACTTCGGCCGCATGGGCGCGGCTCCTACGCATCCAGAACTGCTCGACTGGCTGGCGGCCGAGTTTCGCGACGGCGGCGGCTCGCTCAAGGCGATCCACCGGCTGATCGTCAACTCGGCCACCTATCGCCAGGCTTCGCTGGGCATCGACGCGTGCGAGGCGATTGATTCGGGCAATCAATATCTCTGGCGGCAGAACCGGCGCAAGCTCGAGGCCGAGGCGGTGCGCGACGCCGTGCTCGCCGCGGCGGGTACGCTCGACCTCACGATGGGCGGCCCCGGCTGGCGGGATTTCAAGGTGGAGCATCCGGAGCACTCGCCCCACTGGCGCTACGATCTGGCCGACCCGGAAGACAAGGCCACCTGGCGGCGGGGCGTGTATCGGTTCATCGTCCGCAGCCAGACGCAGCCGTTCATGACGGTGCTCGACTGTGCCGATCCCTCGATGCGGGTGGAGAAGCGCAACCAGAGCATCTCGGCCCTCCAGGCCCTTGCACTTTTGAACAACGGTTTCATGACGACGCAGGCCCGCCACTTCGCCGAGCGCGTGGAGCGGGAGGCGGGCAGCGACGTCACCGCCCAGGTCGATCTCGCGATCCGACTGGCTCTCGGCAGGCCGGCCACGGCGGAGGAACTCGCGGCCCTCGTGCCGCTCACCGAGGCGCACGGCCTTGCCAACACCTGCCGGGCGATCCTGAATCTGAACGAGTTTTCCTTCGTGGACTGACAACGATGAAAACAAACATGACGCGGCGTGACTGGCTCGCGGCCTCGGGCAGTGGCTTCGGGTCGCTCGCCCTGGCTGCGATGCTGGCCGGCGAACGCGACGCAGCCGCTGCGTCGGGCCTGGCGACACACCCGGCCTGCATCTATCCGCCAAAGGTGAAGCGAGTCGTGCAGCTCTTCAGTGCCGGGGCGGCCAGCCACCTCGACCTCTTCGACTACAAGCCCGAACTCGTCCGCCAGCACGGCAAGCCGAGCGATTTCGGCGAGCATGTCGAGGCGTTTCAGAACGGCCTCGGCCCCTGGCTCAAGCCGATCTGGGAATTCAAGCCCTCTGGCGGTTGCGGCAAGCTCCTCTCCGAACCCGTGGCGGCACTCGGTGACGTGGTGGACAGGATGGCGTTTATCCACAACATGGTGAGCACATCGGGGGTGCACTCGGCGGCCACGCTGCTCCAGACCACGGGCTTCGTGCTTCCGGGGTTTCCGGGGGCCGGCTGCTGGGTGAGCTACGCACTCGGGTCGATGAACGACAACCTGCCCACGTTCGTGGTGCTGCCCGACCACCGCGGCTTTGCTTCCAACGGCGTCAAGAACTGGGATGCTGGGTTCCTTCCGGCCCAGTACAGCGGCACCGTCGTGCAGCCGGCCGCCGAGGAGCCGGTGGCCGATCTGCGGCCGCATCGCTCGGCGTTGTATGTCACGCCCGAGGCCGACGCCCAAGCCCGTGAGGTGCTCGCCGCACTCAACCGCCGGCACGCCGACAGCCGCGGCGGCGATGACCAGCTCGACGCCCGAATCGAGAGCTATGAACTCGCCGCGCGGATGCAGCTGGCGGCGCCCGAGGCGCTCGACCTCGCCGACGAGCCGGAGCACATCCTGAAGCTCTATGGCGTGCAGCCCGGCCGCGGCACCTGGCCGAGCCACATCAACGCCGAGGAGGAGACGCACCATTTCGGCCTGCGGTGCCTCGCCGCCCGGCGGCTGCTCGAGCGGGGAGTACGTTTCGTGCAGGTCTGGAGCGGCAACGACAACGGCTTCCCGCGGCGCAACTGGGACAGCCACGAAGACGTCGAGCGGGATCACGGCCCACTTGCCACCGGCATGGCCCGCGGGGCCGCGGCCCTGATCAAGGATCTCGACCAGCGAGGCCTCCTCGACGACACGCTCGTGCTCTGGACCACGGAGTTCGGCCGGATGCCAAGCTCGCAGAGAGGCAAGGGCCGCGACCACAACCCATTCGTGTTCACCAACTGGCTCTGCGGCGGCGGGATCAAGGGGGGCGTGACCTACGGCGAGAGCGACCAGTGGGGCTACAAGCCGCTCGACCGCGACCATCCCACAACGGTGCACGACGTGCACGCGACTGTGATGAAGCTGCTTGGCATTGACCACACAAAGCTTACCACACGCAACAACGGCTTCGACCGCCGTCTCACCGACGTGCACGGTCACGTGATCGGCGGCATTCTCTCTTGAACATGGTGGCGGCCCAAAAAAGTAACCATTCGGGAAATCGTCCGGATGTAGTCGCTAGCACCTTCAGCTTGCTGAAGCGAGCACCCGCCCTGCCGAACACGATTGCCACGATGGCTCCGAAATACCACGGGAAGCATCCAACGCGAGTCACGAACGCCCTGCGAGGCCAAGATCGTCACCCTCATGGGCGATGGTCTGACCGCCAGCAAAATTGCCGATCGCCCGACGGGCTCTTGCCCATACCGTGCAGACCCACCGCACGCGGCTCGCCGGCAAAATCGGCACGCAGGGGAATCCAGCTGACCCGGAGTGCCATCTCGCAGCGGGCGGCCTACTTGGCTTCCCCCGCGGAGTGAGCGGCTGTCG
>JBBEEF010000237.1:0-10307 GCA_040880915.1 Pirellulales bacterium
GCCGGCCAATGGCGCTTCCGCAGGCATGGCCGGACTGCTGAACGACTCGTGAGCCGCGTGGAGCCGGTTGGTTCCGTCTCGTAGATCCCAGAAAGCGTTTCCCGGAGCGGCCGTCCTCCCGCCGGAAGTGGCATTTTTCTGGCGTCAGCGCGGAGTCTCTCCGCCTCCGGACGCCAAGGCCGCTTCCCACGAGGAGCACGAGTCGCTCGAGCCCGAGAGACCGTTGCCGATGTGCCATTGACCGGGCTATCTTTTATGCTTTTATCCTCTGGAAACGGGTCGATTCCGGTGCCGCGGAAGGAGTACCAGTGGGAGACGGCGAAGCGGAAGTGATCCCGCCTGAAAGAAAGTCGTCACGGCGGCGAAGGGCTGCCGTCGGGCGAAAGGTCTACCGCAGAGGCGACGATTTGTCGCGAAGGAGATGGTTTTCGACGGTCTCCGAGCTTCCGGGACGCGGAGGCCGGGGGGACGCCGGTACACTGGCTTTCGGAGTAATGGCATGAGCATTGTCGAGCATTCCGAAACACAGGCCCGGGAAGATCGTCCAGCGACGGCTCGCCGGCGGGGGGCTGTCACGCTCGGCATGTATGACCGCATGATCGCGGCGGGGGTGTTTGACCCGACCGAGCAGCATCCGTTGGAATTGATCGCGGGGGATTTGCACCTGATGTCGCCGATTGGAGATCGCCATGCGGATGCCGTGGATTGGCTTGCCCGCTGGAGCCAGCTTGCGATCGGCTCCGCTGCATGGCTTGTGCGTGTCCAAAACCCGCTGGCCATTCCTGGCTCCGAGAGCGCCCCGCAGCCCGATCTCGCCTGGGTGAAGCTCCGCCGGTACGCCGACCGCCGGCCGCTGCCGGAGGATGTGTCGCTCGTGATCGAAGTGGCAGACACGAGTCTCGACTTCGACACCACGGTGAAGGCCGGCCTCTATGCCGCGGCGGGCATCGCTGACTATTGGGTCATCGATCTGGTGAGCCGGGGCGTGATCGTGTTTCGGGATCCGCGGTCGGGTGCCTACGAGACGCGATCCACGCACCGCGGTGACGAGTTCGTCAGCCCCCTCGCCCTCCCGTCGGCAGCACTGTCTCCGGCGGAACTATTTGTGCCGGAGTGAAAGAATAGCCCGGCCAATGGCACTTCCGCCAGCATTGCCGAGGTCATGAGCGGCCGGCGAGCGGGCAGCTCGGCATCCGTCGCTTGAAAGACGTCGCGATCGTCATGGGCCTGAACGAGCTCGCTTGAGTCGGCGGGTGGCCCGCGGGCGGGAGACACGGGCGGCGGTTCGAGCGGGTCGCCCCGCGGCCATCACCACCGCTGGTGGACGAGCGGGCGGATCGCGTCGTCGTAGATCTCCTGCACGGCTGCCAGCGTCGCGGCGTCGAGCGGCGGCAGGTCGGAGGCGGCGGCGTTGGCGGCCACCTGGTCGGGCCGGCGGGCGCCCGGGATCACGCAGCTGACAGCCTCGAAGGAGAGGATCCACCGAAGCGCAAACTGGGCGAGCGTCGCGCCCGGCGGCACGAGCGGCCGGAGCCGCTCCACTGCGGCGAGTCCCACCCCGTAGTCGACGCCCGAAAAGGTCTCGCCCCGGTCAAAGCCGGCCCCGTCGCGGTTGAAGGCCCGGTGGTCGGCGGCGGGAAACTCCGTGTCGCTGGTGAAGCGGCCCGTAAGCAGGCCACTGGCCAGCGGCACCCGCGCGATCACCGCCACTCGCTTCCGCTGCGCTACCTCGAAGAATAGTTCCGCCGGCCGGAGGCGGAAGGCGTTGAAGATGATCTGCACGCTCTGCACGCCCGGATAGTCGACTGCATGAAGTGCCTCCTCGACCCGCTCGACGCTCACCCCATAACCGCGGAGCTTGCCCTTGGCTACCAGCCGGTCGAGGCTCTCAAAGATCTCGGGGCGGTAGTAGACATCGGTGGGCGGGCAGTGGAGCTGAAGGAGATCGAGCGACTCAACCTCAAGGTTTGCAAGACTTCTGTCGACGAAGGCCTCGAGGTTTTCTGCCGTATAGCCGGCGGCGGTGTGGGGATTGAGCCGGCGGCCCGCCTTGGTGGCCACGTAACAGGGCTCGCTGCGCTCGCGCCGAAGCCGGGCGATGAGCCGTTCTGAGCGGCCGTCGCCGTAGACGTCGGCCGTGTCGAAGAAATTGATCCCGTGGTCGAGGGCGGCATGGAGGGCGGCCATGGCCTCGGCCTCGTCGGCCCCGCCCCAGTCGCGGCCGCCGATCCCCCAGGCCCCGAAGCCGACCTCCGAGACCTGCCAGCCGGTGCGTCCAAAGGGGCGGGTGTGCATGCTGCTCAGTGTACCGGCCCCCGTGCAGGCTAAGCTCTTCCGGATGAGACGTCTCCTGGCTATTGCCATGGGTTTTGCCGCCGCTTTGCTGTTCATGCCCTCGCCGGCCGCGGCTGGCGACGCGGTGCCACCGCCGGTATCCGCCGGCCAGCCCGGGCCGGGCTGCCGCGTGCGGGTCACGCCGCCCGAGTATCCGGGCACCGACGTGCATCACACGCTCTTCTTGCCGGCCGACTGGTCGGAACCACGGCGGAACGCCGGGGGCCGCTGGCCGGTGATCGTCGAGTATGCCGGCAACTTCCATCCTCCAAGCGGCTCGGAGGGAACCGTTGAGGGAGCCGCGCTTGGCTACGGACTGACCCGTGGCGAGGCGATCTGGGTCGTGCTACCGTTCGTGAGAGCCGACGGTCGCGGCAACTCGCCCACCTGGTGGGGCGATGAGGCAGCCACGGTCGCGTATGCCAAGGCCAACGTGCCGCGGATCTGTCGCGAGTTCGGCGGGGATCCCGGTCGGGTGATGCTCTGCGGCTTCTCGCGGGGTGCGATCGCCGTCAGCTTCATCGGCCTGGCCGACGACGAGATCACGAAGCTCTGGTGCGGCCTCGTCACGCACGATCACTTCGACGGCGAGCGGGAGTGGGGCACGGCGTGGGGCGCGCCGCTCGACCGCTACAGGGCGGCCGCCCGCGCGCGGCTCACGCGGCGTGGCTCGCGGCCGCTGCTTGTTTGCCAGGCCGGCGGCACGGCCGGCATTCGCCGCTGGCTCGAATCATCCGGCCTACCGCTGGCTGGCGTGACCTATCTTGACGTCCGGATCGCTACGATCTTCCCCTCCCTGCCCCACGAGATCGCCCCCGGCCTTGAGGTCATAAACGGCCATACAGATCGCTGGGTGCTCGTGGATTCGCCCGACACGGACACGGCTCGGGCGTGGGTCAAAGGGCTGCTGGCCCCGGGCGAGGAGCGGGCCGACAGGCCAGCGGCAGTTCCTTGACCGGACCGCCTGAGAGCCCCGCCGTGATTGAGCAGAAATCTGCCGCATTCTCGCAGGCAGGATTGTGGGCTCAGGCAGCCTATATTCGGTGACTGAGCCCGCAGCCCGGTTGTGCCGGGCGATGCGGGCGGGATCAGCGGGATCAGCGGAGGTCGAGGTTTTCGTGGCAGCACGGCTCGGGGCTGCTGGTGGATCGCCTTGGTACGCGGGTGTCGCTGGCGGCGTTCATGGTCTGGTGGTCTGCAGCCAACATGGCCCACGCGCTCGCCCGGGGCCCTTGGTCGCTTGGCGGCATGCGATTTCCGCTCGGCCTGGGTGAGTCGGGCAACTTCATGGCTGGCGACCGGCCTTCGTCGTGACCGGCGGGCTCGGCTTTATGTGGCTCATTGCGTGGCTCGTGCTCGGGCTCATCTGTCTCGTGACGTTTGCACACATGGCGTGGAAGACGAATCAGACGACGCTCACCAACGACGTTTACCCCACGGCCACGATCGGCACCGTGTCCGGCATCCTGGCCTTCGGCACGGGGCTGGGCGGTACGCTGTTCACCTGGCTGATGGGTTACTGCGTCGAATGGTTCGGTTACGGCATGACTTTTGTCGTGATGGGCTTGCTTCACCCGCTCTCATATCTCGTCACCCGCTGGCTCGGCGGACCGGGATCGCCGCCGCTGATCGCGAGCGGGCCCGGCGTGAGGATCGCGAGTGAGTCGCCGGTCAGACTGCGATCTCGAAAAATAGTCCGGTGAGTGGCAGCATCATCACCCCTGCACGGTCGATCGAGGGGCGCAGGCCGTCAACTCGCCTGCAGGGCCTCGACGCTGTTCACGTGGATCAGCGAACAGGTCACGCTTCGGTCTTCGTCTGGGTAACCAACGATCACTTTGGTCTTCATCACCAGGGCACACTCCGGATGGCGGATCTCGTGCACCTCGCCGTTCGACATTCGGATCACGAACGGCTCAAAGGGCTCGCGGCGCAGGTATTCTCGGATCGGGTCGGCATTCATGGCGGGTTCCTCTTGAGCGAGGGTGGAGTTTTGAAAGAGTGAACAGATGATCATCATATCCGCCGTCTGTCTGTCTTGCAACCGTTCCTTGTAATACTCGTTCCGCGGTCTCGGACGCCGCCCTACGCGGCGGCCCAGTTCACCACCACCAAGCCCATAAGTCGCTGGAACTCCCGCTCGTTATTGGTGACCAGGGTTGCCGATTCGGCCAGCGCGTGGCAGCCGATCCAGAGATCATTGGCTCCGATGGGCGTGCCTGCAGCCCTCAGCCGCGTGAACTGCTCGGCGTAGTGGCGGCAGATGCCGCTCGTGCCAGGATATGCCACCGGGATATGACGGCTCACCTGCTCGAGGCGGCGGACCGTCTCAGGCTTGCGCGAGCTGCGCTCGGCTCCCGCGAGCAGTTCCGCGAACGTGACGAACGACATGCACACTGTGTCGTCTGCGTCGAGCGCATCGAGCCGGGCGGCCACCGCCGCAGGACGGTGCTTGAGAAGATAGACAAGGATGTTGGTGTCGAGCATGTATTTCACAGCGACTCCCGCTCCTGCATCGGCAACGGTTCAGCCCGGCTCTGCTCGAGCAGTGCGACAAACTCCTCGTCAAAGCCCTCGAGCACCTCGAGCAACGCCTGCCCGCGGGTTGCGGGAATCGGGTGCAGCAGCAGGTCGCCATCGGCCGTGCGACTGATTTCAACCCGCTCGGCGTCGATTCGCAGTTGAGCCGGAATCCGCACCGCCTGGCTGTTGCCGTTCATAAAGACCCGGGTTGTGATTGGCTCCATCAGAAAAACCTCCCGTCGAGCGTACACACGTACCCGTGTGTACGCTAGGTCCTAGTCGAAGGGTTGTCAATCCGACAGCCCGGCGACCCTTTCCCACCGAGCGGCGTATCGCGATCTCTGAAGAGCCAGGCCGTTGTTATCTGGTTTCCCTCAGTCCTGGTTGATGCGATATTCAGATTGGTCTTCGGCTCCGGACGCCTCTCATGACTCTTTGCATCGCCCGCGTTGTCTGTGTGATCTTCAGCCTGGCTGCGGCCGCCCGGGCGGCAACGGTGCTCGTCGAGGCGGAGAGTTTTGCAGAGCATGGCGGCTGGAGCCTCGATACGCAGTTCATCCGGGAGATGGGCTCGCCCTATCTCTTGGCACACGGCCTGGGCACACCGGTCGCCGATGCAACGACAAAGGTGCAGATTCCCACGGCCGGTACCTGGCATGTCTGGGTGCGGACCAAAGACTGGGTGGCCCGCTGGAAAGCGCCGGGCACGCCGGGGAAGTTCCAGGTGCTCGTCGATGGCAAGCCGCTCGAGCCGGCCTTCGGCACCAAGGGGGCCGAGTGGAACTGGCAGTCGGGGGGCACGGTCTCGCTGCCGGCCGGCGAGGTGACTGTTGCGGTTCGCGACCTGACCGGCTTCGACGGCCGCTGTGACTGCATTGCCTTTACAACCGAAGCCGCGCCGCCCCCGAACGATTCGGGTGTTCTCCCCGGCTGGCGGCGGGAGGCGCTTGGGCTGCCCGCCGAGCCCGAGGTGAAGGAGCCCTACGATCTGGTGGTGATCGGTGGCGGCTATTCGGGGATGGGAGCGGCGCTGGCAGCAGCACGCCTGGGACTCAACGTGGCGCTCGTACAGGACCGGCCCGTGCTCGGCGGCAACGGCTCGAGCGAGGTCCGTGTCTGGGCGATGGGGCTCGTCCGCCGCGGCAAGTATCCGCGGATTGGGGAGATCGTCGAGGAGTTTGCCGACAAGGCCAAGAAGAGCCCGGGCACCTATGAGGAGTTCGAGGATGAAAAAAAGGAGCGGATCGTTCGGGCTGAGCCGAACATCGACCTGTTTCTCAACACCCACGCCTTCGCCGTGGCCCGCGCGGGGAACCGGATCGTGAGCGTGACGGCCCTCGACACCCGCACCAGCCGCGAGCTTGTGTTTACCGGCAGTTTCTTCTGCGACGCCACCGGCCATGCCACGATCGGCCACTTGGCTGGGGCCGAAACCGTGATGGAAGAGAAGGGCCGCATGGGCATGAGCAACATGTGGGCCTGGGCCAACCGGGACGAGCCCCAGGCATTTCCTGTCACGCCCTGGGCCCTGCCCCTGGGGATGGCTGACTTCCCCTACCCCCGCGACTTCCACGGCCAGTGGTTCTGGGAGAGCGGGTTCGACAAGGACCCACTCGCCGACTCGGAGGGGATCCGTGACTGGAACCTGCGGGCGGTGTACGGCGCGTTCAATGCCATGAAGAACGGCGACGGAGCCAAGGAGCATCTCAACGCCGTGCTCACGTGGGTGGCCTCGATCGGCGGCCCCCGCGAGAGCCGGCGAATCCTCGGCGATGTGGTGCTGACGCAGGACGACATCGTCTCAAAGCGGGAGTTTCCCGACGGCTGCGTCCCCTCGACCTGGTCGATCGACCTTCACTATCCGAAGCAGGAATTCGCCAAGAAATTTCCCGATAACCCCTTCATCTCGATCGCCGTCCACGACAACCGCGTCGATCGGGCGTATGGCTACTCCGTTCCCTACCGCTGCTTCTACTCCAAAGACATCGACAACCTGTTCATGGCCGGCCGCTGTATCTCGGTCACGCACGAGGCCCTCGGCACCGTCCGCGTGATGAAGACCTGCGGGATGATGGGAGAGGTGGTGGGAAAGGCAGCGAGCGTGGCCGTGAAGCACGGCACCACGCCGCGGGGCGTGTACGAAAACCACTGGGCCGAGATGGACGAACTGCTGAAGCTCCCCGGCAAGGCCCGCCGAGCCACGCTTACCGACGAGATTGAGATTCCGGCCGACGCCCTGCCGCTGGCCGGCTCCCATGGCCCCCCAGCGGCATCGACGCCGCGAAGCTCGCCCCCTTAGGGGACTGTCCCCTTTCCGCTGCCCGGCCGGAAGCGCAACGCTAGACTTCCGACCATGCGTTTCTCATTTCCCGCTCGCATGCGGACCTACGCCGGGCATGGCCTGCGGCTGGCGGCGTGGGCCCTAGTGGCGTGGTGCGTGCACGTCGCGAATGCGCGGCATGTGGCGCGGCTCGCGGCGGTGGATCTTGCGGCGGTGCCGCTTGAAGCCGTGCGGAAGCATCTGCCCGAGGCAGCCGCGATCGGTGGGGAGTCGCTGGCTGTGGCCGGCGGCCGGGAGGTGATCGGAGCGGGGGGCGAGCGGGTCGGCACGATCCTGCGGACGAGCCCCGCTGGTGATGCAGCGATCGGATTCTCCGGTCCCACCGACATGCTCGTCGTCTGCGACGCGGATCTCCGCGTGGCTGGGATGGCGATTCTCTCGAGCCGCGACACGCGGGACCACGTGCGGGCGGTGGAACGGGACGAGCCGTTTCTCAGGTCGCTCGCAGGCCGACCGCTTGCCGACCTGGCGGGCCTCGCAGCCCGAAGCGTAGACACCGTCGCCGGCTCGACGCTCACGAGCATGGCGATCGTCGATGCGATCGGCCTGCGGCTCGGTGGAAGCGGCGGCGGAAGCCGGTTCACCAAGCAGCCGGGGCTCGCCGACTTGAAGCTGCTCTTTCCCGAGGCCGAGGCGATCGAACCCGATGCTGGCGATCACAGCGTGATCCGCATCCGCGGGGCCGATGGCATTCCGCTCGGCTGGGCCTTACGGACGAGCCCGGCGGCCGACCGCGTGATTGGCTACCAGGGGCCAACCGATGCGGTCATCGGCTTCGACGGGGAGAACCGGGTCGCGGGCGTGGCCGTGCTCGAATCCTTCGACAACGAGCCCTACGTTGGCTATGTCCGCGACGACTGGGCGTTTCGCGGCCTGTGGCGGGGGATGCCGATCGAGGACTTGGCCGGGATCGACCCGGGGGCGACCGGTGTCGAGGGGGTCAGCGGCGCCACGATGACGAGTCAGGCCGTGGCCGAGGGGATCGTGCGGGCGGCCCGGGAGCAGCAGGACCGCGGGCCGACTCTGCCGAGCGGCGTGTGGCCGGCCGTGGCGGCGTGGCTTGGCGGTATCGAGTCGCCGCAGTGGGGGGCGATCGCCGTGCTCGCCGCCGGTGTGCTCGTTGCCTTCACGCGGCTTCGCGGCACCTGGGTCGGTCGGCTCGCTCTGCCTGTCGCCGTGCTCTTGTATCTCGGGTTCGGGGCCGGGGCCCTGCTCTCGCAGGCGCAGGTGTGGGGCTGGGCCCAGGCGGGCGTGCCCCGCGGGGCGGCTGTGCTCGCGGTGCTCGCGGGGGTGGCGGTCCTGCTGCCGGCCATCACGCGGCGGAACGTCTACTGCTCGCACCTCTGCGCTCATGGCGCTGCCCAGCAGCTGCTCGTGCGGTTCGCAAAGCCCCGGGGCACAGTGCCCGCACGGCTGCGGCCCTGGCTCACCGCGCTACCCTGGGCATTGCTGGCGGTGGCGATCCTCGTGGCGGTGGTGCCGCTGCCACTGGCCCTGGTCGATCTTGAGCCCTTCGACGCCTACCTGCCGCTGGTGGCGGGCATTCCCGCGCTTTTGATCTTCGGCGTTGGCCTGGCCGCGAGCGCCCGCTACCCGATGGCCTACTGCCGCCACGGCTGCCCGACCGGGGTGCTCCTCGACCACCTGCGGCTCAATCGCAAGAGCGGGAGCTTTACATGGCGGGACGGCGTGCTCATGGGCTGCCTGGCCATTGCGGCCGCGGCGGCGTGGTGGCCGGCATGAGCGGCTTGCTCGGGCAGGATGTGATCCTGGTGCTGGCCTCTGCGATCCTGTTCGGGCCGTCAGCACGGTCTGCTGAGCCGCTCGTGCTCGCCGGTCCGGCGATGGGCACGACCTACCGCGTCGTGCTGGCCAAAGACCTGCCGGATCACGCGCGGGGGGAGGTGCACCGGGAGATCGAGGCGGTGCTCGCGCGGATCGACCTGCAGATGAGTACCTGGCGGGAGGATTCCGATGCCAGCCGATTCAATCGGGCGGGCAGCTTGGAGTGGGTCGAGGTGGGTGATGACCTGGCAGCGATCGTGGAGATCGCCCGGCAAACCTATGCCGAGACGGAAGGAGCCTTCGACATCACGGTGGCCCCACTTGTGCAACTCTGGGCCGGCTGCCGCGCTGATGACAGCGTGCCCACGGCTGCGGAGATCGCCGTCGCGATCGATTCCGTCGGCATGGACTTGGTCGAGAGCCGGCCGGCCGGAGTAATAGCTGCGGGGTTGCCGGCGGCCCTTCGCAAGCTGCGGCCGGGCGTCGCGATCGATTTGGGGGGCATTGGTCCCGGCTTCGCGGTCGATTCCGTCGGCGCCCGGCTCGTTGCGCTCGGTTCGCGGGGGCACCTCGTAGAACTCGGCGGTGAGGTGCGGGCGTGGGGTAGCGGCCCGAGTGGACGGCCGTGGCGGGTCGCGCTCCCCCACGAGCCTGGCAGCGTGATCGAACTTGTGCCCGGCGAGGCGATCGCGTTTTCCACCGTCCTGCCCGGTCGCGGTCCGATCGATCCCCGCACCGGCCGGCCGGCCCCGACCCCTCCGGGCACCTTCCTTGCCCGGGCCGGCTCCTGCGCCGTCGCCGACGCCCGGGCCGTGGCGACGGCGATCGTGGCGGGCCGCGTGCCGCCGCCGCAGCGATGAGCCCGGCCAGGCAGATAGTCCCCGGGCTCGCGCCCCGGGGCTTTTATGGGGTCGAGGCTTGGAAGCGACCGCAGGGAAGGAGCGTATTCCTGAGGGCACGGCCTGTGCGGCATAAAAAGCCCCCAGCGAGAGCTGGGGGACTGTGACGTGGCGCACCAATTGAACAAAGCCGGGCTCAAGCGGTGTCGTCTGTTTGGGGAGGCATGGGTAGCGGGATGGCGTTCGTTCCCGCAGTCCCCGGGCTCGCGCCCCGGGGCTTTTATGGGGTCGAGGCAGGGGTGTTGCCCGCCCCGGGCCGCTCGCTTGCCGCCGGTGTGGTGCGGGCAGGGCTCGGGATTAAAGAGACAGTTTGAGTCGTCTCCCCGGGCTGCCACGTAGGCGATCAAGTCGAGCACCTCGTCCCGCGTGAGTGTGTCGAGCAGCCCCTTGGGCATGATCGAGATGGGTGAGACCACCCGCTCGTC
>JBBEEF010000238.1:0-1660 GCA_040880915.1 Pirellulales bacterium
CGCCGCAGAGAATGATCACCTCGAGCGGCATGCCGAAATGCTGGAAGCGGTGGATCATCATGATCGGCACCACCGCGGCGGCGAAGGCGACGCACTCACGCAGCGGAATGCCCGGGCCGCTGTCGAGGTCGGGCATCATGCCAGCGACGGCACACAGGCCCCCACCGAGCGCGCAGGTCGCCGGATGCATGTCGCCGACCTGCCAGGCGGCCAGGCCGTAGCCTGCGCCCACGATCGATGAACCGGTAATGTGCACGCGGAACCCGGGCACTGTGACGCGCTTCCCCTGCTCGGAGCCGCGCAGGCCGGATTCCCTCCCGGCCCTGCCGACACCGAAACCTCACGCACCCAGGAGTATGGACCTCCGGCCGTGAAGCATCACGTCCCATATCGTCAATTCGCTTCGCGAGCGTCAGCTACCCATTTGCCTGCTCCCCTGCACTGCCGGAACGGTCTGGTCGGCTGTTGACCGTGCCGAAAAAGGCCGCCCATGATGATCAGGAAATATCGGAGGCCTGGGGAATGTGCGGGCTCTGCGGCGATCTGGCAGGCTGGGGTGCCCGCGTGGGTGTTTCATTTGGGCTTCGTCGGCCGTCAGAACGCTCCTACACTCCCGCTCCGCCTGGCGGCGGGCTGACTCAAGCTCTCCGCCCTCAAGCGGGCTTTTTGGCTGGAGGCGACGGCGCGATGGCGATTGAAGGCTACGACCTCGTGATGCTTGGCATCCTCGCGGCCGCGGCGGTGCTCGGCTACTTCAAGGGCATGGTCTGGCAGCTGGCCTGGATCGCCGGCATCGCGGCGAGCGCCGTGGTGGCCCTGAGGTTTGGGGGCCCGCTGGCTCCATTTTTCGGCAGCCAGGCTCCCTGGAACCGCCTGATCGCGATGCTCGCCCTCTATGTTCTGACCTCCCTTGCGGTCTGGCTCGTGTTCAGCGTGATTTCGGGGCTCATCAAGACGGTTCAGCTCTCCTCGTTCGACCACCAGCTCGGGCTGCTCCTCGGAATGGCCAAGGGGGCGTTGTTGTGCATTGTCGTGACGTTCTTTGCCGTGACCCTCGCCCCCGGCTACCGCGACCAGATCGTCGGCAGCCAGAGCGGCCGGATCGTGGCCGAGCTCATCATTCGGGCCGACCAGATCCTCCCTCCTGACGTTGTCGAGACGATGCGGCCGTTTGTGCAACGGTTCGAGGACGAACTCCGCAAGCCGGCCGGCGCTCCGCCTGCCGCCGCGGCAGCACCGTCGCCGTGGGGCGGCATGTGGGACGGGGTGCGGTCGGCCGCCGCCTGGACGGGAGCGGAGCAGGGGGGGGCGACCGGGTTCACGGCCCAGCCCGCCGGTGGACAGCCCGCAAACTGGCAGCCGCTGCCGCCGGGGCATCCGGCGACACAGCCGGCACAGCCGGGTCGACCGGCAACCAGCGGCTTCGGACAACAGCCGGTGCAACAGCCGCCACCGGGTGCGTTTCCGGTTGGTGCCCAGACGCCGCTTCCGATTCGATGAGCCGGTTAACTCCGGGCCTGCCGCCGGGCCACGCTGGGCCTGATGGCGGCACGCGAGTAGACGGGTGTCGGCTGGCGAGCGGAACGACCTCGAGCTACGCCATGTTGCGTAGCCAGGGCAGAGCGGCGAGGGCCGTTTCGATGCAGGAAAATAGGCCTGA
>JBBEEF010000239.1:0-17766 GCA_040880915.1 Pirellulales bacterium
AGGAATAGCGACTGACGATGAGCGCTATGTTCTGGCCGCCGAAGCCGAAGCTATTTGACAGGGCACGGTCACACTTGCCCTTCCGGACCTGATTGGGCACGTAGTCGAGGTCGCAATTGGGGTCGGGGTTTTCATAGTTGATCGTCGGAGGCAGCAGGCCGTCGCGGATCGCCAGCAGGCACACGATCAGCTCGGTGGCCCCGGCCGCGGCGATGAGGTGGCCCATCATGCTCTTCGTGCTCGAGACGGGGATCTTGGAGGCCCGCTCGCCAAACACCTTCTTGATCGCGAGCGTCTCAACCTTGTCGTTGACGTCGGTGCTCGTGCCGTGGGCGTTGATGTAGTCGATCCCGTCGACGCCGAGCCCGGCATCTTCGAGGGCCATCCGGATGCAGGCGGCAGCGCCGCGGCCCTCGGGGTGCGTGTCTGTGATCCGGTAGGCGTCGGCCGTCGAGCCGTAGCCCACGACCTCGCCGTGGATCTTCGCCCCCCGCTTCAAGGCGTGCTCGAGTTCCTCGAGCACCACCATCGCCGCCCCCTCGCCGAGCACGAAGCCGTCCCGCTCGTTGTCGAACGGACGGCTGGCCCGCGTCGGCTCGTCGTTGCGGGTGGAGAGGGCCGTGAGCAAATTGAACCCGGTCACACCAAACGGGTGGATCATGCTGTGGCAGCCCCCCGACAGCATCACATCAGCCTCGCCGCGGCGCACGATCTCCACCGCCTCGCCGATCGCCTGGCTGGAGGCCGCGCAGGCGGTGAGGCAGTTGAGATTTGGCCCTTGGGCATCGAAGAGCGCGGCGAGGTGGCCCGCCGGCATGTTCGGCTCCTGCTCCACTTCGGTGAGCGGATGGAGCGTCTCGAGGCCGAGCTTCGTGAACTTCGCGACGTCGAGCGTGTCCCCCTCGATGGCCGCCATCATCATGCTCGTGAAGGCATCGAAGGCCTGCTGCCCCTCGCCGCTGCCGAGATAGATGCCCAGCCGGGTCGGATCCGACTCAAGTCCCCGGGGCAGGCCCGCATCCCGCATCGCCTGGAGGGCCGCGCCGGCGGCAAACTTCGTATGCCGGCCGCAATACTGCCAGTCTTCGGCCTTCTCCCCCTCGTCCGTGATGTCCCAGTCGCGAACCTCGGCCGAGATCTTGGTGGGAAACCGCGAGGCGTCGAAGACGGTCGTCGGACCCACGCCCGAAGCGCCGGCGACGAGGTTCTTCCAGAGTTCCTCCACCCGCACGCCGAGCGGCGTGATGCAGCCCATCCCGGTCACCACCACCCGCCGCCTACCGGAAGCCATTGTCCCGTCTCCCTGGGCGGATCGCCCGCCGAAATGAATGTTCCGCGGCTACCAGTCGGGCCGAGCCAGTGGCTCTCCCGCCTCGTCCCGGCCGATGTCGTAAATGTGCATCTGGTCGAGCCAGCGGAGCAGCTCGTCGGGCTCGAAGAGCTTGGGCACTCCGTCGCCCGGCTCGAGGTGGGCGAAGAAGAGTTCCGCCTCTCCCTGAAGCCGCTCCCCCACGGTGCTCGTAACCTTCGTGAGCGATCCCGTCGGCTTGAGGTCGAGCACCTCGGCCTTGAAGACCAGGGTGTCTCCGGGGACAGCGTCGAAGCGGAACTCGGCTGCCGCCACCTTCGCGAGCACGACCCGGCGATTGAAGTCGATGGCGTCGGCCACGAGCAGGCCGGCCGTCTGGGCCATGCCCTCGACCACAAGCGAGTTGGGCATCAGGGCCGCGCCGGGAAAATGGTCGTGGAGGTGCTCCTCGGCGAGCGACACGTTTTTCACGGCCGTGGCCCGCTTGCCCCGAATGAACTCATCGAATCTGTCGATCCAGAACCAGCGCATGGAAACAATCTGGCGGCGAAGCCGCTTCCTCGTGCGGGGCAGGTCCCTGCCCCTCTGGGCCCGGCGGCGTCAGGCCGCCAGCTTGCTCTCGACGTAGCGGACCATGTCCTCGACCGTCAGCGTATTGGGGAAGTTCTGCACGCTGGGATTGGCTTCGAACTTGGAGAGATCGACGAACGGCATCCGCGCCTTGAGTTCCTTGAGGCCGGCCTCGTTGACCTTGCCATTGGTGACGAACTCGCTGCTCGACAGCACATCCTCAGGGAATAGCTCGCCCCGCTGGATTTTGATGCCGAAGGTTTTTTCCAGTCGGAAGACGATATCGAGGAAGTCGATTGATTCAGCCCCCAGGTCGCCCACCATGGTGGCCGCGGGAGAGATCTCGTCCTCGTCGACCCCGAGGGCCTCCACCAGGGCGTCTTTGACCTTGTCGAAGATTTCATCGCGAGACGGCATCGACTGTTCACCTCGAGGACTGGGGGAAATACAGCACCGACCAGCCCAGAGTTGTAATGCCGGCCCGCTTCCGTGGAAACCCGGACTTGCCGAAACGGCCACCGTTCCTGCTCAAAGACACCGCCCGCCGTGGCTTTTCGGGGCAAAATCACCGGGCAAGCGTGGCTGGGACGGGCTCCAGGGAGCCGGTTGGCACAGAGGCGGCATAAGCGACGGCCTGGGGCCGGCCACCTGAGCGGGCCGCCGGGTTGAGAACGGCCCACAGCCGCCGCATCTCCGCCCGCACCCGGGCGTCGAGTGCCGCCCCGTGGGGCAGGCGATCGGCGAGGTTGTATCGCTCGAGCTCGAGCCGGGCCGTCAGGCTTGTTCGGTCGCCAACCTTGCCGCTGGCCTTGATCTTCGTGGTGGTTTCGTCCTGGGAGAGCACCTCGGCCGTGACGGTCAGCGTCTTACCAGGTTCGACAAAGTCACCATATTTCACGTTTCGAGCCGAGCGGAGCACCACGATCGAGTGGGCAAAGTCCTCGCCCAGCCGGATCGTCCAGGCGGCGGCCTGGGTCATGGCCTCGAGCATCAGCACCCCCGGCAGCACCGGAAAACGGGGGAAGTGGTCGGCAAGGTATTCCTCGGAGAGCGTGACGGCCTTGACCGCCGTAATCCGCCGACCAGGCTCGATCTCGACAACCCTGTCGAGCAGCGAAAACCGCATCAGTAACTTCTCCGTTGCCCTTTGTCCCCGCGGGCGGCCAGATGCCGGCCGATTGCTGAGGTGGAAATACCTCGGGGCGTCCTTGCGTCGGGCCGCAGTATAAAGAATGTCCACTCCCCCACAACCGGCGGCAGCCCCGTCTTCTAGGCGGCTGCCAGGGCACCAGCCGGCACCACCGGCGGAACTCGTCAGGTTTGCCAACTCGGCCGGAGAAGAGGCTTTATTTCACACTTTTCCGCAGGCCACGGACTCACGTGGCCGGGCGTTGAGACAGGTTCGGCACGGCGTGTGCACAGTGTCACTGCCACATTGGACCTGGGTTGTTTTCCGACCGCCTCACAGCGAATCATTTCGATCGCAGGTGGACGGCCCGCGGCACCGCCTTCGGTCCTGTTGTTCGGTCCCTACGGTTTGGGTCCCTACGGTTTGGACGGTTCAGTTTTTTACCCCCTAGTCGAGAAGAGGAGGCATGCAATGAGTCTGATTACTTTTCGCACGAAGCGGTCCAACGGCATGGAGTCCGGCAGCCTGGCAACCCTGGCCGACTTTCGTCACGAGATGAACCGGCTCTTTGAGGGCTTCTTCAGTCGGCCGCTGGCGGCCCCGTCGTGGATCGACACGATCGAGCCTGGCCAGTGGCTGCCGGCGGTCGACATGTCCGAGACCGACGGGGAGATCCGCGTCCGCGTGGAACTGCCGGGGATCGACCCTCAGGATGTCGACGTGAGCGTGTCGGAGGACCGGCTCGTGATCGCCGGCGAGAAGAAGGCCGACAAAGAGACACAGGGGGGAGGCTGGACGCACCGCGAAAGCAGCTCTGGCAGCTTCACGCGATCGATCCCCTTGCCCGAGTCGGTCGATCCCGCCAAGGTGACCGCCCGCTACGACAAAGGGGTGCTCACCGTCGAACTGAAGAAGTCGCCGGCGAGCGCCTCGCGGAAGGTGCCAGTGTTGACGTAGCCCGGCTGGCAGTTCGGGGCTGCCCGTGCCAGCTCGCCTTCTAAAAAAAGGACATCCACCGTTTCCCGGCCGCCGCAGGGGGCACGGCCTCGGTCGGCTCCGCTGGCCAAAGGTGCTCGGCAGAAACGGTGGATGTTCTCCTTTTCGGTTCCTCCCGGAGCCGCTAAACCGCCAACCCCTCGCGGAATTCCCGCCCAATCGGCAGACTTAGCATTCGCTCTAGCCCCCGTGCGGGTCCGCTTTCAATGTCGCTCGTTCTCACTACCGCCACCGATCCCGCCGCGGGCGGACCACTCTCGATCGACCTGTCGGGGATCACGCCCGATCGGCTTACGCAGCTCAGACTCGACGCGGTGAAAAGGCTGCCGATCCGGGCCGACGAGCGTCCTGCGGAGCTCGGTGAACTGTTCGCGATTTCGGGCTCCGCCGCCGACGGCGTGCTCGAGTGCCAAGGCGACTTCTCCCGGGTGCACAACGTCGGGGCGGGCCTGGTAGCGGGAACCGTTCGCGTTTCGGGTTCCATCGGCCGGCATGCCGCCGAGGGCATGCGTGGTGGCCGACTCGAGGTGGCCGGAGATGCCGGCGACTGGCTGGCCGCAGAACTCCGCGGCGGGGAGGTCTTCGTGGGGGGGGATGCGGGCGACAATCTGGCGGGGGCCCTGCCCGGTAGCGACCACGGCATGCGCGGAGGCTTGGTGGTGATCGCGGGCCGGGCAGGTCACCTGGCGGCGGCGCGGATGCGACGCGGCATCGTCGCCGTCGGAGGCGACTGTGGCGACGCGGCCGGCTTCGAAATGCGGGCCGGCACCCTTGTTGTCGCCGGCCGGTTCGGTCGTCATCCGGGCCTGGGCCTCCGTCGTGGCTCGCTTGTCGCCCTTGCGGACCGCCCGGACGTGCCCGCCACGTTTCGGCGGGGCCGCGCCTGGGCCCCCCCGTACCTGCCGCTCGTGCTCAAAGGGCTCGACGCGGCCGGATTCCGATTTGCTAGCCCGTTACCCGGCCGCTGGCGGCAGTGGCACGGCGATGTCCTCGCCGGCGGCCGGGGCGAGATTCTGCACCCGGAGTGAGCCGCCCCGGACTTTGGAGCCACGGGCACCCAGCGGCACCCGTTGGAGGGCCCGTAGGCTCCAAGCCTGCCACTTGGGGCCCCCCGCTTCCGTCCAGCCCGATGGTCGGGTACTCTCTGGGGCTCCCCCAAACAGCACACCCTCGAAGCCCGATGCCCCATGCCCACGATCAGCCAACTCATCCGGCACCGCCGCCGCCCCAAGCGGAAGTTTTCCAAGTCGCCGGTGCTCGACAAGTGCCCGCAGAAGCGGGGCGTCTGTCTCCAGGTGCGGACGATGACACCGAAGAAGCCGAATTCGGCCCTCCGGAAAATTGCCCGTGTGCGGCTTTCTAATAAGAAGGAAGTGACCGTCTACATTCCCGGCGAGGGCCACAATCTTCAGGAGCACTCGATCGTGCTCATCCGCGGCGGCCGTGTCCGTGACCTGCCGGGCGTTCGGTATCACATCATTCGCGGTGCCCTCGACACGCTCGGTGTCTCGGGTCGCAAGCAGTCCCGCAGTCTCTACGGCGCCAAGAAGGGTTAAGCAGGAAAGACCAGATCATGGGAAGCATCACAGCCAGCCGTACGCATCTCCGTGCCGACCCGAGGTTTGGGTCCTTGCTTGCGAGCAAGTTCATCAACTGCCTCATGTTTGACGGCAAGAAAAGCGTCTCTCAGGGCATCTTCTACCGGGCAATGGAGATCGTCGCCAAGAAAATCTCCGACGCCGAGCCGATCGAGGTCTTCAACCGGGCGATTGAAAACGTCAAGCCAGCCGTGGAGGTCCGTTCGAAGCGGGTCGGCGGTGCTGCTTACCAGGTGCCGATGCAGGTCAACCGGAACCGCCAGCAGTCGCTGGCGATTCGATGGCTCCTGGCCGCCGTCCGCGAGAAGAAGGGGCGGGCCACGCACGAGAAGCTGGCCGAGGAAATCATCGCCGCCTACAAACGGGAAGGCGCTGCAGTTACCAAGCGTGACAACGTGCACCGCATGGCAGACGCGAATAAGGCCTTCGCGCACTTCGCCTGGTAAACGCTTGCTGCATGGCTAGAGAGCCAGCGCACTCGGCCATGCAGACCTCCACGCGTCAACCGGTTTACTTTATCTCACCGCACTCGTAACCGCAGCGGCATCAGGAGTTGCGGCCGGCCCGAGAGCACCTGCACGAGCGTGTCGGCCTCAGCTGCCAACGCTTCGAGCCCCGGCAGGCTCGCGATTCGGGCGAGGATCATCGCTCGGATCGTCGCGTCGTCTGTCGGCAGGCCCGCCAGTCTGGCCACTGGCGTCGGATCGCCACCAGCCGCAGCGAACAGGTCGTCGAACATGCCCCGGGGCTCTGGCAGCAGGATGCGATCGAGTTTCTCGTCGGGGTCGATCCCGGCGAGCTTCCTTGCCTCGTCAATCGCGTCGTCGAGCGTGCCGAGCCGGTCTACGAGCCCTGCCTCGAGGGCCTGCCGGCCCGTGTAGACACGCCCCTCGGCGAGCGATTTGACCTTCTCGATGTCGAGCTTCCGCCCCTCGGCCACCTTGCCGGTAAACAGCCGGTAGACGTCGTGCATCGTGCCCAGGAAAGCCTCTCGCTCGCCGTCGCTAAACTTCTCATTCGGCGACAGCCAGCCCGCGTTTTTTCCTTTGCTCACGACGTCGGTGTGCACGCCCACCCTTTCGAGCGCCCCGCCGATGGCGATCTTGCCCCCCACCACGCCGATCGAGCCGGTGAGCGTGCCGGGGGTGGCCACGATCCGGTCGGCAGCCACGGCGATGTAGTAGCCACCGCTGGCCGCCACGTCGGCCAGGCTCGCGACCACCGGCTTCTTTGTCCGCGTGGCCTCCCGCCAGATCAGGTCACTGGCCAACGCCGAGCCACCAGGCGAGTCGATCCTGAGCACGATCGCCGCGACCTTGTCATCGGCCGCCGCCTCGCGAATAGCCTTGACGATCGTGGCCGAGCCGGCACCCCCCGCCGTCAGCAGGCCGTCGCCGCCGGTCCCCTCGCGGATCTCGCCGACCACGTGCACGATCGCGATCCGCTTGCCTTTGCCGGCCGGGCCCGACTGCTTCTGGCCCGACAGCAGCTCGACGAGCTTGACGAGGCCACCGATGCCGGAGAAGTCGCTGTCGGCTTTCTTGAGCGCGTAGTCGCGGGCCAGCTTCGGCGGATCGCGGCCGATCCGCTTCGCGAGGGCCGCGACCGCCTCGTCTTCATAATGCACCGCGTCGACGAGCCCCGCCACGCGGGCGGCCTCGGGCGTAAACACTCCCGTATCGATGAGCTCCCGGACTTTTCCCGGCTCGAGCCTGCGGTCGGCCGATACGCGGCTGACGAGCTGCTCGAAGAGATCGCCGACGAAGAATTCGTATTGCTTTCGCAGGGCCGGGCTCATGCCCGTCCGTGTGAGCGGCTCGCCGGCTCCCTTAAACTCGCCCACCTGAAGGATCTCGGCCTCGACGCCGATCCGGTCGAGCAGCGCCTTGAAAAACATCATCTCGGCCCGCACGCCGGCGAGCTCGAGCGTGGCCGCCGGTGGCATGCCAATCTCGTCGCAGGCGGAGGCAACGGCATAGGGCACAACGCCACCCCCCACGAGGTGTGCGACCACCGGCTTTCCTGCCTCTCTGAGCCGGGCAATTGCCGCCCGCACTTCGTCTACCCGGCCCCGTCCCAACTCAGGCGACTCAATCACCAAAAGTACGCCCGCCACCCGCTCGTCGGTGGCGGCCTTATCGAGCCGCTCGACAAGACGGTGAAGCCGCGGGGACACATCGGCCCAGATGCCCCCCTGCCCTGGCCCCTCGGCGAGGTCGCCACTCAGACGGATATGGGCGATCGTGGCCTGGGCTTTTGAATCGACCGGCTTGGGGGCCGCCGTTGCCTGAGGATCGGCGAGCCCCAGGCTGGCTCCCATCGAAGCCCCCCAAAAGACGCAGAAAAAGGCCCCGATTCCACGGTGGCGGACTGCGAACCCTACGCTTCGTGGCATGATGCGGCCCTCAGGGAGCGGAAACAGGGAGCGGAAAACCCCACTCTAGCCCTTCGGGCTCGGTCGGGGAAATCTTTCCGGAGCGGGCTTGAAAATGAACGATCGTATAGTAAGATACTAGCGTTCACCCAAATACCTGTCTCCTCAAGGAAGCGGCCCCGGCCGTCAGACATCGATGCCGAAGCGCAAGACCAGCACCGCCCGCACTGCCAAGCCACGCGCCAAGCCCCGGACTGAAGGCCGCGCTGAGGGCCGGCCAAAGCCGGATCGGGTGGCCGCCGCCGCCACTGCCATCCGTCGCGATCCGCTGGGCCTCACGCTCGAGCGCGAAGAGCCTGCCGGTGACGCTCCGACACCCCGGCAGATGGAGATCTACGCGTTTATCCGCGACAAGATCCATTCGCGTGGCTACGGGCCGACCGTCCGCGAGATCGGACAGGCCTTCAAGATCCGCTCTCCCAATGGTGTCGTCTGTCACTTGAAGGCGCTCGAGCGAAAGGGGCTGATCACCCGCGGCAAGAACATGTCGCGGGCGATCGAATTAGTTACCGAGCCGGCCCACCTGCGGGGGCTCCACATGGCGGGCTGGGTCGCAGCCGGTTCCTTGCGGGTGGCTGACGAACAGACCGAGCGAATCGACTTCGAGAGTCTCTTCTATCGCGAGAATCATTTCGTGCTGAAGGTGATGGGCGACTCCATGATCGACGCCCAGATCGCCGACGGCGATTGGGTAGTGATCAAGGAGGCCAAGACCGCCCGCGCCGGCGACATTGTCGTGGCCCGGACGGACGACGGCGAGGCGACGCTCAAGCAGTGGTTTCCGGAACGAGACCGGATCCGCCTCCAGCCCGCCAACTCCTCGATGAAGCCGATCTACGTTCGGAACGCCAAGGTGCTCGGCGTGCTCGTGGGCGTGGTTCGCAAGACGTAGTCGTCAGGCGGGCTTACCCTCGTTGTCAGGCGGGCTTGCCCTCGTTGTCAGGCGGGCTTGCCGAGGGCCCCTTCCTGCATCTGATGGAGCTTGTTGTAGAGCGTCTTCAAGCTGATCCCGAGTTCCTCGGCGGTCTTCGGCTTGTTGCCGGTGTTCCGCTCGAGCCCTTCGAGAATGGCCTCGGTCTCCATCTCCCGGAGGCTCTTGGGGTGATCGGCCGACAAGGCTACCGGAGCGGTCGTTCCCAGCGACGCACGCGGCGGCAACCCGGCTGCCAGGGTGGCCTGCCGCTTCACCTGAAAGCGACCCGGTAGATGCTCGACCGCGATGGGCAGCTCGTCATTGAGCACAAGGGCGTGCTCAATGACGTTGGCCAGTTCGCGGATGTTGCCGGGCCAGTTGTCCGCCGTCAGCACGGCCAGCGCCTCGGCCGTGGTTGCCTCTGCCCGCGGCGGTGCCTGCGGGCGGCCCCGGCGAACGAAGTGCTCGACCAACTCCGGAATGTCTGTCCGGCGGTCGCGGAGTGGCGGCACGATGATCTCGAAGGTGTTGATCCGGAAGAGCAGGTCCTCGCGGAAGTCACCCTCGGCAGCCATTGTCTCGAGCGGCCGGTGCGTCGCACACACGAGCCGCACGTCGACATGGATCGACTGATTGTCGCCCACCCGGCGGATCTCCCCGCTCTCGAGCACCCGCAGCAGCCGCGACTGCAGCGACCGCGGCAGCTCGCCGATCTCGTCGAGAAAGAGCGTGCCCCCGTCGGCCACCTCGAACAGGCCCGCCCGGTGCTCGTCGGCTCCGGTGAAGGCACCCTTGCGGTGGCCGAAGAGTTCGCTCTCGACGAGGTGCTCCGGCAGGGCCCCGCAGTTGACCGCCACGAGCGGCCCCGCCGCCCGGCCACTGCCCTCGTGGATGGCCCGGGCCACGAGCTCCTTGCCCGTCCCCGTCTCCCCCCGCACGAGCACGGCCGCCTCGCTCTTCGCCACCCGCTCGATGAGTCGCCGCACCGTCTCCAATGCCGGTGAGCCGCCCACCAGCTGTGTGGCTCCCTCCGCCCGCCGCACCCGGCGCTCGAGGGCCCGCAGCCGCGTCGTCAGCTCCCGCTTCTTCCGCACCCGCTCGAGCACCGCCTGGATCTCAGCCAGCCGGCAGGGCTTCGTCAGATATTCAAACACGCCCTGGCGAACCGCTTCGATCGCGGTCTCAACCGACGACTTGCCAGTAATGATCACAGCCTCGGTATCGGGCGAGGTCTCCCGCACCCGCGTGATCACCTCCATCCCACCGACTCCGGGCATGTCGAGATCGACAAGCACGCAGTCGTAGCTCGTGCGTTCGATCGCCGCCAGCGCCGTTCGGCCGTCCGGGCAGACGGTGGCCTCGTGGCCGAGCCGCGGCAGCTCGATCCGCATCAACTCCTGGATCGACGGCTCGTCATCGGCAAATAGGATCCGCAAGGGACGGCACTGCGACTTCACGATGCATCTCTCCGGTAAGCGGGCATCAGGCGGCCCGGTCGACTTCATGCGGGCCGGGCGCGTCCCCGGCCGCAGCACCAAACTGGGCCAACGGCAGGAATACGCGGAAGGTCGAGCCCTGGCCCGGACCGTCGCTCGTTACCGCGATTCGGCCACCATGGTCGGTGACGATGCGGTGCACGATCGAGAGTCCGAGGCCGGTCCCCTGCCCCGCCTTGCGGCGGGTGAAGAAGGGCTCGAAGAGATGCTCGAGCACCTCCGGTGTCATGCCGCAGCCGTTGTCGGTGATGGTAAGCACGCCCTCGCCACCGCTGCGGCGGGCCACGATCCGCACGGTGCCGTGGTCCTCGATCGAGTCGAGCGCATTGACGAGCAGGTTGAGCGCCACCTGCTTGATCTCCTGCGGGTTGACCATCACGAGCACGTCCTGCCCGTCCTCGATCTCGATGGTTCGGCCGGCGAACCGGCCGACGTGACGGAGCATGTCGGCCACGTCGGTCACGAGGGCGACAAGCGCCGTCGCCTGCCGTTTGACTTCCCCGAGCCGCGAGAAGTCGAGGAGCTTCTCGGTGATGCCCTTGCAGCGGAACGCCTCATTCTGGATCAGCGAGAGGTAGCGGCGGGCCACCTGGGCCTCCGCCTCGTCGGGGGCCAGCGCGTCGATCCGGCTCTCGAGCGATTCGGCACACATCGCGATCGAGGCCAGCGGGTTGTTTATCTCGTGGGCCACGCCCGCCGCCAGAAAACCGACGCTCGCGAGCTGCTCGCTGCGGATCACTTCACGGGTTCGCGACTGCACCTGCTGATCGAGATCGTCGCGGATCTCGCGGAACCGCTCGGTCATGTCGTTGAGCGCATCGGCCAGTTCGGCCATCTCGTCGCGGGTGTCGAGCTGGATGCGGTAGTCGAAGTCGCCGGCGGCCACACGGCGAGAGCCGTGTCCCAGGTGACGCAGCGGCCGAAACACCCACCTGTAGGTGAGCACGCCGATGGCCGTGAGCAGCCCGCCGGCGGCGATCGCGGCGGCCCAGGTGACCACAATCAGCGTCCGGTACCGGCCCCGGACCTCGTGCGATAGGTCGTGGAGCCGCCCTTGGAGGTAGGTCGGCAGCTCGCCGGTGAGTACCGCGAGACGTTCGAGGTGGGGGGCCGTGGCAAACAGGACGGCGCGGCCGGGGACGGCCGAGGGCAGGCCGAGCGGTCCGGCCGCAGCCGCGGGGTCGGCGGCGATCACCTCGATGGCCGCCAGGCACTCGGCGATCTCCCGGGCCGTGTCCCGTTCTTGGGTGCGATCGGCGAAGGGCATGTCGTCGAGTTCACCCGCCTCCAACTCCCAGCAGTAGGTGGAGAGCGCATCGGCCGTTGCCCGCACACCGACCACGAAGTCGTCGGGGTCGGTCTCGGTGGCCAGGGCTCGGGCATGTGTCAGCCGCAGCATGGCCACCCGGTCGTCGAGCGTGGCTGCCAGCGGTAGCTCGGCGGCCCGGCTGGACAACGCCCGCACGAGCCGGCGGTAGGAGTAGACGCCGAGGAAGCTGCTGGCCGAAAGCGCCCCTACCATCACGCCTACCAAGAGGCCGCCGAGCAGCAGCTTGTCGCGGATGGGCCGGCGCTTGGCCATGATCGATTCCTGGCGGGCGGCGCGGGCCGGCCCGGATCGCGGAGGGCGGATGGGCCGGGAGAGTAGCAGCCGCCACCCCGGCACAAAAGCCAGGATTCCCGGGCTATTCGCCGTTCCGGCGGCTGCGTGCCTGACCGGGCTATGGCTTTCGCCAAGCCCCCAAACCAAGCCCCTCAACCAGGGCCCTTACACCAGACCCCACTTCTTGCGGAGATACCACTCGGCAATCATGCACGCGGCCAGGAGGAGCAGCATCGGCCAGGTGTTCCAGGGCGAGAAGCTCCACTGCTCGCGGCTCTCATAAACCGCCGGCCGCTCGGCGAGCTCCTCGAAGATGCCGGGCACCTCTTCGGGCAGCCGCACACCGCCACTGGTGGCCTCGGCCAGCTGCCGCATGAGCAGGGGATTTGCCCGCGGGTTGGCAAGTTCCAGATCCTGGCGGTAGATGGTGAATCGTGCCGACCGTTCCCGCGGTTCAGCCTCGCCCGCCCGCCGGGCCCGGACGACAAGCCGCCAATCCCCGGGCTCGACGCACTCTGTGACGGTGCCTGAGAAGCCGTCGCCGACGGGGACGACCCGCACGAGCCGCGACTGTCCCCCCGGCGACGTGACGACCGCCTCCAATGAGATGTCGCGGCGGCCCTCCCCCTCGGCGGTCGTGATGCCGGCGTCGAACTCGAGCGGCGTGCCCGGCGGGAGTCGCCGCTGGGCCAGCCGCAGCCAGAGCGAATCGGCCTCGGAGTCGTCCTTGCGGGCTAGCCAGAGGACCAGCTGCCGCCAGAACCGGCGATGCTGTTCGGCCGCCCCCTGCATGACCCATCGCCAGGTGGAGTCGGCGGCGAAGGCCACGACCCTGCCGGCGCCGAAGTCGCGAGCCACGAGCAGCGGGGTGCCGTCGGCCGTCACCGCCAACGGCTGGGCGGAGGCCACGAGGCGGCCTAGTTTGTTGGCGCCGGCGAGCTCGGGTAACTCCGCCCAGGCAGCCCGGGTGGTGGCGTCGTCACTGCCGAGCCGGAGGATCGAGATCCCGCCGAACCGTGGGTCGGGCAGCATGCGGACCGGCCCTGGGAGGTGCAACCCCGGCCGCACCGGCTCGTCGAACGCCTGCCGCGCGAGCCGATCGGGCTCGAAGGGCATGAGCCTGCCGAGGGCGGAACTCCCCCACCCGCCGGCCTCGAACGAGTGGAAGCCGCCCAGGAAGCCGATCCCCGCTCCGGCCCCGACCCGCTCGAGGATGGTTCGCAGGTCTTCCGGCCGGAGGGCGGCGGCATCGAGGTCACCGATCAGAAAGACGTCGTAGGGGCCGGCGAGTTGCCGCCCTAGGTCGACCGGCCAGCGGTCGCGGCGGCCGGAGTCGATCCAGCGGAAGTCGACTTTCATGTCGGGACTCGAGGCGAGCACCCGCCGCAGGAACCGCTGCTCCACCCGCAACGCCCCCTCGAGATAGAGCGCCCGCAGGCCGCCGTCGATCACGTTGACAAAGGTGGACATTTCGTTGTTGGTGAGCACCACCTCGCCATCCTGCGGCACGACGCGGAGCGTGAGCTTCCGCTCACCGAGGCTGCGGGGCGTCCACTCGAGGCGAACCGGCTGCTCGCCGACCTCGCCCGGCGTGCTCACGGTGGTCCGGGCAACCTCCTCGAAGCCACCGGTGTCGTCCTCGGCGAGGAGGACGACCGCCACCGCCTGCCCGGCCAGGCCTTCCAGCCGCACGCGGGCCGCGACTTCGAGCAGGTTCTCGAGGTAGACCGTCTCGGCCGCGGCCAGATTCACGACCGCCGCATCCCTGCCTTGGCCGCCTCCCCGCTGCTGTCCGAAGGTGACGCTCCAGAGCGGCGTGCCGAGTTCGGCCAAGCTGCGAGCGACCGTCTGCGGCGGCACGTCCCGTGGCGGATAGGCATGCTGCGCGCCGTCGCTGAGCACGACGATGCCGGCGATCTGGCGGCCGGCGATAGACCGCACTGCTTCCTCGAGGGCTCCGCCGATGGCGGTCTCACCCGACGTTTCGGCGGCCGACCACGGCCCGAGCGGAAACAGCTCTCCCTCGGTAGCCACGAGCGGACGCAACTCCCGATCGAACGTCCAGGCAACGATCTCCAATCCACCCCGCGCCACGAGGTCGCGGGCCCCAGGCTTCGCGGCTGCCAGTGTCGCGGTGAGCTGCTCCCAGCGACTCCGTCCCCCTTCGCCGTCGGCCACGGTCATGCTCTCCGAGGCATCGGCGAGCACGAGCACGACCCCCTGCTGGCGTGCCTTGCGGCTCGACACGATCGTGGGCCGCATCATGCAGGCGATCAATGCCAGGAACGCGGCCAGCCGCAGGGCAACGAGCAACAACCGGCGGCCGCCCCCCACTCGGGTCCGGTCGGGTGGGACCGCGAACAGCACGGCCGCCAGCCCCACGGTCACCAGCGCCACGAAGGCCCACGACCCGACAGGATCGAAACCAACGGTCAGCTCCTCGAGCCACGCCTCGTCGCTCATGGTCTCGCTCCGGCGACGGGAGGCAACGGGGGCGGACCGGACGTGCCGACAAGCGGTGCGGGAACCGGTGGCAGGGAGGATTCACCCGCGTCGACATCGGGATCGCCGGCCGTCTCACGCAACAAGGCCGCTGCGTCGGCCGCCGGCTCGGTGCCCTGGCGTGCCGCGTAGAAGCGATTGGCCACGATCCAGTCGGCCGCCATCGCCAGCGCGGCCAGAATGATCGTCCAGCCGAAGAGCTCCGACCCGATCCGCTCGAGGTTCACATCGCGGGCGAGTTCCTCCTCGGTGCGGGCCAGGCGGTGCCCGGGGCCGAGCACGTCGGCGAGTTGCTCGGCGGAGAGCCGCCGAAAGTCGGTGGCGGCGGGATCGAGATTGACGCTGAATCCGTCAGCCACTCCACCGGCGGCCCCTCCCGCCCGCACCGTGTAGTTGCCCGGCTCGAGCGTGGCGGTGACCGTCACCGTGCCCCGACCGCGGTCGATGGCCACTGGAAAGTCATCGTCTGCCGGCGTGTGCACGATGGCGGTTGGTAGGTCGCGACGGCCAAGGCGGAGCGTGACGGGTCGGCCGGCGCTAACATTGCGTTCGTCGGCCGTGTCGATCGCGTGCAGCAGCGTCTCATTGGCCAGGATCAAAAACGGCCAGGGTTCGAAGCCGGTCGCCAGGATGTTCCAGGCCTCCGGATCGGCCGCCGCTTGCCCCACGGGAGTCGTGACCACGATGACAGTCCCCTGCCCCAGCCGATGCTCGAGGATGGCGGGCAGGCCGTTTCGGTAGGCGGCCACAACCGTGGCGGCCCCTCGGGCCGGACCCGCACCCGATTCCGGCACCTCAGCGGGCATGAACTCCCAGTGCCGGAACACCGGGTAGTCCTGCCAGGGCACTGCGTCGCCGACCCGCCGGAAGGCAGCCAGCACGGGATGGTCGAGCGCCTCCGGGGCCAGATAGTTGGCGGCATCAGGACTCCGCCAGACCCGCACGATGTCTCCCCCGAGCACGCCGCGGGATGCCACCGAATTGAAGCCGGGGGCACTGCCGGCAGCGGGGCCGAGCCAGACCACCAAGCCGTGCCCTTGGGCCACCCAGGCGGCGAGGGCCTCCCAGTCACGCTCCGCAAGTGGGGGCGGATCGAGGAGCACCATGCCGGCCGCCCCTTCCCAGTTGGTGGCGTCGAGCGAGGTAAAGTCAACCGGTTCGAGCGTGAAGCGGGAAGTACCGGCCTTGCGGAGCGCCGCCGGGGCGAGGGCCTCGAGCATGAATCGGCCGTTTCTCGCGGCCGGGCGGGCGGCCGCCACGATCACCCGCCCCGGCGAGCCCACCTCGACGGTGAAGGAGCGGACGTCGTCGGCCGCCAGGTCATCGCTGCCTTCGAGCACCACGCGGCCCTGCCGGATGCCCGGCTCGAGACCGCCGACGTCGAACACGGTGGTCTCCGGCCGATCGGCCGATGGCGAGACGCTCTTCACGCCCCGCCGCACAAAGCGGCCGTCTGCCCCCAAGAGCTCCACGGCGACCGTCCTTGTGGCATCGGGCCCGGTCCGGCCGATCGTGGCCGCGAGCACGAGCGACGTGCCGGCGGCCACCCGCTCACCCGAGAGTTCGAGCGACTCAATCGCAAAGTTTCGTGGTGCTCCGCTCCCGACATCCACGTAGAGGGTGATTATTCCCGCAGCTGCTTCGGCCGCAGCGTCTCCGGCGGGCGGCCCGCTCTCCCACGCGCCGCGAGAGCAGTCAGTGAAGACGTAGAGCTCGCGTTGCTGGAGTTCCGCGTCGGTGAGCAGCCGGCGGGCGGCGGCGATGGCGTTCGCCAACGACACGCTCGGTGACGCCGACGCCAGGCGGTCGATCCGGGCTGCAGCCGCCGCCGCCGGCATGAACGCGGGCGGCGTGCCCGCGGTGTCGACCACGGCCACCTGGCTGCCGGCCGGCAGCTTGCCAAACAACACCCGGGCCATGGCCGCTGCCTGCTCGAGCCGGGTGCGGTTGCCCTCGCGAAGCGTCATCCGCGGCGAGGTGTCGAACACGAAGGCGGCGGCCACCGGTCCCTCCGACTCGGCTAGCCACCCGGCACCCCGCAGGACCGGCCGGGCCAGCGCCAGGGCCACAAGCACGATCGCCGCCATCCGCAGGAGCAACAGAAGCAGATGGCTGAGCTGAAGCCGGCGGCGGGTGGCGATGGCCCGCTCCTGGAGAAACCGCAGCGCGGGAAACGCATGCGGCACTGGCTTCCGCCGCATCACGAGGTGAAGGATGATCGGCACGGCCACGAGGGCCACGCCTCCCAGGAGCAACGGTGAGAGGAAGCCGATACCCATCGTCTTAGAACCGCGCTCGGCGGTTGTGCAGGTATTCCATGAGCGCCCGATCAAACTGCATGCTCGTGTCGAGTGGCACGTAGTCGACACCCGCCCGGAAGCACCAGGCGCGGTAGCCCTCGCGGAAGGTCTCGACGGCCTTCAGGTAGCCGGAGCGGGCCGCATCGGCGTCGATCACGAGCCGGTCACGTGTTTCGGGCTCCGTCAGTTCCACCATTCCCTCGAAGGGAAACCGCACCTCACCCTCGTCGAGCACGTGGAACAGGATCACGTCGTGACCGCCGTGCCGGAGCCGCATGAGCGCGTCACGAATCGGCGGCGGATCGGCCAGCAGGTCGCTGAACACCATGACGAGCGACCGGTGCCGAAGCATCGCCGCCACCTGGACGAGGCTGCCGGCGATGTCGGTCTTGCCGGAGGGGGCCACCTTGGAGAGGACCGAGAGCACCTGGGGAATCTGCGACCGCCGCGAGCGGGCCGGCAGGGAGGTCCGCACCTTCTCGTCAAACACCATCAACCCGCAGGGATCCTGCTGGTGAACCATGAGCCAGCAGAGGGCCGCCGCCAGCGAGATCGAGTAGTCGAGCTTCGTGAGCTCCTGGCGATAGGTGTAGGCCATCGAGGCACTGGCGTCGACCACCAGGTAGCCGGTGATGTTGGTCTCGGCCTCGAACTTCTTGACGTAGTGCTTGTCGGTCTTGGCGTAGACGAGCCAGTCGATGTCCTTGGGGTCGTCTCCGGAGGCGTAGCGGCGGTGCTCGCTGAACTCGACCGAGAAGCCCTGGTAGGGGCTGGCATGGAGTCCCTGGAGGAAGCCCCTGACAATGAACTGGGCGCGGAGATCGAGCCGGGCGATCTGTCTGACCACCTCCGGCTTCAGGTATTCCTCAACCGCGCGGGGCATCGCCGCCTTCGTCTCAAAAAGGGGACAGTCCCC
>JBBEEF010000239.1:17866-53353 GCA_040880915.1 Pirellulales bacterium
ATTCCTCAACCGCGCGGGGCATCGCCGCCTTCGTCTCAAAAAGGGGACAGTCCCCCGGCTTCACTCAAAAAGGGGACAGTCGCCCGGCTTCACTTGACGAACTTGGGAATCTCGGGTTCGGGGGTCTCCTTCACGAGCCGCTCGATGATCGACTCGCTGGTGAGCCCCTCCGCCTGAGCCTGGAAGTTGGTGGCGATGCGGTGCCGCAGGACGGGCACGGCGATCCGGCGGATGTCGTCGAGCGACACGCTGAACCGCCCGTCCATCGCCGCCATCGCCTTGCCCCCCTGGATCAGGAACTGGCCGGCCCGGGGGCCGGCGCCCCAGTCCACCAGTTGGGCCACGTAGGGGGGCGCCTGCGGATCCTTCGGCCGCGTCGCCCGCACGAGCCGAGCCACATACTTCACGATGTATTCGCTGACCGCCACGCTTCCGACCACCTTCTGGATGTTGACGATCGCGCGGCCGGAGAGGACCTTGCGAACTTCGGGCTTCTCCAGCCGCGTGGTCGCCATCAGAATCTGCTCTTCCTCGGCGGCCGTCGGATAGCCAACCTTGATATTGAACATGAAGCGGTCGAGCTGGGCCTCGGGGAGCGGATAGGTGCCCTCCTGCTCAATCGGGTTTTGGGTGGCGATCGTGAAGAACGGGTCGGGCAGTTTGTAGGTCTCCTGCCCCACCGACACCTCCCGCTCCTGCATCGCCTGGAGAAGCGCTGCCTGCGTCTTGGGGGGCGTGCGGTTGATCTCATCGGCGAGGAGGATGTTGGTGAAGATCGGGCCTTCGACGAAGCGAAACACCCGCCGCCCCTGCTCATCGTCAAGCACGTTGGTGCCGGTGATATCGGAGGGCATCAGGTCGGGCGTAAACTGGACCCGCTTGAATCCCACATCGAGGATCCGGGCGAGCGTCGAGACCATCAGCGTCTTGGCAAGCCCCGGCACGCCCTCGAGCAGGCAGTGCCCGCGGGTGAAGATAGCGGCGAACAGCTGCTCGATCACATCGGTCTGACCGATGATCACCTTCTGGAGTTCCTCCTGCATCAGCCGCCGGTGCTGGGCGAACTCCTGCAGGATGTCATCGAGCGTCTTGGGGCGGGATGCGGTTGACACGCCTGTCGTCCTGGGAGGTGCCGGAAACTCTGCCGAGCGGGGAGGGTTTAGTATCGGCCCTGCCACGCCACACGGCAAACCCCGGGCCCGCCGAGCGGGTGCCGACCTGCTACGATTATTCGGGACGTAGTGGCTTCTTCATCTTCCGGAGACGTCGGACCATGCACTGCACACGCCGCCTGCGGCTCGCTGCCGCGTTCGGTCTGGTGCTGGCCTGCCTGGCAGCCTGCGGCGGGAGCCAGCTCGCCGCCGCCGAGCCGCTCGCAGCGGGCGAGATCCAGCGGGCGGTCGAGAAAGCCCGCGACTTTCTCGTGCGGCAGCAGAAGGGGGACGGCTGGTGGGAGGCGATGCACTCCGCCGACAAGCGGGTGGGGGCGACGGGGCTCGTGCTGCTCGCATTGGCCAACGCCGGACTCGACGACACCGCCCCCGCGGTCCGCCGGGGCCTCGCCTGGCTCCGAACCCAGGTGCCCAACGACACCTACGCCGTGTCGCTTCAGACCATGGCCCTGGCGATGCTCGCGCCAGAGGCTGATGCGGCGATCCTCGCCCGCAACGTCGCCTGGCTCGAGGAGGGCCAGGTGCGGGCCGGCCCGGGCGCCGGATCCTGGTCGTACAAGCAGACCCCGGGCGGCGGCATCGGCGACAACTCGAACACACAATTCGCATTGCTTGCCCTCCACGAGGCGGCCCGGGCCGGGATTCCCGTCCGCGAAGAAACATGGGTTCGCTCGCAGCAATACTGGGCCTCCTGCGCCAACGCCGACGGCTCCTGGGGCTACTCGGGCCGCTCTCCCGGCACCGGCAGCATGACCTGCGCGGGCATCACCAGCATCTGGATCACGGCGGAGCATGTCGGCACGCCCGACGCCCGCGCCGCCCAAGCTACCGTGTCCTGCTGTGGCGGCGGCCAATCACCCCAACTGCTCGAGCGGGGCCTCGACTGGCTCGGCCGCCGGTTTAGCGTGACTCAAAACCCGGGCACCGGCGGCGACACCTGGCTCTATTACTACCTCTACGGCCTCGAGCGGGTGGGGCGGTTCACGGCCCGGCGATACATCGGCGAGCATGACTGGTACCGCGAGGGGGCGCGGATGTTCGTGGACGCCCAGGATCGGCTCAGCGGCCAGTTCGTAGCCCGGCGGATCGAGGATGCCACGGTTGCCACGAGCTTCGCCCTCTTGTTTCTCGCAAAGGGCCGCCGGCCGGTGATCGTGGCCAAGAGCCGCCATTCACCAGACGCCGACTGGAATCGCCACGGCCATGACATCGCCCACCTCGTCGAACACGTCGAGTCGCGTTGGCAAAAGGACTACCCAGCTGGTCTCTCCTGGCATGTCCTCGACGCGCCGGCGGCAAGCCACGCCGATCTCATGCAGGCGCCGGTGTTCTGGCTGTCGGGCAAGTCGCTCTTCGACCTCGGGCCCGATGCTGGCCGGCGGCTGCGAGCCTACATCGACGACGGGGGCTTCATCTTCGCCGAGGCCTGCTGCCCGCGGAGCGAAGAGTTCGACCGTCGGTTCCGCCAGCTCGTGGGGGAAATCTTCCCCGAGCCCGAATACCGGCTCAACCTCCTGCCCCCTGAGCATCCGGCCTGGAATGCCGAGGAGATCGTGCCACCGGGGCTCCAGCGGCCGCTCCTGGGAGTCGACTACGGCTGCCGCACGAGCCTGATCTACGCCCCGGCCACCGACGGCGAAGCCAAGGGAGGGATGCCGAGCCTCTCCTGCCTGTGGGAACTCGGTGGCCCCGCGCGGAAGCGGCTCCCCCCCGCCGTCCTGCGAGAAGTCGAGGCGGCGCTCGCGATCGGGACCAACGTGCTCGCCTACGCCACCAACCGGGAGCTCAAGCGAAAGGACGAGCTCTTCGACGTCGCCCCGCCGGCCGACGCCCCGGCCCGCCAGTTCGAACGGGGGCAGCTCGCGATCGGCAAGCTGCGGCATGCCGGCCAGTGCGACGCCGCCCCCGCGGCACTCGCCAACATTCTCCGGGCCGCCGCCCGCGAAACCGGCATCCGGGTCGACGACGTGCCCGCCCTGATCGATCCGGCCGACGAGGCCCTGTTCGACTACCACCTGGTATTCATGCACGGCCGACAGGCCTTCGCCTTTGACGCCTCGCGGCGGGAGCGAATCGGACAATTTCTCGAGCGGGGCGGCACGCTGCTGGCCGACTCCGTCTGCGCCTCGACGGCGTTTACCGCGGCCTTCCGCCAGGAGATCGCCCAGATCCTGCCGGGCAAGCCGCTCGAGGAGATTCCCGCCGACGACCCGATCTTCACCGCCGCCGAGTACGGGGGCTACGACATCCGGGAGGTGACCCTCCGCGAGCCGGCCGGCGGAGACGGGCCGCTGGGCGTCCGCAAGCGGCAGACAACGCCTCGGCTCGAGGGCATCCGGCTGGGCGACCGGTGGGCGGTGATCTTCTCACCATACGACCTCTCCTGCGCGCTTGAGAAGCAAAACTCGATGGAGTGTTCCGGCTACGGCCGCGACGACGCCGAGAAGATCGCCCTCAACATCGTGTTGTATTCACTTCATCAGTGATCCGCACCGCTCGCTATCCATGCCGCTCGCTCACGCAGAGGAAAGTGGCTCAAGGGGGCTGGCGATCGGGATCTGATGCAACCGCCGGGGGCTTTGGCTGGCAAGCACGTTCTCACGAGTCGTCCCGCGAACCCGTGAGGAAACTCGCATAGTAGAGCAGTGTGAACACGCTCTGCAGCGTGCCGGCCACGTAGGTCCAGGCGGCTGCGTTGAGCACCGAATTGACGGCCGGCATGTCGGCGACCGGCACGATCCCCAGATGGACCAGCTGCGCCTTGGCTCGGTTGCTGGCGTCGATCTCCACCGGCAGGTTCACGAGTTGGAAAAAGACCGTGCCCGCGAAAAGCGCGATCCCGAGCCAGGCGACGGGCTTGAGAGCGATCGCCAGACCAATCATGAACACGATCAGCCCCAGGCCGCTGCCGAAGTTTGCCACCCCGACCGCCGCGTTGCGGATCGACATGAGCGAGTAGTTCTCAGCGTCTTGGAGGGCGTGGCCCGCTTCATGGGCCGCGATCCCCACCGCCGCCAGCGATCGCGAGTCGTAGACGTCCTGCGAGAGCCGCAAGACCTTGGCCTGGGGGTCGTAATGGTCGGTGAGGTGGCCGGCCACTGGCTCGATCGTGACCTCGGTGGCACCGGCTGAATCAAGGATGTGGCGGGCGGCTGCGGCCCCAGAAAGCGGGGCCGGCTCCCGCGCGGCCGCGGCAAACGACGACTGCACCTTCCACTGGGCCCACATGGCCAGCAGCATGGCTGGGGCGATCCAGACGAAATACATGGGGTCGAAAAACATCGGAATTTCTCCAGCCTGGCACGAAACCGCACACACCGTGCTCGCAGCGTATTCTAGCCACGGGGCCGCCAGCCGGCGGCCCCGACGTCTCTCGAGCGACCGGTCCAATCATGTTCTACGCACGACCTGCCCGCCTGGTTCCCCGCCTGGTGCCCCGCCTGGTTCCCCGCCTGGTGCCCCGCCTTGTGCACTTATTCGGCAGGCCTGCCCGCCGTCCGGGTCTTGGTCTCTTGGCCGCCCTCCTCGGCATGGCCGGCTGCGGCAGCCCGCGCCAGCAGTCACTCTCCGAAACGGCAGCGATCGAAGAGCCGGCCGCCCTCTGCGAGCGGATCGACGCGGTGCTCGCCGCGGCGCGGGACACCCGGCGGCTCGACGCCTCCGTGCATGGCGCCTGGCAGGCGGTCCACGGAATCCTGGCCTTCGGTGCCGGCCTCCCGCTCGCACATGGCGGCGACGTCTCGCCCGCTCTCGACTACCTGCTCGGCGGCGGTCCGATCACCGGCTGGGCTCTTCGCCCCGGCGATCCGGGGGTGATCGCCGTGGTCGAGGAGGGCAGCACAACCGGCCAGGGGCATCCCGACCAGTGGCTCGGCTATCTCTCGCAGTGTGGTGTGGCTAGCGAAGGTCTGGCCCTTGTTGGCGGCCTGCCGCTCGAGACGCCGCTCACGGTGGCTGGCAGGTCGTTCACGCTGGCCGATCTCTTTGCCCAGGCCCGGCACGACATCCGGCCAGGCCAGGAGGCCTCATGGACGCTCATGGCGCTGGCGGCTTACCTTCCGCCTACTGCTGAGTGGCGGGCCGGAGACGGCCGCCGCTGGACGACGGAGGATGTCGTGCGGATGGAGGCTGAGAGCGACATCATCGGCGCGGCCTGCGGCGGCACCCACCGCCTCTACGGCCTGGCGGCGGCAGTCCGGGCCTACCGCGACGCCCACGGCGAGCCACCACCGGAAAGCGGCTGGGCAGCCGCTGAGGAGGTGCTCTTTGACTACCTCGACCGCGCCCGGCAGTTCCAGCAACCGGACGGCAGCTTCTCGGTGCACTCCTTCGACCGGCCCGGTCGCTCGCCCGACGTGTTCGCCACGCTGGCCGCCACCGGCCATATCTTCGAAGTGCTCGCGCTCGTGCTCGACGACGAGAGCCTCACCGAGCCGTGGGTGACGCGAGCGGCAAAGCGGCTCGTGACGCTTCTCGAACGGACGGCCGACGTCGACGTCGAGTGCGGCGGCCTCTACCACGCAGCCCACGGCCTGGCGATCTACCGCCGCCGCATCTGCCCGCCCGTGCCGGCGACCATTCCGGCAGCCACCCCCTCGCCCGACCGGTCGCTTTCCCGGCCGGAAGCCGATTGATACGCTCGCTGGTGGGCAGGTGGCTGGCCGTCCCTGGAAATATCCTCCCCGTGCACGGACTCATTTTCTTCTACATCCAGAAGTTTGCCGACACCCTGGCGGCGGCTTCGTCGGCCACCGTCTCGGGCGGGGCACTGCGGTCGAGCGTCATCGAGCGGTCCGCGGGCTACCTACCAGCCGGCACCTACCCCGACGCGGAGGCGGTCGGCCTCTTGGAGTCGATCGCCGCCCACCTCGGAGAGCCCCTCGACCACACCTTGACACGCTTCGGCGAGTTTCTCAGCCCCCACCTTGTGAAGGTGGCCGGGCCGCTGCTCGACCCGGCCTGGCGGACGCTCGATCTCCTGGAGCACACCGAGGATCTGATCCACGCCATGGTCCGCACCACGCGGCCGGGAGCCGAGCCACCGGTGCTCGAGGCGGTGCGGGTTGGTCCGACCGAGCTGCATCTCGTCTACAGTTCCCGGCGGCGGCTCTGCATGCTCGCCACCGGTCTCGTGCGGGGCATCGCCCGGCACTACGGCGAGAAGGTGATGATCGAGGAACCGGGCTGCATGCTCCGTGGCGACCCGTTCTGCTCGTTTGTCGTCCGCAGCGTGGGACGCGACACGCACGCCTCCGGCTCACCTGCATGCGAGACGGTCGTTCTGCCCCCGGGAGCGGCCTCGGTCTCGGTCATGATCGACGAGGTCGGTAACGACCCGGGGCTTTATGACGACCTCGACCGCGAGCCTGTGCCGGCCCGAATCGGCAACCACCCAGTGCTCGGCCTGATCGGCTCGGGTGCGATGGGGCAGGTCTACCTGGCCCGAGACGAACTGCTCGACCGCAGCGTGGCCATCAAGGTGATGCGTCGCTCGCGGGCCCGCGACGCCGGGGCCCGGCAGCGGTTTCTCCGCGAGGGCCGAACCGCAGCGGCCATCTGCCATCCGCATGTGCTCACGATCCATGGCGTAGGCGAGCACGAGGGGCGTCCCTATCTTGTGATGCAGTACCTCGAGGGGCTGCCGCTGTCGGCCTGCCTGATGCCGCTGCCGGTGCCGGTCGTGCTGCGGATCGGCCGGGAGATCGCCACGGGGCTCGCCGCCGCCCATGAGCGGGGCCTCGTCCACCGCGACATCAAGCCCGACAACGTGTTTCTCGAGGGGCCGAGCCGCAGCGTGCGGATCATCGACTTCGGTCTGGCCCGCGGCATCGAGGATGATTCGGCCACGATCACGGTCGAGGGGGCCGTGGTGGGCACGCCTGCCTACATGCCACCGGAACGGATCAACGACGACGTCCTCGACGCCCGCAGCGACATCTTCGGCCTCGGCGTGATGCTCTACGAACTGCTCTCCGGCCGCCTGCCTTACAAGGGCAACTCGATGGTGGCGATGCTCGCCGCGATCTCCCGGGGCAACCCGGTGCCGCTATCTACTGTGGCGGCCGCCACACCACCCGAGGTCTCAAACCTCGTGATGCGGCTCATGGCTCAGCGGCGGGAGGACAGGCCGGCCGACGCCCAGACGGTCGCCACGGAACTGGCCGCCCTCGAGCGCCGCTTCGGCGGCAGCTAGCTGGCAGCTAGCTATCGCCTGGGGCGGTCTCTAGCCTGCAGCGGTCAGCGGCCGCGAATCGCATCGAGCCCGACGGCCACGGCCGCGGCAAGCACCTCGGGGTCACCGCCCCACTCGATCGTGGTGGCGGTCTCGGCGACCATGTCTTTGAGCTGGGCGGTGCCCTTGGCAAACTCATCACCCCCGATCACGAGGGCCAGGGGAATGCCCCGCTTGCTCGCGAGCTTGAGCTGCTGGCCCAGCTTCTTTGGCTCGGGGAAGAATTCGACGGCGATCCCCGCCCGCCGCAGGGCCGCGGCGATCCGCAGGTAGTCGGCCAGGCGGGCAGCGTCAAACTGAACGAGGAACACCTCGGCCGGCGTCTCGGGGCCGCCGGTGGCCCCCAGTTCCTCGAGACCCGCCAGCAGCCGGTCGATGCCCAGCGACGCGCCGACGCCCGGCAGCGGCTGCTTCGTATAGAGGGCCGCGAGGTTGTCATACCGCCCCCCCGAGCAGACGCTGCCAAGCGCTGGGAGGTCGTCGAGAAAACTCTCGAGCACGATGCCGGTGTAGTAGTCGAGCCCCCGGGCGATCGAGGGATCGATGACGACGCGGCCGGCTGGCACGCCGGCCGCCGTCGCCCCTGCCATGAGCCCCTCGAGCGCGGCCACGCCCACGGCGCCCGTGGCGGTTGTGCCGGCCAACTCGGCCAGCCGTCCGAGGACTTCGGCGGGCGGCCCGGCGAGGCGGGCCATCTCCAGGAGCGTTGCCACCGCGGCCTCAGCCACGCCCTGCCCGGTGAGTTCGGCCGCCACAGCCTCGGGCGTCGCCTTGCCGAGCTTGTCGAGGCTCCGCAGCACGTCGGGAGCCCGGTCGGCGAGGCCGAGCCGCTCGAGGATGCCAGCCAGCACCCGCCGATCGTTGAGCTTGATCGTAAATCGCTCCAGGCCGATCGCGGCCAGGAGGTCATGGACAACGAGCACCATCTCGAGGTCGGCCACGGGGCTCGTGGTGCCGATTGTGTCGAAGTCGCACTGCATGAACTCGCGGTACCGGCCCCGCTGCGTGTTCTCCCCCCGCCACACGGTTGCCATGTGGTATCGCTTGAAGGGCAGGCCGAGTTCATTCACATGCTGGGCAGCAAACCGGGCGAAGGGAACGGTGAGGTCGAACCGCATTCCCACCTCCCGGCCACCGTGGTCAGTAAACCGGTAGAGCTGCTTGTCGGTCTCCTCGCTCCCCTTGCCGGTCAGGATCTCGAGGTATTCAAGCGCCGGCGTGTCGATCGGCGCGAAACCGTAGGAGCGGTAGACGCGGCGGGCCACGTCCAGCACCCGCTCCCGGACGAGGGCCTGGGCCGGCAGGTGGTCGCGGAAACCCTTGAGGGTGCGTGGCTGGATCATGTGGTCACTACCGGGCCCTGCCCGGCGAAGCTCAGAGGATCTGAAGGAGCGGCGGCTTGAGGCCGCGGATCGACTTGGTGCGGTTCTTCTTCCGGCGGCCGTCGCCAACCGACTCGCCGCCGGGACCGAGCACCGCGTCCATATATTCCTCGACCTGCTCCGGCGTCTCGAAATACTGGTCATACACCCAGTCGTCCTCATACTCGCACTCGTCGGTCGTGTACTCGCGACAGATCTGCGGGCGGGTCTCGTAGATGCCACAGCGGTGGTCGTCCTGGAGGTGCTTGCAGACAGTGTGCACGCAGACGTACCAGTCGCCCTCCTCGGTAAACACCGAAGCCTGGTCGTGAAGCAGGAACCAGCGGATGTATTCAAACTCCTCCCGCGTCGTCGGCTTCTCGAGCGGCAGGGCAAAGTAGCGGCAGCACTTGGCGGTGCAGAACTCGCAGAGCACTTTGTCTTTGGCGACGGTGTCTCGCTTCGGCTTCGCGGCGAGCAGGGGGAGAGGGATGTCGGCGAGCGGCATGGTTGGGCTCCGGCGTGCGGCAGGAAAGGCCACGAATCAGGCCAGCACTATACCGGCGGCAGGCCAGCGGTGGTGGGCCGCCGGGAAGGAATAGCCTCTGGCGCTGGGGATCGTACGGCTTGCTCGCCAAGGCTTTCCCAGTTTCCCTGCCTGGGCCCCCCATGGATCCCGAGCGATATACTCGGAATTTTCATGCGGTAGGTTTCTCGCCGCTGGTGCCGACCTTTGGTTTGCGAAGAAGGGAGTCTCGCCGATGCCGAAGCGCTGGCTTGTCCGCCCTCACGACGCAACCGCGGTCGCGGCGCTTGAACGCTTGGCCGGCGTGCCGGGAGTCGTGGCGTCGCTCCTGGTGGGCCGGGGCGTCACCGACCCGGCGGCTGTGAAGGCGTTTCTCGCCGGCACGCTCACCGACCTCCGCGATCCCGAGACGCTCCCGGGCGTGCCGGAGGCCGCCGACCGAATCCTCGCGGCCGTTCGGGCCGGCCGGCGGATTGTGATCTACGGCGACTACGACGCCGACGGCATGACGGCGACGGCGATTCTCATCGGCTGCCTCGAGGCGCTCGACGCGGCACCCCGGTGGTATGTGCCCAACCGATTCGAGGAGGGCTACGGCCTCAATGCCGAGGCCCTCGAGAAGCTCGCCGCCGACGGGGCGAACCTCGTGATCACGGTCGACTGCGGGATCGCGAGCGTGGCCGAGGCGGCGCGGGCGCGAGCGCTCGGCCTCGAACTCATCGTGACCGACCACCACTCGTTCGCCGAGTCGCTCCCTGATGCCGACGTGCTCGTGCACCCGCGGCTTCCGGGCACGGCCTATCCATTCGGCGAACTCTGCGGTGCGGGCGTGGCCTTCAAGCTGGCCTGGGCGATCGCCACGCGGGCGAGCGGGGCCAAGCAGGTGACGCCGCGGCTCCGTGAGATGCTTCTGCGGGGCGTCGGCCTGGCGGCCCTGGGCACGGTGGCCGACGTGGTGCCGCTGGTGGACGAGAACCGGATCATCGTGCGCCGCGGGCTCGAGTGTCTCCGGCAACGGGGAGGACCGGGCCTCGCCAAGCTCCTCGAACTGGCGAGCCTGCATGAGAAGTCGGCCCTCGAGAGCGAGGACGTGGCCTTCCGCCTCGCCCCGCGGCTCAACGCGGCCGGCCGGTTCGGCGAGGCAGCCAAGGGAATCGAACTTTTGACCACGGCCGACGTTGCCCGGGCCGAAAGCCTGGCGAGCTACGTCCACGACCTCAACATCCGCCGTGAATCGGAGGAGCGGAGCATCATCCTGGCCGCCACGAAGCAGGCCCTCGAGCAGTTCGATCCCGTGGCCGACGCGGCCCTTGTCCTGGCCGACCGTGGCTGGAACGCCGGGATCGTGGGGATCGTGGCCGGCCGGCTGGCGGAACGATTTCACCGCCCGGTCATCCTGATCGCCCGGGGCGCACACGAGGGGCTTGTGGCCTCGGGGAGCGTGCGGAGCGTGCCCGGCTTCGACGTCCACGCTCCGCTCATGGCCTGCCGGGAGCTGCTCCTGACCTGCGGCGGCCACGCGGCGGCCGCAGGCCTGCGGATTGCCGATGGTCGGATCGACGAATTTCGGCAGGCTTTCCTGGCGGAGGTGGCAGCCCGGATGCCGATTGAGCTGCGTCGCGCACAGCTCTCGATCGACGGCGAGACCACGCTCGCGGGCCTCACGCTCTCGTCGGTCGAGCAGATTGAAAAGCTCGCTCCGTTTGGCCAGGGCAACCGCCGGCCGGTGCTCTGCGCATCGCGGGTCGCGCTGGCCGAGCCGCCGCGTACGATCGGCGGCGGTGCTCGCCACTTGGCGATGCGGCTCGTGCAGCACGGCGCCAAGATCCGGGGCGTAGCCTTCGGCGGCGCCGAGTGGCTGCCGCATCTGCCAGCGCCGGGTCAGCCCTTCCTGATCGCCTTCAAGCCGAAGATCAACGAGTTTCAGGGACGGCGCACCGCCGAGCTCGAACTCGTCGATTGGAGACCCGATGGAATTGACGTCGGCACCGACCTGCCGCAGGCAGCCACGGCGACATCCTGAGACGGAGACCACACGCATGCGCATGATGGATCAGCTGGTTCGCACCGCCCTGGCCTGCTCGGTGGCAGTCTGCCTCGCCCTCGACAGTGGCTCGTCTGCCCGTGGCGACGACTGGCCCCAGTGGATGGGCCCGCGGCGAGACGGCGTCTGGCGGGAGGCCGGGCTCGTGGCGGCGATTCCCGCGGCGGGCCTACCAGTGACGTGGCGGGTGCCCGTCAAGGGGGGCTATGCAGGGCCGGCGGTGGCGAATGGCCGCGTCTATCTCATGGACTACGACCGGCCAGCTGGGGATGTGGCCAACAGCCCCAACGACCGCACCGAGCTTGTCGGCCGTGAGCGGGTGCTGTGCCTCGACGCCGCCACGGGAAAGCTTCTCTGGACGCACGAGTATGACTGCCCCTACGCGATCTCCTACGCCTCGGGGCCGCGCTGCACGCCCACGGTGAGCGGCGGCAAGGTGTACACGCTCGGCGCCGAAGGCAACCTCACCTGCCTCGAGGCCGAGACGGGCCGGGTGCTCTGGGCCAGGGACTTCAAGCGGGACTATCAGGCCCCGACGCCGATCTGGGGCTTCTGCGGCCATCCGCTCGTCGAAGACGACCTGCTCATTTGCCTGGTCGGCGGACCCGGCAGCGTGGCCGTGGCCTTTGACAAGGAAACGGGCCAGGAGCGGTGGCGGGCCCTCACGGCCAGCGAAAGCGGCTACTGCCCCCCCACGATCATCGAGCAGGGCGGCACGCGGCAGCTCGTGATCTGGGACGCCGACAAGCTCAACGCCCTCGAGCCCGCCACCGGCCGCGGGCTCTGGTCGCAGCCGCTCAAGCCCATGTATGGGATGTCGATCATGGCCCCGCAGGTAGCCGACACTCCCGCCGGTCGCGTCCTCTTCGCCAGCGGGATCGGCGGGGTGGGCGGGCTCTTCCGGCTCGCGGCCGACGGCTCCGCACCCGGCCTCCTCTGGCGGGTCGAACAGAAGACGGGCGTTTCCTGCGCCAATAGCACCCCGTTCATCGCCGGCAACACGCTGTATGGCTGCGACTGTCAGACCGGAATGCTGACGGCCGTCGATCTCACCACGGGCGAGCGTCGCTGGGAGACGCTGGAGCCCACGACCGGCGGCGAGCGGCGGAGCAAGCACGGCACGGCGTTTCTCGTGCGCGAGGATCCGCCAGGAGACGGCACGCGGACCTGGATTTTTTCTGAGACGGGCGACCTGATCCTGGCCCGACTGACGCCGGAGAAATACGAGGAACTCGGCCGCATGAAACTCCTCGAGCCGACCAACGAATGCTTCGGCCGCGAGGTGGTGTGGAGCCACCCGGCCTTCGCAGGCCGCTCGATCTTCGCCCGCAACGACCGCGAACTTGTCTGCGTGTCGGCGGCGGGCCGCTGAAAGGGGCCGCGGACAGTGCCCTGGTATCCAACGCGAACTCAGACAGAGCCCAGGCCTACCCCCGGCCGAGCTGGTAGATCGCCGTCATCATCCGGCGGTAGGCGGGCGTGAGGGAAACGCCGCGCCGGGCCATCATCCGTTCCATGTCGAGCAGGGCCTTGTCGAGCCGGTAGTCGGTCACCGCCCAGGGCTGCACCCACTTGAAAGAGGCCACAGCCCGGGCCGGAAAGCCGGCGCCCAGGATGATCGAGCTGACACCCGCGACGGTGCCGGTGTTGAGCATCGTGTTGATGCCAGTCTTGCAATGGTCGGCCATGATCGCGCCCACAAACTGCTCACCGGTGTCGACCTCGACCCCCGCCGGCCAGTCGAGCATCTTGACCGTGCCGTAGGTCATCTTGAGGTTCGAGGCGGTCGTGTCGGCACCCAGATTCACCCACTGGCCAAACACGGAGTTGCCCACGTAGCCCTCGTGGGCCTTGTTCGAGTAGGAGTGAAACACGCTCGCCGCCACCTCCCCACCGACTTTGCAGTGGGGGCCGATCACGGTGCCGCCGTAGATCCGCGCCCCCATCCGCACTGTCGCCTGCTGGCCCACGGCCACCGGTCCGCGGAGCATCGCCCCGGCCATCACCCGCGCACCTTCGGCGAGCAGGATCGGCCCCTCCTCGGCCAAGAGAATCCCGCCGGGCTCGACGACCGCGGCCGGGTGCATGAAGAGTTGCTCGGGCCGGTCCACGATCGCCGTCGGGTGGCAGCCGCCCCCCCGCCCCGCCGGCCAGTCGCAGGCGGCAGCATCGGCCAGAATCCCGGCCGGACCAAGCCGAAAGAGATCCCACGGGTGCACGAGCCGCGGCGGCGGATCGCCCGGAACCTCGCGCCCGCGACCGCCGGCCAACGGCCTCCCCGCGGTGAGCCAGGCGGTTGAGTCGGCGGGAGCAGCCCGGGCGGCGACGACGTCGGGGCCGCTTCGCAGATGGCCGGCCGACAGGCTGCGGATCGCCTCGACGAGTGGCGGCGTCGGCAGGTAGCGAGCGTTGATCCAGAGCGAGTCGGCCGGGGCGGCTTTCGGCGGCGGCGGAAACAGCCCCCGCAGGTGCGGGCGCAAGGGGCCTGTCGCACGGCGCACGCCAAGCGCCCGCATCCACTGTTCGCGGATTGTGAGCAAGCCGACCCGCAGGTCGTGGACCGGCCGGGTGAGCGTGAGCGGCTCGAGGTGCACGCTCACCTCGTCTTCGAAGAGCATCACCGGTGGCAGCATGGGTGTCGCCCGCAGGAAACCAGCATCGAACTCGGCTCAACAAGACCGAAAATCGACCGCCGGCGTAGAATACCTTCGATACGGCCGCATGGACGGACGGGCTCACCCTGAGGCAACGGAATGTGCGGGATCGTCGGCTATATTGGTTTCCGTGACTGCCGGGAGATCCTGCTCAAAGGGTTGGCCAGGCTCGAGTACCGAGGCTATGACTCGGCCGGGATCGCCATCGTCAACGGCGGGCTCCGCGTGGTGAAATGTTCCGGCCGGGTCCGCGACCTCGAGAGCCGGCTGGCCGCCGATCCTCCTGCGGGATCGCTCGGCATCGGCCACACCCGCTGGGCAACCCACGGCCGCCCCGACGACATCAACGCCCATCCCCATGTGAGCGGCTCGGGCTCGATCGCGCTGGTTCACAACGGGATCATCGAGAACTATTCCGCGCTCAAGCAGACCCTCGCCGCCAAGGGCCGCGTGTTCCGGAGCCAGACCGATTCCGAGGTGGTTGTGCAGCTCATCGAGGAGATCCTCGAGACCGACCCGGAGCTGACCCTCGAGGCGGCGATCCGCCTGGCACTCAAGCAGGTGGCCGGCACCTACGGTCTCGCGATCGTGAGCCCGCGGGAGCCGGGCCGGCTGTTCGTGGCCCGCCGCGGCTCGCCGCTGCTCGTCGGCCTCGGGGAGGGGGAAGCGTTCGTGGCTTCCGACGCCACGCCGATCGTGGAATACACCAACAAGGTCGTCTACCTCGATGACGGTGAGCTCGCGGTGGTGGGGCCGGGCACCTGCGACGTCCGCACGATCGACGACGTACCACTCACGAAGGAGGTGCACGAGCTGGCTCTCTCGCTCGACGCGATCGAGAAAGGGGGCTACCCGCACTTCATGCTCAAGGAGATCCACGAGCAGCCGCGGTCGATCGCCGACTGCCTCCGCGGCCGGCTCCGGCCCGACGGCTGCGTGCAGCTCGGCGGCCTCTCCGGGGTGCTCGACCAGGTGGCCCGTGCGCCCAAGCTCACGATCGCCGCCTGCGGCACCAGCTGGCACTCGGGACTCGTGGGTGAATACCTGATCGAGCACCTCGCCCGACTGCCGGTCGAGGTCGAATATGCCTCGGAGTTTCGCTACCGCGAGCCGCTCCTTGGCGAGGGAGACGTGCTCTTGACGATCTCGCAGAGCGGTGAGACAGCCGACACGATCGCGGCCCTCCGCGAAGCGCGGGCTCGCGGGGCGCTGGTGCTGGGCATCTGTAACGTAGTCGGCTCGACGCTTGCCCGCGAGACCGACGCCGGCGTCTACACCCATGCCGGACCGGAGATCGGCGTGGCCTCGACGAAAGCCTTCACCGCCCAGGTGACGGCCCTCGTGCTCGTGGCGCTCGCCCTGGGCCAGCGCCGGGGCTCGATCGACCGGGAGCAGGCCACGGCGATCGCCGCCGAACTGGCCGTGATCCCCGACAAGATCGCCACCATCCTCGCCCACGAAGCCGCCATCAAGACGCTCGCCGACCGGTTCACGTATGCCCCCAACTTTCTCTATCTCGGGCGGTCGTTCAATTTTCCGGTTGCGCTCGAAGGGGCGCTCAAGCTCAAGGAAATCTCCTACATCCATGCCGAGGGCTACCCGGCCGCGGAGATGAAGCACGGACCGATCGCGCTCATCGACCGGCTGATGCCGGTGGTGGTGATCGCGGCCACGGCCCACACGAGCGACAAGATGCTCGCCAACATCGAGGAGGTGCGGGCCCGGCAGGGACGGGTGATCGCGGTGACGACCCCTGGTCAGGAAGAGGTCAAGCGGCTGGCGGAGTTCGTGATCGAGATCCCGGAGACGCTCGACGCCCTTTCCCCCTTGCTGGCCGTGATCCCGCTCCAACTCCTGGCCTACCATATCGCGGTGAATCGCGGCTGTGACGTGGACCAGCCGCGAAACCTGGCCAAGAGCGTGACGGTGGAGTGAGGGGTGGCCCGCGGCCGAAACCGGCTGCCGTTGCCCACCGGTCCTCCGGCAGGTAGTCTTCAAGACGAAATCCCATGGTGCAGTTGGCGTTGCCAGCCCACCGCTCGGGGCGTAGCTCAGCCTGGCTAGAGCGCTACGTTCGGGACGTAGAGGTCGCACGTTCGAATCGTGTCGCCCCGACTTTCTAATCTCCTGTTCGGCGGCTCACGACATGCTCCGCAGAGCCGGGCCGTAGTTCATGCAGCCGGCCGCAGAACACATAGTTCCAACCGCCACCGCTCGGATGCGCCCGGGATTTTTTCACGGTTACCGTGAAGCCGCAGCCGCGCATCCGCTCGACGAAGGCCGGGTCGTCGGTCGCTGACCAGACGGCCAGGCAACCACCCGGCCGCAGGGCTCCCCTGGCCGTTGTGAGCCCCGAGTCCGTGTACAGCCAGCGGTTGGAGGCGGTGCTCAATCCACTGGCTCCATTGTCAATGTCGAGCAGCACCGCATCGAAGGCTTGCTGGCTGCGACGCAAAGAGTCGGTCACGTCACCCGTGACGATCGTCACCCGCGGATCGGCCAGGGCGTCTGCGGCCAGGTTATACGTGGGCGTGAGGTTCCAGCGGATCACGGCAGGCATGAGTTCGGCGACCACGACGGTGGCCTGCGGGCCGAGTTGCCCGAGCGTGGCCCGGAGGGTGAATCCCAGCCCTAATCCTCCGATCAGCACCTTCGCTGCCACGTCTTTGCCGAGATGACCGCAGGCATACTCGGCCAGCATCTCCTCGGAGTGATGCTGGCGAGTTGACATGAGTTCCACCCCGTCGATGCGGATTGTCAGGGCCCCGTCGTGTTCGTAGAGGGTCATGAGCTTTCCGTCGGTCGTCGTGGCTTGATCGAGAAGGACCGTTTTTTTCATGGCGTGGTGCGGCTGCTCAGGCTATTCTTTTTCATTTTCTGGAATCTTTACCATGAATCTGCCCGCAGCCGTCGAAACCGAACTGCTCGATCTCTCTCACCAGTTGCTGGCAGCCGTCGTGGCCGGTGACTGGAAGGCTTACCACAGGCTGGTGGCCGAAGACCTCACCTGTTTTGAGCCCGAAGCCCGCGGCCAGCTCGTGGAGGGCCTGCCATTCCACGAGTTTTACTTCACGCTCCCTGCGGGTGCCGCCAAGCCAGTCACCAACACGATGGCGTCGCCACGAGTCAAGCTCCTATCCGACACCGTTGCCCTCGTCATCTACGTTCGACTCACACAAACGCTCGACGATGCCGGCCGACCGGTAACCAAGCCGTGCGAAGAGACGCGGATCTGGCAAAAGATCGAGGGTCGATGGAGGCACGTCCACTTCCACCGCTCGCTTCCAGCGTAGTCGAGTCGCGGCAGCGACGCGGCCGTCCACCGCCGTGTTGACTCAGAGGCCCATTTCGGAATACCATTTTGGTATGAAAACTACCATCGATGCGGCCGGACGGGTCGTGGTGCCGAAAGCCCTTCGCGATCGGCTTGCTCTCGCACCGGGAAGCGAGATCGAGATCGAGGCCGTGGCCGACGGAGTGTTCTTGCGACCGACCGCGACCGGTCCTGCGCTCGTGCTGGAAGCAGGCGTACTCATTCATCGCGGCAGCGGCGGGGCGGCGGTTGACGTCGTGGAGTTTCTCCGACAACAACGGGCCGCCCGTGCTCAAGCACCGGACGGCCCCTGATGCGGGTTCTGTTCGACACATCGGCACTCGTCACGGCGGTGGTGAGCACCCTGCCGCATCATCGTCCGGCGTTGGCCTGCTACCAGCAGTTCCGCGGTGGCGGCAGCCGAACTCAGGGCTTGTGCACGACTCATGCGCTTGCTGAAGCCTACGCCACCCTCACCGCGATGCCCCTGGCGCCGCGGATTTCACCCGCGGATGCTGCCCGGCTCATCCGCGAAAACTTTGCACGCGACCTGACCGTCTTGCCACTGTCCGCGAGCAACTATGCCGCCGCAGTTGAACGGGTCGCAGCGCTCGGTCTCGCCAGTGGAGTGATCTACGACGCCCTCCATCTCGTCGCCGCCGAGCGGCGCGCATGCAAGCGGATCTATACCTACAACCGCGCCGATTTTTCCCGGCTCGGATCCGATTCCGTCGAGATCATGGCCCCCTAGAGGCCGGCGACTTCCAACAGCTAACCCCTCCCCAAATCCTGAGCCACGATGCTGTCTCGGGAGCGTCACTGTGAACGGCGTGACCGTGGACTAACTCGATGAGCCGGTCACTCCCGACCGGCTCCCGAGCCACCCACGGAATGATCGCCACCCGCGGCACACCACGAACCACGCGCTCGATGTGGAGCAACTCCTCTCGGGCCCGGGCGACGAGCAGCGGATCGCGGGGCGACGCCGCGGCGAGCGACGAGTTGACCACCCAGGCCCAGGGCTCGATGCCCGCCCGGCGGAGATCAGCCTGGAGCGACTCGGCCTCGAGCACCGGCGTCGTCTCCGGCAGGGTGACGATCACCATCTTCGTCTGAGCGGGGTCCTGCAGTCGCATCATGGGCGTCACGACCCGAACATCAGGGCTCAGGTGCCGCACGACATCACGGTGGTAGGCGCCCGTGGCGTCGATCAAAAGCAGCGTGTGTCCGGTCGGCGCGGTGTCAACGACCACGAACTTTCGCCGGGCCTCCTGCATCACCCGCGAGAGGGCCTGGAAGACGGCGATTTCTTCCGTGCAGGGCGAGCGGAGATCCTCTTCCAAAAGTGCACGGGCATGCTCGTCGAGTGCCGCTCCCTGGGTCGCCAGCACGTGCTCCCGATACCTGTCCCGCTCGGCCTCGGGATCGATCGAATCGACCACGAGGCGTGTGGCGAGACTCGCCGGCAGCGCAGCCTCGAGCGTCATCGCCAGATGGGCCGCCGGATCGGTGGTGGTGAGGTGCACGTCGTGGCCGCGGGCAGCCAGCTCCACGGCGATCGCCGCCGCGACCGTCGTCTTGCCGACGCCCCCCTTGCCGAGCACCATCACCAGGCCGTGGCCTTCCTGCTCGATCTGATCGATGAGTGTGGCTAGCGGAAGCAGTGGCGGCAGCCTTCCCAGCTCGGCGGCCGGAGGAGTCGGAAGCGTATCGGCGGCGGGGGCCAGGAGGGCTCGCAAGGCGGTGACGCCGACCATGTTTCGCGGCTGCAGCGGCACCCGCTCCTGGGGCAACGCCCGCAGCGCCTCCGGCATGCCACTCAGGGCCTGGGCCTCGCGACCGCGAACCGCTGCGGCCAGCGGATCGTCAGTTTTCGAGTCGGGGAGGATGCCGTTGATCACGAGCCGCTGGTTCGCGATACCGATGGCTGCGAGTTCGCGGCTGGTACGGTCAGCTTCGGCAAGCGCGGCACGCTGTGGTCGGGCCACGAGCACCATCGTTGTGGCCGCGCCGTTGGCCAGCTCGGCCACCGCGCGGGCGTATTGCTGACGCTGCTTGTCGAGCCCCGACAGGGGCCCCAAACAGGACGCCCCGGACCGGCTCGAGTCGAGAAAGTTGGACCAGGCCGTGGGCAGCTGCAAGAGCCGCAGCGTGTGCCCGGTGGGTGCCGTATCGAAGACGACGTGGTCATACCTTCCCGTCGCCAGGCCGTCGGTGAGCAGACCGGTGAATTCATCGAAGGCGGCGATCTCGGTCGTGCAGGCACCGGAGAGCTGTTCCTCCATGCCCTTGACGGTGTCGGCGGGCAGGATCCCGCGCACCGGCCCAATGACGCGATCCCGATAGGCCTGGGCAGCGGCTTCTGGATCGATGTTGAGGGCGTCCAGGCCCGACACGCCCTCGACAGGGGTCGGCACCTCCGCGCCGATCGAGATTCCGAAGACCTGGCCGAGGTTCGAGGCTGGATCGGTGCTCACCAGGAGCACCTTGCGGCCCCGATCGGCGAGCGTCACGGCCGTCGCGCAGGCCAGCGAAGTTTTGCCAACGCCCCCCTTGCCCGTGAAGAACAACAGCCGCGTGGGTTGATCCACGAGTTTCATGGTCGCACTCCAGGGTGTCCCGTTGGCAGTGCTGACCTTAGCAGCAACCTGTCTTGATCACCGACAGTTCCGGAAGTGCTGCGCACGGCACGCCCACCCAGCCCGCCAGTTGAGTGCGGGTGGGATACGTCCCCCGGCTCACCACCTTGCCATCGACAGCCACCACAGGCAGGCATGCTGCGCCGTGGGCTTCGAGTTCCTGTCGAACCAAGCCGCTGGCGGCGAAGGCCTCCGGTTGCTGGGCCGGATTGAGCCGCTCGACCTCAACCCCCTGCCGCGCAAGCCAGAGCAGGTCTGCTGAGAAGTTCACGAGTGCCGGATCGACCTCCGGCCCGCACACCCCGCTGGAACAGCACATCGGCTTGTCGAACACACTGAGCTTTGGCATCGCAGACCTCCATTTCGATACCTCCATACTATCGCGGCCCTCGCCCCAGAGCACACTGCGTGTGGCGTCCCGTAGAATATTTCCATGAAACACGCCTCGCCCACCAGCCCGCCCGCCGGCGGCATCGGATTTTTTGAGCGGTATCTCACGCTGTGGGTGCTCCTGTGCATCATCGCTGGCATCACGCTTGGCAGACTCGCCCCCAACCTGGCCACGGCGCTCGACCGGATGGCTGTAACTGTGGACGGCGCTCCGGTGATCTCGATCCCGATCGCGATCTGCCTGTTTTTCATGATGTATCCGATCATGGTCAAGATCGACTTCAGCGAGGTGCTGCGGGCGGGGCAGTCGCTCCGGCCCGTCCTGCTCACGCTCGTCGTGAACTGGGCGATCAAGCCGTTCACGATGTACGCGATCGCCACCTTCTGCCTGGGCACGCTCTTCCTGCCCTTCATCGGGCCGGCCGCCGTTGACCACGTGACCATGCCGCTGGGGATGAACCTCGACGTGGGGCAGGCTTACGGGGCGGGCACGGTTGTGCTCCACGAGGGCGTGAAGATGCTCGAAGTGCCGCTCTGGCGGAGCTACCTCGCCGGCTGCATCCTGCTTGGGATCGCCCCCTGCACGGCGATGGTGCTCGTCTGGGGCCACCTCGCACGGGGCAATGCCGGCCACACGCTCGTCATGGTCGCCGTCAACTCGCTCACGATGCTCGTGCTCTACGGCGCCCTCGGCGGCCTGCTCCTGGGCATGGGCAGGCTCCCGGTGCCCTGGCGAGCGCTCTTGCTTTCGATCGGTGTCTACGTGGCCCTGCCGCTCGTCGCGGGGATCGTGTCGCAGCGGTTGATCGTGCAAAAATTCGGCCGGGCATGGTTCGAAGAGCGGTTTCTCCGCTGGCTCCAGCCGGTCACGATCACAGCCCTGCTCCTGACGCTCGTGCTCCTGTTCTCATTCAAGGGGGACACGATCGTGGCCAACCCGCTCACGATCCTGTGGATCGCGATCCCCCTCTTGATCCAGACCGTGCTGATCTTCGCGGTAACCTACGGACTGGCCAAGCTATTCGGGTTCACCTACGAGAATGCGGCGCCCTCGGCCATGATCGGTGCCTCGAACCACTTCGAGGTGGCGATCGCCACCGCGGCGATGCTTTACGGCCTCGCCTCGGGAGCGGCGCTCGCGACGGTGGTCGGCGTGCTCATCGAGGTGCCAGTGATGCTCCTGCTCGTGCGATTCTGCCTGCGGACGCAAAGCTGGTTTCCCGATCCGCCCCCGGCACCACACGCCGCACCATAGTGACCGCCCAGCCGAGCCAGGCTCAGCCGCTGCCCGGGAGTTCGCCTACCCGGCCGACGTAAAGCCAGTCAACAAACGACTCGTTTACATGCCGATTGTGGTAGCGGACCGGATGCACAAGCACGTCGGTAAACACCTCACGCATCGCCTCCATGAGCGACCGATCAGCCTCATACGACCACATGGCAAGCATCCCCTCGCCGGCCAGATGAGTGGCGGCCTGCCTGAGGCCGGCCGCGGTGTAGAACTCGCTACGGCCGCCTGAGAGGGTGTCGGTGGGCGAGTGATCGACATCGATGAGAATCGCGTCGAATCGCCCGGCGCCGGGAGCCGCCAGCAGGCGTTCGTACACGTCGCCTTCGGTGATGCGGAGGCGAGCGTCCTGGGAAAGCATTTCCGCAAGCGGCCCGAGGCCTGCCCGCAGCCAGCCGATCACCTGCGGGAGAAACTCCACCACCTCCACCTCCACGACCCGCGCAGACTCGAGTGCCGCGGCGACGGTAAAGCCGAGCCCCAGGCCGCCGACGAGCACGCGGAGATTCCCGCGGGAGAGCCGCTCGAGCGGAAACGTGGCGAGTGTCCGCTCGGAGTCGGTGTGCAGGCTGCTCATCAGAAACTCGTGATTGAGCGTCACTTCGGTGACCCACGCCTGCGGCTCGGAGAGCGTGAGCCGCCGTCGCAGACAGAGCGGCCCGAGGGGCGTGTCCTCGTAGGCAAGGATCTTGAGACCGTCGGCCATGTCCGTTTTCTCCACCTGTTTACCGGTCGAACGCTGGCGGAAGCGTCGGCCGTTGGGTTTGCCACATGGCATAGGTCAGGGATGCTGGTTTCAATCCGGCCGGCTAGCGCACGGCTGAGAAAGTCAGCTCCCGGTATTCCCGGGCCATGTAGTCGGCATCCCAGGCCGACTGAAAAAGCACGACCGGGTTGCCATCCTGATCGTGCACCAGCCGCGCCGTGCTCATGATCCGCACGGTCGGCAACAGCTCACGCCCGCCCGTGATCCAGCGGGCGATCGTGTAGGGCAGCCACTGGAGGGCCGTGGGGGTTGAATACTCGTTTTCCAGCCGGAACCGGACGACGTCGAATTGGAGTTCCCCCACGCCCCCGAGAATCGGCTCGCGGACGATCGCCGCCGGATCGTGGAACAGTTGCACCACGCCCTCCTCGAGCAACTGCGACAGCCCGCGCTCGAACTGCTTGCGCCGGATCGTGTCCTGGCACCGCAGGGTCGCGAACCGCTCTGGGGCGAAGGTCGGCAGCGGCTCGAAGCTGACCGGCGTCCCTTCGCAGATCGTGTCTCCCAGCCGGAACTCACCGGGATTGACCAACCCGACGATGTCACCGGGAAAGGCCTCGTCGACCGTCTCCCGTTCCTGCCCAAACACGCGGTGGGCCCGGCGCAGGCGAATCGTCTTGCCGGTCCGCACGTGGAGCACGTCCATGTCCCGCCGGAACGTTCCCGAGCAGACCCGCACAAACGCGATCCGGTCGCGGTGGTTCGGATCGAGGTTGGCCTGGATTTTGAACACGAATCCCGCAAACGTTGGACTCGTGGGGGGCACGGGCCCAGTTCTGCTCAGCCGGGCCGTCGGTGACGGGCAGAGGGCGAGGAAGCCATGGAGAAACTGCTCGACCCCGTAGTTGGTCAGGGCACTGCCGAAAAACACTGGCGACTGGCGGCCCGCGAGAAACGCCTCGCGGTCGAAGGCGGCCCCCGCACCGGCTAGGAGCTCGGCCTCCTCGCACGCCCGGGCACCCTCCGGCGAGACCGCGGCCAGCGTCACATCGTCGATGATTTCTGCCGCCGTCCGGCGGTCCCCCTGCCGGCCCTCGAAGAGATGAGCCTGGCGACTGGCCAGGTCGAGCACGCCGGCGAAGTCCCGCCCGCCGCCGATCGGCCAGTTGGCCGCGACCGCCGTGATGCCAAACTTCTCCTCGATTTCTGCGAGGATCGCCAGTGGCTCCCGGCCAGGTCGGTCCACCTTGTTGACGAACGTGATCACCGGCAGCCCGCGGAGGGCACAGACTTTGAAGAGCTTCTCGGTCTGTGTCTCGATTCCCTTGGCGAGGTCGATCACCATCACCGCGCAGTCGGCCGCCATCAGCGTGCGGTAGGTGTCCTCGCTGAAGTCGTGATGCCCCGGGGTGTCGAGCAGGTTGACCTGATGCCCCTCGAACTCGAACACGAGCACCGTGGAGTTCACGGAGATGCCTCGCTGCTTCTCGAGCTCCATCCAGTCGGAGCGGGCGGCACGTTGCGTCTTACGACCGCGGACCGCCCCGGCCACCTCGACGCAGCCGCCGTAGAGAAGGAGCTTCTCGGTGAGCGTGGTCTTGCCGGCGTCAGGATGCGAGATAATCGCAAACGTCCGCCGCCGCAGAATCTCCTGCTCGAGCCGGCGGTCGATCAGCTGCGTTGTGGACACGGAATGGTCACCCTCGCGGAACCATGAATCGCATGAATCGGGCAGGACTCCCACACCAAACCACCACCCCCTGCGGCAGGAATCGGCTGCCGCCCAATCCGCGGCGGCGGGTACCAACCGGCACGCTCGGTACGAAGCAGACCGCCGGAGTTGGCAGGAGACAGAACTGCGTCTCAGCCAATACGGAAGAATATGACGGCGTCAGGGGGGAAGCACGGTTTGCCGCACGAGTTCATTCCAAAAAACAGAAGCGACGCGGCACAGAATCACGATGCCAAACTTTTTCCGAGTATATCTTTTAAACAATGTGTCGCAACATCACGCTGTCGCCCCGCGTGACCGTGACCTCTCCTCGACGGCACCTGCACTGGAACGCACCTGGGAGCCGCCGCGGCGGATGGCGGCCGGCATGAAGAGAATCGAGGAATCCCGGTTTGACGCGGTCTCCAGCGAGGTCCACGACCTGCGGCTGACGACCGTCGTTGACCGGCTCCTCGAGAGCGGATCGCGGCGGGTGGTCGATCTCGGCTGCGGCGGAGGGGTGTTGCTGGTCAGGCTCGCATGGCATGCAGAGTTTGAGCGGATCGTGGGGATCGACTCCGATCAGCAGGCACTGGCTGCCGCGCGATCCGCCCTCGAGTTTCTACCCGCCGAGCGGCAGGCCGTAGTTCAACTGCACCATGGCTCGTTCATCTCGCCCGAACTTCTGCCCGAAGACTGCGACGCGGCGACGCTCGTGGAGACCATCGAGCATGTCGATCCGCGGGATCTCTCACGGCTCGAACAGGGAGTGTTCCGACGGCTTCGTCCCCGGACAGTGCTCGTGTCAACGCCCAATCAGGATTACAACTCGCTGCTCGGGCTGGCAGCCGACGAGTTCCGGCACGCCGATCATCGGTTCGAATGGTCGCGAGCCAGGTTTCACCGCTGGGCGACGGGCGTGGCACAGCGGCATGGCTATGCCGTGAAGGTGAGCGGTATCGGCCGTCACGACCCGGTCTGCGGCAGTTGCACCCAGATGGCGGACTTCCGGCGGGAACCGGCGGCCGAATCGCCTGACCCGCCGACACCAGGAAGCTCCCCAACAAGCGGGGGCCCGCCTCACGCCTCCACGCGCTCGGTGAGCACGTGGTAGTGGGGATCCTCACTGATGTTGACCTCGACAAGATCGCCGGCACGAACGAGCAGCCGCCGACAGTCATCGCTTAGGTGCCGGAGGTGGAGCCGCTTGCCGATCCGCTCATATCGTTCCGCGAGCGTGTTGATCGCCTCGAGCCCCGACTGGTCGTACACGCGGCTGAAGTAAAAGTCGATCACGACATCGTCGGGGTCGGTATGCGGCGTAAAGAGGTCGCGAAACCGGGTCACACTGCCAAAGAAGAGCACGCCGTGAAGCTGGTAAATCTTGCTGCCAAACTCATTGAACGAGACGTCCGCGGCGAGGTGCTTGCTCTTGTTCCAGGCAAAGACCACGGCCGACACCGCAACGCCGAGGATGACCGCCGTGGCGAGGTCGTGCATCAGCACCGTATACCCCGCCACGAGTAGCATTGTGAGCACCTCGGCCAAGGGCAGGCGGCGCCAGGTCTGAAGAGTCGACCACTCAAAGGTGCCAATCACCACCATGAACATCACGCCCACGAGTGCCGCCATCGGAACGGCCTCGATAAACGACGACAGGAAGAGGATGAAAACCAGGAGCGTCACGGCCGCAGTAGTACCTGACAATCGGCCACGTCCACCCGATTTCACGTTGATCAACGACTGCCCGATCATCGCGCAGCCGCCCATGCCGCCAAGCAGGCCGCAGGCGACGTTTGCTACCCCTTGGCCGATACACTCCCGGTTGGTCTGGCCGCGGGTCTCGGTGAGTTCGTCCACCAGCGTGAGTGTCATGAGCGATTCGATCAGCCCCACGCCGGCCAGAATGAGCGAATAGGGCAGGATCAACCACAGTGTCTCGAGGGTCAGGAGGGGCAGCTGAAAATCCCACCACGCCGGCCGCGGTAGCCCGCCGGCGATGCCCACGGCTGCCACGTTCACGGTGTCTCGGGCAGCCGCGATTTCCTCCGGCGTGAGTGATGGCATGGTGTCGTGGTCCCTCGCTACGGCCACGAGCCCCGCAGGCAGCGACGCCGTCGCGGCGGTGAGAACCTCTGCTTGTTTCTGTCGTTCGGCCGCCGTGATCGCGGCCGCCACGGTTCGGTCCACGAGCATGTCGCGGACCGTGATGACAGCGTGGGCTTCGGATTGGTTGGCCGAGCCGGTGGTCATCACAGATGACGCGTTGATCGCCACGGCACACCCGGTCACTACCAGGATCGCGGCCAGCGACGAGGGCACGGCCCGGGTCAGCCGGGGCAGGAACGCGATGATCGCCATCGTGAGCGCAACCAGGCCGAGCATGACCCACAGCCGCTGCCCAGTGAGAAACTCCATCCGGCCATCCGGCGCAAGCGACATGAAACTACCGATTTGGGCGAGCAGAATCACCACGGCCAACCCGTTCACAAAACCCAGCATCACCGGGTGTGGCACGAGTCGGATCAGTTTGCCCAGCCGCAGCAGCCCCACGACGACCTGAAACAGCCCGCAGAGCACGACGGCTGGAAACAGATAACCAATCCCGTGGTCGGCGACGAGGGAGACGACAACCACCCCCATCGCACCGGTCGCACCAGAAATCATGCCCGGCCGGCCGCCGCAGATGGAGGTGATGAGGCAGACAACGAACGCCGCGTACAGTCCGACCAGGGGCGGCGCACCGGCCAGAAATGCAAACGCGACAGCCTCAGGCACGAGGGCCAGGGCGACGGTGATCCCGGAGAGAAAATCCGCTTTCGGTGAGCCGCTCAATCCCGATCGCAGATCAAACAAGCGAGCCGTGACCGAGAGAAAACGGGGCAGTTGAATCGTTATTTGAGCCACGGGGAATCCTGAGGAGGTAGCACGTGGCGGCCGCAATTCTGGGCCATCTCGGCGGGCCAATCGCCACACCGGAGCACACGCCGCCACGCGTGAGGAAAGAATCAGGCAGGAGACAGACCAGAACGGCAGCCGTTGTTCAAAGCCGGGTATTCGCAGTCAAATCAGGGCGGCAGAACAGGCTGGCTCAAGGTGAAGATCCAGAGCGGTGGCAGCATCGGTCTGTAACTAACTCACGATGGTAATCAGAACCAGGTTGGATGCAAGGCCTGTTGACGTTCTACGAGAGACTGGACGCCGTGCGCGATCGAGGATGTGCCCGCGGCCAATGCCGGATCGCCTTACCGCCGGACTTCAATCACCCCGATGGCCAGGCGACGATCGGTGTAATACGGATCCCCGCCGCCGTTCTTACCTGCCGGCTGCTGATGGAACTGTTCGACCCAGTAGTAGCCGTCGAGCATGCCCGCTCGCACCGCATCGCTGACGACCTTGTTGCGTTCCCGGTCGATGTCGGGGCTGATCTTGTGGGTCACCCCCAACGTGGTGCGGCTGATCTCGACCCGTTCGTCGTAGGTCGCCGCCCCGATCCACAGCGGCTTACCCTTGCTGTCGAGTTCGTCGGATCGCCAGAACCGCACGTGGTGCCGTTGCTTGGGGCTGTTGCCGACGGGCTGCTCAAAAGCGGCGTCCTGCCTCCGGCCCCAGAGGTAGAGATCGCTGACGGGTGCGTGAGCATAGGGCTTGCGCAGAACGACATCTGCCGCGATCCGCACCGACGTCTGCAGCGTGATCGGGTCGGCGGCGTACCAGCCGGCCGCCGCCAGCGTCCTGTGAAGCTCCTCCTCGGTGCCGATCAAGGCCACATTGATCGCATCGCCTTGATTCCCCTGGCCCGTCGTCGCATGCCGGGGGGAACGGGTCAGTGCCGGATGCCCTGCGATGTTCCCGGGCGGCTCGGCCTGCGGCTGTTCTCCGGGCAGCGACGATGGGCAGGCTGCCAGGACAGCCAGAACGACCGCGTGCACGATTCGCCGTCGGGCTGTCGGGCTCCGCCTGCTCCGGCAGCTATTTTTAAGTCGGGCATCCGTGCTGGCTCGTGTCACGGTAACCATCCTCCTGGCCTGATCCAAACCTGCTTCGGGCCGGGACGGTAGCAAACGGCCGTTCTCCAACTCAAGGCCTTCCAGCGGTCGTTGGCTCGCCCAAAAAAGGTTCGACCAAAGATTAGGCGAGCGGCCCGAGCGTGACGGGCTATGCTCCGGCCGGGGAAACAGCCCCAGGATTCACGCCGGTTCGGTACGCTGTCGGCGGTCAACCATCCAGACGCCCTTGCGGCCCAGGAGAGAGTCGGACATGCGAGCCCTGGTGGTAATCTTGAGTCTAGTCGGATGCCTGGCGTCTGCCGCGGCGGCCGACGTGCCCAACCTCTGGCAGCGAAAGGAGGGGAGCGACTGGCCCGGGTTTCTCGGACCCACCGGCAACGGCACGAGCGACGAGACGGGATTCTTCACCGCCGAAGGCCTCCGCGGGGCGAAGGTGCTCTGGCATCACCCGCTCGGTACGGGCTACGCAATGCCCTCGATCAGCCGGGGGCGGCTGTTCCAGTTCTCCCGCCACCGCGATCAGAATCGCCTGGAATGCCTGCGGGCCGAGACGGGCGCACCGGTCTGGCAGTTCGAGTACCGGACCGACTACGAGGATCTCTACGGCTACGACGGCGGCCCTCGCTGCTGCCCCGTTGTCGACGATGACCGCATCTACATCATCGGGGCCGAGGGGATGCTGCACTGCCTCGCGGTTGCCGACGGCTCCGTGATCTGGAAGGTGGACACAGCCGCCACCTTCGGCGTGGTACCGAACTTCTTCGGCGTCGGGAGCACGCCGGTCGTCGCGGGAGACCTGCTGATCGCCACCATCGGCGGCTCGCCCGCCGCCAGCCGTGAGGTTCCCCCGGGGCAGCTCGACCGCGTTCGGGGAGACGGCTCCGGCGTTGTGGCCTTCGACAAGCGGACGGGCGTTGTCCGCTACCGCTTCAGCGACGAGCTGGCCAGTTACGCGAGCCCCACGCTCGCGACAATCGCCGGCCGGCCCTGGGCATTCATCTTCGCCCGGGGCGGCCTGATCGGCTTCGACCCTGTTGCCGGCAGTCAGGATTTCCACTTTCCCTGGCGGGCATCGATCCTCGAGAGCGTGAATGCCGCCAATCCCGTGGTGGTTGGCGATGAGGTGCTGATCAGCGAGACCTACGGCCCCGGAGCCGCGCTGCTGCGGGTGAAGCCGGGGGAATGCTCGGTCGTGTGGCAGGACGACCCCCAGCAGCGTCGGAGGATCCTCCAGACCCACTGGAACACGCCGATCCACCACGAGGGCTACGTCTATGCCTCGAGCGGTCGGCACATCCAGGACGCTGAACTGCGATGCGTCGAATGGAAAACCGGCCGGGTGGCCTGGTCGCACCTCGGCCTCGGACGCACGAGCCTCCTGCTTGTGGAGAACCACTTCTTCTGCCTCGCTGAGAACGGTGATCTGCTTGTGTTTCGGGCAACACCCGAGCGGTTTGACCCGGTCGGCGAGATCCCGCTGGTCGCCGCCGACGGGGAGCAGGACGAGGCCGGTCGCACGAAGCTGCTCCGCTATCCCGCCTGGGCGGCTCCGATTCTGGCGCATGGCCTGCTCTATGCCCGCGGGGCCGACCGGCTCGTCTGCATCGAACTCACCCGGGGCCCCGTGCCCTGAGCTGGCAACCGGGATCGGCCACGGCGGTCGCCATGATCCACATCACGAGCGAGCAACGGCGGCTCTCGGTCGCGACCCAGGTGCTGACGGTGTCGACGCTGGCCTGCCTGGCCTTTTCCTGGCGGCTCTGGACCTCGACCCGCCTCTATCCGCTCGTGCCCTTCGCCGACCTCGTTCCTTCCTTCCCCCCACCCCTCGACGCCTTCGTCCTGGTCGCTCTTGCCGGCCTCCTCGTGCTCATCGCCGCCCGGCCGCTCTGGCGATGGCCGGTCGCCGGGGTCGTCGCGGTGTTCATGATCCTGTTCCTCCAGGATCAAAGCCGGCTCTGGCCCTCGTTCTACGAGTTCTTCCTGCTTTTTTTGATCCTGCTCGCGCACCGCCCGGCGGCGGGTGAGCAGGACGCCCACCGCATACTCGCCGGGATGCAGTTCGTGATCGCGGCCGTGTACTTCTGGGGGGGCTTCCACAAGCTGACGGTGCATTTCCTGCGGGAACAGTTTCCCTGGTTCGTGCAGCCGCTCGTCGATCTCATGCCCTTTCCGATCCCCGGGGTGGCACTCGTTGCGGCGGTGGTGCCCGTCTTTGAGATGGCGATCGGGGTCGGACTCCTGACGCGGCGGTTCCAGGGTGTCGCCCTCTCGGCCGCACTGGCAATGCACGCCGTGATTCTCGTTGGCATCGGACCGCTGCGGGACAACTGGAACAACAGCGCCTGGAGCTGGAGCCTCGCGACGGCGGTCTTGGCCTGGGTGCTGTTTGCCAATGCCCCGCCATTCAGAGTGCCCGCCATGTTTGCCCCCCGCCCCTCCCGCTGCCGGCCCCAGGCACTCCTCCAGGCATTCCTGGTCGTGGTGCTCGGGTTTCTGCCAGCGCTCAATGTCGTGAACTGCTGGGACTCCGCCCTGTCATTCAACGTGTACACCGGCAACACGAGCGAGGCGTATGTGGTGATGAAGTCCAGCGTCGGGGATCGTCTTCCCGCCGCGATCATCCCGCACGTGAGCCGCCACGGCGAGTGGGCCGTGCTCGACCTCAATGCCTGGTCGCGGCAGGAATTCAACGCCGGCTGTTATCCGGAAAGTCGGGTCTTTCACCGGATCTTTGCCTCCCTCTGCGAGCAACTTGCGGATCCCTCGGCCCGCCTCGTGATCATCGAGAAAGCTGGGTGGTTCTTCTCCAAGTCGCAGCACGAGTTACGCTGCGACCAGCGCTGACACCCCAGGGCGGACTCCCGTCCCGCCCAGTCCCGCCCCGTCCCGCCCTGCCACGCCCTGCCACGCCCTGCCACGCTGCCGCGTTGGGCCGACCGCCACCGCCATGATGAACCCGTACGACTGAACGTGGCAGCCCCCCACGCCGACCGGAATGCTGCCGGCGTCGAGGATCTTGGAAAGCACGGCGTGGATCTCCTCGAGGGACCGCTCTTTACCGGTCATGTGCTTGTGAAAATGCCGGCGTCCGTCGTATCCTTGGCCCCGTACCAGCGACCGAGGCCGCGGCCAGATCGGCCATCGTCGCAAGCCTCCGGAAGGTATGGTCATGACGACAAAAACCCGCTCCGAACGACCGCTGCTCCCCGTCCTGGGTATCGTGCTCGCGGCGGCCCTCGCCGCTGAACCGGGCTTCACAGCCGACCCTTCCGATGCGGGCACCATCACCACCATCTATCAACTGGATTTGTACACAGCCAAGCCCGGCAAACTCGACGAACTCCACGAGTGGTTCGCGGCGCACCTCGACGACGTTTTGGGAAGGCACGGCGCGGAAGCGGTCGCCTGCCTCGTTCCGTCCGACGTGAGGCCCGACGACGAGAACAGGTTCGTTTTCCTCGCCAGGTATCCATCTCAGCAGGCCCTCTTCGAGTTCTCTCAGGAAGTGCGTGCGGACCCGCTCTGGAAGCCCCTCGACACCTCGAAGGACACGCCTGAAAGGCTCGTCGAGACGGTCGATACCCGACTCTTCACACCCACCGACTATTCCCCGGCTTTCGAGCCCAGCCGGTATGACGAGCCTCGCATCTTCGAGCTGCGAACCTACACCTGCCCGGGCCCCGAGAAGATGCAGGAACTGCACGAGCGATTCCGCCGCCACACGATGAAGCTCTTTGCGAAGCACGGCATGGAGAACCTCGTCTACTGGCACCCGCTCGTGTGGGGCCCGCGGTCATGCGACACCAAGACCCGGAGACTCGCCTATCTCCTCGGCCATAAGAGCCGGGAGGCCGCCCAGGCGAGTTTCGCGGCGTTCCGAAGCGACCCCGAATGGCTGCAAGCGAAGCAGGCGTCCGAGGATCGTGCCGGCGGATCGCTGACGAGCGCCGAAGGGGGAGTGGTGACAGAGTTTTTCATCCCGACCGACTACTCACCGCTGCGGTGAAGGCTTCCGTGGCAGCGGCGGCAGGGGTGGAGTGAAAGACCAAATCGAAAGGAGGGATGCCATGCAGGCAATCACGATGACGGCCGCGCGTGTGGGGCTGATCGCGCTGGTGTGGGCTGGAGGGTCATGCCGGGCGCCGGCCTGCGCTCAGGCCGAAGTTGCCGCCGAGGACTCGCCGACCATCCTGCTCGCCGCGACCATCGACCTGCTGCAGCCGCCGTTCTTCGGGGCCGTCGAAGGCATCTCGGTCGAGGGGGAGTTGCGGATCGGGCCCTCCGAGGGCAAGCCGGGCCAGGAGGTTCCGGCGCAGGGTCCGCTCGGCGAAGGACTGTATCTCGGCGTGGTCCGCGGGCGGCTGAAGAATTGGGGCGATGCCCAGTTGGTGCGGGTCGAGGTCACGGAAGTCCCGGGCGACGGCAGGGCTGTCGCGCAGGTGGGGCGCGGCCTCGACGGCAAGATTCCCGTTGGCAAACTCATCCTCTTGGTCCGGCCGCCGCAGACAACCACGGCTGAGATGCAGGCGCTTCCGGACCTCGTGACGCTCGAGAAGGGGCCGGCGCCGAAGGTCACCGCTGAGAAGCCCGTGGCTGCGGCGGAGGCGGGAATCGCGGCCACGGCGCGGGCCGATCGCACGGCGCGAAACCTCGCGGCCATCGCCAAGGCGATCATCGGCTACCACGACACGTACCGATGTTTTCCGCCGGCCATGTTGATCGGCCCCGACGGCAGGGCCTGGCACAGCTGGCGGGTGCTGATTCTCCCCTTCTTCGACGATCCGGCCATGCAGGCGCTCCGCAATCGATATGCATTCGAGGAGCCTTGGGATGGCCCGAGAAACAAGCAGTTGCTGGACCCGATGCCCGACGTCTACGCGGATGAGCCGGAAGGCAAGCCGGCCGGCTCGTTCACCCGCTACGCGGCCATCACCGGCGCGGGGACGATGTTCTCTCCGGATGGCGTCGCCTTCGATCCGGCCGCCAAGCCACTTCGTCTCGGCCACGGCGTGCTGATGAAAGACTTCCAGGATGCGGCCTCCGCCACGCTGATGGTGGGCACGCTCACCAGCACTGCGCGGATTCCGTGGATGAAGCCCGAGGACGTGGTCGTCGGAGACGAGCCGAAGCTGCTGGGCGACAAGGGATTCTTCGGCACTCCCTACGAGTCGATCAGGGGCCTCGACAAGTCCAACGGCACCTTCGGCCTGTTTGCCCGCGCCGATGGCGGCATGGCCGTCGTCTCCGAGACGATCGACCCGGACGCCTTCCGGGCACTCACGACCATCGCGGGCAGGGAAGGCGTCGACCTTGCGAAGACCCCCGGCGTGTTTCTCGCGCCGCTGCCCGGAATGGACGACGCGATTGCTGCGCCGCCGGCCGCCCGCGGACGGCAGTTGAAGGTCGTCATTTTCCAGAACGACGGCGTGACGAAGGCCCGGCTCGCGGAGTAGACCCGACGGCGGCCGTGACTCCGAGGGGGTCGCAAGAACAGCGACTCGACTCAAAGAGTGTATTTCTGTACACTTCTTTTATGCCGACCATCAGCCGCTTTTTCGGAATCGCTATCGAGATGTTCTGGCGAGAGCACAACCCGCCCCACTTTCACGCCACCTACGCGGAAGACGAGGCGGTCTTTGAGATCGCGTCGCTCGATATAATTCGGGGTCAACTTCCCCATCGGGCTCGGGCGCTCGTGAAAGAGTGGGCAGAGTTGCACCGCGAGGCACTGCTGGAGAACTGGGAGCTATGCAGCCAACTGAAGCCGCCCAATCCCGTTCCCCCACTGGAGTAAACGACACTGGAGAGTCGGCCGCGGCCTGGCGGATCGCCGAGGCGGCTCCCAGCGGCCGGTGGACATTGGCCGTGCGATTTCGCGACGGCCTCGCCGGGGAGGTCGATCTCAGCGAGTTCCTGGCCTCTCCGGCAGTCGTGGGCACGCCCTTCGAGCCTCTCCGTGACGAGGCCTTCTTCCGGCAGGCGCAGGCCGCCGAAGGGGTCGTTCGCTGGCCGAACGGCGCCGATCTCGCACCCGACGCGATGTACGACGCGATCCGCGCTGCAGGCCGCTGGGTCGTGCCGTAGGCCGGCGTCGGGTCAGGCCGGGGTCGAACTTGTCGGGCGTCGCGAGCAAGACGTTGCGGATCGCGCTGTTGATCGCCATCCGGCAGTCGGTGTTGACGTTGATGTTCTGCGGTACTGCGCCCGCCCGCCCTTTGCACTCGAGCGGTTCTCCGCGATCCGTGGCCGAGACGGCCGCATCACCCGGCGGCGTCGGGGACAGTCCCCTCCCCGGGCGGCGTGAGCCGCCACGGCGAGTGGGCCGTGCTCGACCTCAATGCCTGGTCGCGGCAGGAATTCAACGCCGGCTGTTATCCGGAAAGTCGGGTCTTTCACCGGATCTTTGCCTCCCTCTGCGAGCAACTTGCGGATCCCTCGGCCCGCCTCGTGATCATCGAGAAAGCTGGGTGGTTCTTCTCCAAGTCGCAGCACGAGTTACGCTGCGACCAGCGCTGACACCCCAGGGCGGGAGTCCCGTCCCGTCTAGCCCTGCCCCGTTGCGAACTTGGTCCGACCGCCACCGCCATGCATCTCGACATCCTCCACGATTCCGCGGGCGTGCTCGCCGTCGCCAAGCCTGCCGGGCTGGCGACGCAGGCGGCCCGCGGAGTCCCGTCGGTCGAGTCGTTCATGCGGGAGCGGCTCTTCGGTGGGGTGGCAACCGTTGCGCTCTTTTCCGGCCGCCGGCGGCATCCGGGTGGATTTCTGGGAGTGCCCCACCGTCTCGACCGGGCCGTATCGGGCGTGCTGCTCCTGGCCACCACGCCCCGCGCGGCCCGGCAGCTCTCGCGGCAGTTCGAGCGGCGGCACGTCGGCAAGACCTACCTCGCGGTCGTTGGGGCGGGCCCAACCGCTCCCGCCGTGGGCGAAACGCTCACGTGGCACGACCTCATCCGCAAACTCCGCGATCAGCCGCGGGCCGAGATCGTGCAACCCGACACGGAGCCAACGACTGGCGATCGTGAGGCGATCACGACCGGCCGCGTCCGGGCAACGGCACAGGACACGGTGCTGCTCGAGCTTCACCCACGCACCGGCCGCATGCACCAGTTGCGGGTGCAGGCCGCCGCCCGCGGCATGCCGGTGCTCGGCGATGTGATGTACGGCGGCCGCGGCCTCGCTCCCGCTTCGGAGCCGAGCGACGAGCGAACGAGCCCGATCGCACTCCACGCCTGGCGGATTGAGTTCACGAACCCGGAAACCGGCCTGCCGATCGCCGTCACATGCCCGCCGCCGGCCTATCAACCATGGACGACATACACAGGTCACATTTGATCCTCGGGCGCTGATGCCCCTCACGATCGGAGCCTCCCGGGATTTCAGCAGCCGGGTAATCGCGGCCCCCGCCTGTGCAGCATAGAAGCCCCCAGCGCGAGCT
>JBBEEF010000240.1:0-10150 GCA_040880915.1 Pirellulales bacterium
GCAGACCACCAGTGATCAGGGTCGCAGGATAGCCCTGCCTCGACGAAAACGGAAGTCTCCACCGCGCCGTACGAGGAAAGGCGAACGACAGGCGGGGCAACGGCAGTTCGCGGCTTCTGCGTCCATCTCCCAAGGATAGCGCGGGCCGTTCGGCGGCGCTCCACTGGCAGACATGATTTCACGCCGTCCCGCTGCCGTTTCTGTGTCTGTTCTCTGCTGCCATCTGCCCTTCGCTCACTCCGTGCAAGCTTCGCTTCGGCATCCTGCCTCTCGCTCGCGTGCAAGGCCGGCGAGATAGCATGGGACAACCCCTCCCCCACCCGCGCCGGCGTGGAGACGTGACCAGGGCTAAAATTGTCCTGAATTTCCGCGCAGCCGCGGTCCGTTGACATCCGGCCAGTAAGCGGATATTGTCAGCAGCATGAAGACGACAATAGATGTTGCTGAAGCATTATTGGAGGAGGCCAGGCAGGTTGCGGCCCGCGATCGGACCACGCTCAAGGAATTGGTTCAGGAGGGCTTGCGCCGCGTGCTCGATGAGCGCCGGCCCCAGCGGCGGACCTTTCGGTTGCGGACAGTCGAACCGGTCGGAGGAGGCTTTCAGCCCGAGTGTGCCGACGGGGATTGGCAACGGATTCGGGACATAATCTACGAGGGTCGCGGCACGTGATCGCCGTCGACACGAACATGCTCGTCGCCTTTGTGCGGACGGAGTATGCCCATCACGACAGGGTCCGCGACCGCATTCGCGGGCTTGCCGAAGGTGCCGCCGCCTGGGCGCTGCCCTGGCCCTGCGTGCACGAGTTTCTGGCTGTCACGACCAATCCGCGAATCTTCCGCACCCCTCTGACGCCGGCCCAGGCGATCGACGCCGTCGACGCGCTCCTCGAATCGCCCACGATCTGCCCGATCGCGGAAGGGCCGGGCTATTGGGAAACCCTTCGGTCGCTGCTGGCAGCCGGCGGAATCACAGGCCCGAGGGTCCACGATGCCAGGATCGCCGCGATCTGCCTCTCGCACGGGGTCACCGAACTGTGGACCGCCGACCGCGACTTCGGCAGGTTCCCGGCCCTGCGGGTCCGGAACCCGTGCGTCTGATGCGTAGAAACAGATCAAGGGCCGCGCAGGGCGATGCCGATAGATCCGCGGGTACCGGCGGTGTCCGCGGTGACGAGACGAGGCTCCTTCTACCCTCCGGCCAGCCACTCATGCATGTCGCCAATCCAGCGATCGCTGTGGATCAGTTCTCGGCTGGCGAACGCCGCCCCACGGTCCACCTGTTTCTGGTGACTGCTGATCCGCTTTGCAAGATCACGGGCGTGCTCACGGAGTTGGCCGAACTGCCGCCGGACGTGCAACTCACGGTGCTCTGCGGCGCCACGGAAGATTCCGCGGCAGTCGGAATCCCGGGGGCCCGGGTGCTGCGGTTTGCCGGCGAGACAACCTTCGATATGCGGCGACGAATTTCGGAGCTGGCGGGAGACGTCGACTGGCTGCTCCTCCTCGAGGACCATAATCGGATTGACCGGTCGTGGCTCGAGCGAGTGCGGCAGGCGGTGGCCACCGTACCGTCGGAGGTTCAGACCATCCGTGGCGGTGCCGACAACCGGACATCGACTGATCGCTGGTCGTGGGCCAACTTCCTCATGGTCCTGGGCTTTCACTGGACGCCTCGCCAGAGCGATGCGCCCGAGCCGTTGTTTTTCAACGTCGCGTTTCGAAGGTCGCTCCTGCCCGCCCAGCGGATGGATGGCGGGGAATTTGAGGTGCATGTGTTGGCGACGCTGACGGAGAATTCCGTGGCGGCCGACTTTGCGATCGACCATGTGCAGTTCCGGCGGTTTCCGGGCGTGTTCTTCTATCATTGGTGTAACGGCCGGGTGACAGGGGATGCCATGCGCCGGCATCACCGCGATGGCGGGAGGCATGTGCTGCGACATGCCTGCCGGGTCGGGTGGGCTCGCATCCACGACCTCGCCAGGTCGATTCGGCGGCATCCAAGGGCGGCCCACCTGCCGACCGGTACGCTTGCCCGGGTGGCCATCCTGTCGGCGTGCCACGCGGCTGGTGCTGTGTATGGCGGCCTGTTCGGTCCCGGCAACGCCGCCCGGCATCTCGAGTGATACCGAGTATCCGCCTGCATGCGGTCAGTATGCTCGGATATTTATCGTCGTGTGCGATCGCATTGCGGTGGCGGAAGACTTCCCGCCAGCGGTCCACCGAAGCGAACAGTCCACAGTGTTTTGCCCACTGCACCTGGTCCAGCGGCGTGCCGTCGTTGAGTAACGCGATCTGGTCGAGGGTGTGCAATGTGCGCTCTAGAAAGTAGCCAGCGAGCCGGGCGAATCACGCCGTCAGGGCCTCACTCCGCTCGCTCGCCAAGCGCGAGGGCCGCGAACGAGGCGAGCCAGTGCTCGCCCGCGTAGTCACCGCCGACGGTGTGCGGTAGGCCTGCTTCGAGATTGGCCTCCGCCGCCGCCATGAGCACCACCCGCTGCGGATGCCCACCGGGCAGGGCGGCGGCGATTCGCTCGAGGCACCAGGCCCGTGAGAGCGAGAGGCCGTCGAGATGAGCCACCTGGGGATCGCTCCGATCCGACACCACCGGCGGCTGCGCGAGCGAGCCCAGCCCCGCGGGCAAAAACCCCCCCCACCATTCGGTAAACCTCGCACTCGGCAGGATGTCGGCCATCACCGCCGCTTCACAGAGAATCGGCGAGAGAAAGTCGGTCTGGGAAGGCTCATACATGACTGGCGCGTTTCGGTCGCCGGCATACCAGCGGGATGCCGCCTGGCTGATCGCCGCCGCAAGAACAGCATCACCACACGCCCGCGCGTAGTCGCCCGCCAACAGGCAGGCAAAAGCCGTGTTGGCATGAACGCCCACCCGGATCGGGTAGGGGGCAACGCGAAGAAAGGCTCCCAGTCGTTCTGCGAGATGGCGGGCCAGGGGGTCGACCGCCTCGGCCCACCCGCTGGCACCTGGGTTTGTGCCCCGCAGCCGCTCGAGCTCCGCCCGCAAGGCGAGCAGCCAGGCCCAGCCGTAGGGCCGCTCAAATGTCTTCCCGGCTGGCCCGGAGCAGTAGGCCAGTTCGACCGCGAGATTCTCGGCTGTCAGCTGGTCCTCGAGCAGGTTTGCCGCTCCGGCCTCGGCTGCCGCCAGAGGGTGAAGCCGCAGCACCCGCACCAGCAGCCAGTGCATGTGCACGGCCGAGTGCCAGTCGTAGCTGCCAAAGAAAACCGGATGGAGCGAGACATGGTCGAGCGGCCGAGTCTCCGCCCCGGCCAGAAGCAGGTGATCGAACTTGTGCGGTAACGGCCGCTTGATGTTTGCGATCGCCACCCGGGCAAACGCCGCCGCCAAACCAGATTCAAGCCTCACGCCTGCTCCGTTGCGGGTCATGGATGGGCTCACAACGAGTCAGTGGCAATGGATGTCATTCGTAGGCAACTCCCCGGGCGGCGGCTTGAGGATATCCGGTCTGACCAGGATGTTCATGGGTGTGTGCTGCCGTCCAAGGATGGCGTGGGCCGTGGTGGTGTGGCAATAGAAGCCCCCAGCGCGAGCTGGGGGACTGTGACGTGGCCCACCAATTGGACAAGAGCCAGGCTGAGCGGTGTCGTCTATCCGGGGCAGCGTGGGCGGAGTGGCATGGAGCGCGGGGTGGTGTTCGTTCCCGAAGTCCCCGGGCTCGCGCCCAGGGCTTGTATGGGTCAGGGGGAGGGGTTGCCCGTGTTTTCTCGCATGAGCGGACGATACACTCCCGTCACAAGCGAGCCGCGGCGATTCCACCGCCGCAGACTGCTCCCCGACCGACGAAGTCGTGCCGATGTCACACCGCAAACGCCGCCATCGTTCCCGCCACCGCCACCGCGACCTGGCTGCCTCGATCTCGACGGCCACGCAGCATCATGGCGCTCCCGCCATCCTCCGGCTGATGGGCTGCGACCAGGCGACCGTCGAGGAGATCATCGTTCAACGGAGCGAGGACCTGGTTGCGGCCCGGGAACGCTGGCCCGTGCTCTGGATCGACGTCGAGGGCCTCGAAGACCTGGCGACGGTCCGCATGATCGGCGACATCTTTGGGATCGGCCCACTCGCGCTCGAGGACGCTGTTACCCCTGATGAGCGGCCCAAGGTGGAGGCATTCGGCGAGCAGCTGTTGATCACTGTCCGAGCCGCCCGCTTTGACGGTGACACGGTTCACACCGATCCCCTGGGCATCTTTCTCGGCGACCGTCATGTGCTCACCTTCCGCGAGCAGACCGCGGTTGCCCCCCAGGCGGCCGAGATACTCGAGGGTGTCCGCCAGCGAATCCGGCAGGGGCGGATCCGGCTCGGTCACGAGGGGGCCGACCACCTCTGTGCCCTGCTCCTTGACGCGGTGGTTGACGGGTATTTCCCCGTGCTCGAGCAGTTTGGCGACCGACTCGAGGTGCTTGAGGACGAAGCGATTAATGTCCCCACGCGAACCACGCTCCTCAGGATCCACGACGTGCGGGGCGATCTGATGACACTGCGGCGGGCCCTCTGGCCCACCCGAGACGTGCTCCACGCGTTGGGCCGCGAGGCGTCCAGTTTTGTAGGCGAGGCGGCGCGAGTCCACTTCCGCGACTGCTACGACCACACGATGGAGCTGCTCGATCTGATGGAGGGCTACCGCGAGATCAGTAGCGACCTCCGCGACATCTACCTTGCGAGCCTCTCCAACCGGATGAATGACGTGATGAAGGTGCTGACCGTGATCGCCACGGTCTTCATGCCGCTTACCTTCATCACCGGCTGGTACGGAATGAACTTCGACACGGATTCCCCGTGGAACCTGCCGCTCACCCGCCACCGCTTCGGCGCAGTTATCGCGGCAACGCTGATGGTCGCCTCGACCTTGGGCATGATCGCCTTCTTCTGGCGTCGCGGCTGGCTGAAGCGCTGGCACTGAGGCCCACGGCGGGCTCAGGCATCCGGCCGGCTGGTGTTCCGAGCGCCGTGGTCAGGAGCGTGGCTCGCCGTCATCCTGTTGGCTTCACTGCGGGGGGTCATGATCGGAGCGCTAGCGAGATGAAATCACGTTCCCAGAGCGATTGCATGAGCGTGCAGGCAACGTTCTCGAGGTCGGCCTGGCTCAGCAGTGCAGCCCCGCCCAGCCGCGACAGCTCCGCGACGATCTCGCGGATCGTGCGGCGACCGTTTATGAATTGCACGACCGGGAGCTGTCCAGAGTCGAGGTTGATTCGCCAGTCATGCCGAAAGACCGCGGTGCCGTCGAACCCGCAGCGATAGCGATACCCAGGCACGGCGTCGAGGATCTCCGGCGTCGCGAAGACGATCCGGTAGGTTTTGAGCGGGCGGTCGGCGCGGCAGGCCGTGAAGAAGTGGCAGGCGTTGCGGCTGTTGATTCGCTCCATGACCGACCACTGTTTCGGTACGGGCAGGGCCGCGACGGCGGCATACAAGGCACCGCTCGGTGGCGTTGGCGGATAGTAGGCCGACTTCAGAAACCAGTCCTGGAAAACGAGCCCGGCGGAGGCGACGAGTTCGAGGCAGTCGTCGACCGTGTAGCTGCGGTCGCGGCCGTGCAGGAACGTGTCTACGAGCCCCGCGTCGAACCGCAGATCCGGGGCGAGCGCGAGGTAGCTCCGAAGCGGATGCTCCTGCGGCAAAAGGGCGATCCCCTCCTTGACGGTCACGAGCGAGGCTTCGTTCTGCTCAAGGCCTAGGTCGCGAAATACCGACTGCATGATCTCGACGCCGATCCGCCCGTATCGGGCGTAGAGCATGATCGCGATCACGCCGTCGGGCCGCAGGCAGCCGGCAAGGGCCCGCATGCCCATCTGAGGGTCGCTCATGTGATGGAGAACGCCGGTCGAGACGATGAGATCGAAGCTGCGGCCGAGCGTGCCCGCGGCTTCGATGGGAAGCAGGTGCAGTTCCAGATTCCGGAGTCCGTACTTCTCCTGCAGGAAGCGGTGGTGGTCGAGCGAGGGCTGGCTGACGTCGATCGCCACGACGTTCGCCCCGGGGTTCGTGAAGGCGAACACGGCGGCCTGGTTGGTGCCGCAGCCGGCGACCAGGATGTCGAGATCGGGCCTGACGTTCCGGTCGGGCCAGAACAGCCGGTGCGCGTGACTCGGGTCGAACCACTGCCAGTTGCCAGCGAGCCAGCCCGGGAGGTCGAGGATTGGCTCTGGGTATCTCCATTTCTGGTACTGGTCGGCAACGACATCGGCAAGCGGATCAACGTTCATGGCGGTTTCCGAGTTGACATGGGCCAGCAGACTACTCTCCCCAAACCGCCTTCGAATACCGTCAGTTACCCCAATTTTTGCACCGCTGGCCGCCAGGAACTAGGCTGCCGATAACTGTCGGGCGGGTCGTTTCCTTGGATGGGCAGGGAGTCCGCCGGCAAAGTCTGCCTAGATTCTCTCCCAGAGGTGCTGATGCGATTTCACTTCGGGCGATTGCTGATTGGACGGATTCTATTTGGACGGTCCCCGTTGTTGAGAGCGCTCTTTTCCCGTTCGGCCAGGATATTTCGCTGCCGCGGCGGGCGGAGCCGAGGGGTGTTCCAGGCGGGATCTGACGGTGTTCGCAGCTCGCGATCCTTCGCCAGCCTGGGCGGCTTTGGGCCGCTTGAAGCTCGCGCGATGCTGGCGGCCGACGACATCGTGGTGAGCCTTGTGGCCAACCAGTTGGTGCTCACGCTCGACTCGGCCGGAACGGCGATCACGGACCTGAGCACGACCTTTGCCTCGAAGACCCGCGTGCTTTCGATCACCGCCGCCAGTGCGGGAACGCTCTCTTTAGCCGCACCGATCACTGGGGTCACGATCGATCCGGCCACCGACACGATTTCGGTCGACCTCAAGACCTTGAAAACGTTTGCGGGCATCTCCGTGGTCGGTAGCACCGGCACCGATCGTGTGGTGATCGGTAAGGCGGGTGTGAACCTCGCCGCCGTGACCAAAGGCGCGGCAGCCCAGAGCCTGAGCATCGATACCGGCACAGGCGCAAGCGACGCGATCGTGATCGCAAGCCCCGTGTCGGCCAAGGGGGCCGGCTCCGTGAGCCTCGCCTCCCAGGGGCAGGCGATCGACTTCGGCATCATTCTCCAGGCCAATGTTACGAGCCCGGCTGGCTCGCAGACCTTCGGCGGGGCGGTGTCGCTCGAGAGCCGCGGGATCTCGGTCACTGCCGGCCAGGTCATCACCTTCGCCTCGACGGTAGACGGTGATCAGCGGCTGACAGTCTCGGCGGGCGGGCCGGTTGCGTTTCTCGGCGCCATCGGCGGCAACGAGCCGCTCAGTGGTGTGACCCTCGCACGGGCGGCGGGCGTCGCGTTTGCCGACGGCTTCGAGCTCGACGGCACGGGCACGGCCGCGGGCACCAGCGGCCTTGTGATCAATAGCAACGTCAATAGCGTGGTCTTCCTGCCGCCGTCCGGGCCGCTGACCCGTGAGATCACAGGCTTCTCCGGGGCGGGCATCCAATTCGTAGGCGGCTCGCGGAACTCTCTTGTCACAAGCGTGTCGAGCATCGGCAACGGCGTGGGCCTGCAGGCTGGCCCTGGCATCTACACCGGCACGGCGATCACGGGCAGCACGTTCACCGCCAACACGGGTAACGGCGTAACGCTCACTGGCGCCCAGCAGATCTCGCTTGGTGGCTCGGCGGCCGGTGCGGGCAACGTGATCACGTTCAACAACCGCTTCGGCGTGGGGGCGAGCGGTGCCTCGGCCGGTTCGGTCATCCGCAACAACCAGATCAGTAATAACCTGCTCGGGAACGTCGGGAATCTCCTCCTGAGAAACGCCACCCCCGTCGTCGCAACGGCCCAGGGGTTGACGGTTATCGCGGACACGGTGGGGCTGGCCGCCTTGAGAGCCGTGCAGGTGGGGCGGTATGCGTTTGATGTCTCGATCGACGCCAATGGCGTATTGATGAGCTCTCAAGGCGCGCTCGACTTTGCGCGGCAACTCGTCACGAGCACCGTTGAGATTCAGCCAGACGCATCCGCGGCAGTGCAGCGGACGCAGTTCCGTCAGACCGGCGGCTTTACGTTTGTGGACGGTCGATCGCTGGGCACGACGGGCCTGCCTTGGGTGCGGATGAGTTCCTCTCCGCAGGCAACGCAGCCGGCGGTCAGGGTTACCAACGCCATTCTCACGGACCTGACGCCGAGGCATGTGCTGCGGTCGCTTGAGTTCCCAGTTGGCACGCAGTTTGTCGGGGCCGATTCGTTTGGTCAGCGTTATCAGACGAACATGGGGCTCTCGACGTTCGTCGCGCTTTTGCCGCTCTACAACCTGGCCGGCGTCCGGCTGCCACCGATCGACAACACTCCGACTCTGGTCGACGTGTGGGTCAACCAACAGGGCTACGCAAGCCGGTTCGCGGCGACGGTAGGCGGCGTGTCGATCACGATCGGCATGCAGGAGTTCGGCCGGGCGGTCCAGGTAGCTGCGCCTGCTGCTGCACAGACTGGCGGCGTGGGGTCAGTGTCGGGTCGGCAGCTATTTGCCAACGGCGTCGCGGGCACGAGCCCAGGCCAAAGCGGCGGTAACGGCGGCATTATCTACGGCAATGGTGGCAGCGGCGGAAGCCTCGGCAACGGCGGAAACGCCGGCTGGGTCGGCAACGGTGGCAACGGCGGCAACGGCGCCACAGGGGGCGTAGGCGGCACCGATAGCGGCGGCAACGGCGGCAATGGCGGCCTGCTGCTCGGCAATGGCGGCAACGGTGGCGCAGGCGTGGCTGGCAAGGCCGGTATTGCTGGAACCAACGGTGCTACCGCAGGAGCCTCCGGCACGGACGGCGGCACCGGCAGCACCGCCGACACTGGCGGCAACGGCGGCAACGGCAGCTCAGTCTTTGGCTTTGGTGGTAACGGCGGAACCGGCGGCGTGGGCGGCAATGGCGGCACCGGTGGCAACGGAGCCGCCGGCGCCGATGCGATCACGTCCGGTGACAACGGCGGCAATGGTGGCGCGGGCGGCAACGGTGGCGTCGGCGGCAATGGCGGCGCGGGCGGCAAAGCCGGCACGGCGACGTTCGTGTTCACCGCTACACCGGGCAAAGCCGGCCCCCTGGGCACGAGCGGCTTGCTGGGCAACGGCGGCAATGGCGCCGCGGGCGGCAATGGTTTGCATGCCTCTGATCCTGGCGTAACCGGCGGCAACGGCGGCAACGGCGGCGCGGGCGGCTTGGGCGGCTTGCTGTCCGGCAACGGCGGCGCGGGCGGCAATGCTGGCGCGGGCGGCAACGGCGGCACGGGTGCGGACGGCGTTGATTCGACCACTGCTGGCGGGACCGGCGGGAGTGGCCAATCGGGCGGCAACGGCGGCGCAGGTGGCGTGGGCGGTAGCGGCGGCAATGGTGGCGCGGCATCGGGCACTGGCTCTGCCGGAGCCAACGGCAGCGGCGGCGACGGCGGCAATGGTGGCAGCGCCGGCACGCCCGGCAACGGCGGCAATGGTGCGGACGGCGATACCACCACACCAGACGGCGGCGTGGGCGGCAATGGCGGCGATGCGGGCACCACGGGCTCTGGCGGCACCGGTGGCAAGGCCGGCACTGGCGGGACCGGCGGCACCGCGGGCTCAAACGGCTCGACTGGCACCGCGGTCACTGGCACGTTCGGCAACGGCGGCAATGGCGGCGCGGGTTTTAGCGCCGTGACCAACGGTCTCAGTGGCGGCAACGGCGGCGCGGGCGGCAATGGCGGCTCGCTCGGCAATGGCGGCAAGGGCGGCGCCGGTGGCGATGGCGCGGCGGGCTTCAACGGCAAAGCGGGAACTCTCCCCGGCGATTCAGGTGCGAATGGTGACGCTGGCAGTGCTGGCGGCAACGGCGGCGCAGGCGGCAACGCCGGTAACGGCGGCAACGGCGGTAAGGCGGGTAGCGGTACCGGTGGAACCGCCGGCACCGACGGGGCCGGTGGCAACGCGGGTAACGCCGGAACCGGTGGGACCGGTGGCCTCGGGTTCAGCGGAAACACAGCCACCACACCATCGTTCACCAACTACACCACCTCCAACGACCTGGGTAGCAACACCGTGTTCGGGGTGTATGCCGACGGCAGCACGGTGTATGCCGCCACCAACGGGGGCCTGAGTATCTCCACCAACGGGGGCACCAACTTCACCAACTACA
>JBBEEF010000241.1:0-1620 GCA_040880915.1 Pirellulales bacterium
CGTGCCGCTGCCGTTGGCCTGGGTGTTCCAGCCCGCAAAGGTATAGCCGGGCCTGACCAGGCTGCCGCTGTTCGCGGCCAGAGTCAGCGCCGCGCCGTGGATCTTGGACTGCGCTGCCGGCGCGGTGCCGCTGGTGGCGCTGTTGGCGTTATAGGTCACGGCGTAGGTGTTCGCCGTCCACCTGGCATGGAGGGTCAGGGCGGCGTCGGCGGTGTAGCTGGCACCTGCGGCGTAGTTCGTGCCGCTGCCGTCGGCGGCGGTATTCCAGCCCGCAAAGGTGTGGTCGGTGCGGACCAGGCTGCCGGTGTTTGCTGCCAGGGTCAGGGCTTCGCCCGGGATCTTGGCCTGCGCCCCCGGCGCGGTGCCGCCGGTGGCGCCGTTCGCGTTGTAGGTCACGGCGTAGGATGAAAGCGCCGTCGATGTCCGGCCGCTGCCGGCCACGGGCGCGGAACTGCCGGCGGAGTTGACGGCGCTGACGCGGAAGAAATACGTGGTGTCCGGCGCGAGGCCGGTCTTGGTGTAGGTGAGGACGTCGGCATCGACCGTGCCGGTGGTGAACCAGGTGGCGTTGTCGCGGCTCATCTCGATGAGGAACCCGGTTTCGTTGGTGGCGGTATCCGACCAATTGAGGGCGAGCGTGCCCGCCGCGGCGGCGGTGATCCCCAGGGATGTGGGCGCGTCGGGGGTGACGATGCCCGGTCTCTGAATCGTGATATTGTCGTACCGGGCCATCTGGAACTCGGCACCGGCACCGGCATGGGAGATGCCCCAGTAGGTCGTCGCGTCCATCGTAACGGTTTGCGTGCCGTAGAGTGTCCACGCGCTGCCGTCGGTGGAGGCTTCGGCGGTGAACGCATTGCCGGCACGCGTCAGCCGCACCCAAAACGGCGGCTTCATCGTGGTGACGGTTTTGACCAGGCTCATGCTCGCGCCGGCGGTGGCGCGCGCCCGGAGGGTCGATCCCTGGCTGTCCAGACCCTCGGCCAGCAGGGCGACGAAGGCGGAGTTGCTGGTGAGGGCGTTGCGAACCATCACCCCCACGCGCGCACCGCTAATGGCCGGTTCCCGGCTGAGGACGCGGGCGGTGATCGTCCCGTCCCCGGTAATCGCCTGGTAAACAAACGAGCAGGCATCGCCGGTGCCCACGATCTGTCCCCCGGCCACCAAGGTACCGAGCACACCCTCGGCCGTCACCGGCTTGCCGATGGTCGTGGCGATGTTATTGACCGAGAAACTTGTCGCCGACCAGGGCCGCGCCAACACGGCGGTGCCGTCTTCCAGCACCGTCCGGCAGGTGCTCGGGGTGCTCAGCAGGGCGCCGCCGGTCGGATTCGACAGCACGGTGCTGAAGCCGCGTGACAGTTTGGGGAAGCCGTCATCGAGCAAGGTCACCGGCACGGTGGAGTTGGCTTGGCCGTTGGCCCAGCTCACGGTGCCGGTGGCGGGCGTGTAGTGCACGCCGGCCACCGCGTCCGAACTGCTGATGCCGAACCCGGCGCCGACCACGCCCATGCTCCCAAACGTGCGGCTGACCGGGATGGCGGCGACGCCGCGGGTCTTGTCGGCGTAGAACACCGTCTGGTTGAATTGGATCCGCCCGGCCTCGACGTAGGCGCCGAC
>JBBEEF010000242.1:0-9810 GCA_040880915.1 Pirellulales bacterium
CGGTTCGGCGGGAGGGGGGCCCGAATCCAATCGGGCCTCCCTACCCCGATTTTATTGGGGCAGAATCCCGCGGCACACCCGCACCATCCCAGCGAGCGGATTCATAAAAGCCCCGGGGCGCGAGCCCGGGGATGGCGGGTCAAAAAGCCATCCCGTTTGCCATGCCGCCGGAGTCGGCACCGGGATCAGAATCCCCCGGCACACCCTCACTATCCCAGCGGGTCAGCCCGCCACGAACTGGCCGATGATCGCGGCCGGGATCCGCTCGATCGGCAGGACTTCGCACGCGGCACCCGCGTCGATCGCGGCCTTGGGCATGCTCCACACGATGCTCGTGGACTCGTCCTGGGCGAGCGTGTGCCAGCCCTTGCGGCGGAGTGCCAGGAGCCCTGCGGCACCGTCCCTGCCCATCCCCGTGAGCAGGGCCGCGACCCCCGGCTTCGGCCAATGGGCGGCCACGCTCTCGAAAAACACGTCGACGCTCGGCCGGAAGAATATCTGCCGCGGCTCGGCCCGGTATTCGAGCGAGCGGTTGGCGGCGAGCACGAGATGGTCGTTGGTGCCGGCGATCACCACATCGCCCGCCACGGGCACGTCACCCTGCCCGGCCACGCGGACGCGGCGGCCGGTACGGTCGGCGAGCCAGGTGGCCAGCCCGGCCGCGAAGGCCACGTCGACGTGTTGGATCACAATGACCGCCACGTTCCAGTCGTGGGGCAGAGGCAGAAGCAACTCGCAGAGCGCCTTGGGGCCACCCGTCGACGCACCGACAACAACCAGCCGCGGTGTCCCCGTGGTCGCCGGCCGGGGCCGCGGCGGGTGCGGCGACGCTCCCACGAGCTTGGCGATCATGCCGATTTTCTCCGCGAGCGCGCCTGCGCCACTCACCTCGCCGCGCGGGCCGAGGATCGGCGTGTCGACCGCGTCAAGCGCTCCATGACCCATCGCCTCGTAGACGAGCGAGATATTGCCGCTCACCGTCGCGGTCACGACCAGGATCGCACAGGGCGTCGCTGCCATGATCTGTCGGGTGGCCTCCGCCCCATCGAGGTGCGGCATGAGGAGGTCCATCAGGATCAGGTCGGGGCGGTTCTGCCGCGCCTTGGCGACAGCCTCGACCCCGTCGGCAGCGGTCCAGGCCAGCTCGTGGCCGGGCAGGCTCTCCACCACCCGCCGCAGCGCTTCGCCGGCTGCCCGCATGTCGTTGACGATCGCGATCCGCATCTCATGCCTCGCCGATCAGGTCGATGATCGTATCCACGAAGGTCTCGTCGTGGAAGCTGCTCTTCGTGAGGTAGCGGTTGGCGCCCGCGTCGAGCCCCCGAAGCCGGTCCTCCTCACGATCCTTATAGGATACGATCACGACTGGGATCTCACGCCGCACGGGGTCGGCCTTGATCAGCGAGACCAGCCCGATGCCGTCCATTCGCGGCATGTCGACGTCGGTCACGACGAGGTCGTAGGGGGTGCCGCGGACGGCGTTCCAGCCGTCCATGCCGTCCACTGCCACGTCCACCGCGTAGCCGCGAGACTGGAGGAGCTGCCGCTCGAGCTCCCGCACGGTGATCGAGTCGTCCACCACGAGAATCCGCTTGCGGGGCCGGATCTCCTCGGCAAGCTGTTCGAACTCCACCCGCGACAGCCGCCGGCCGGCCAGAACGTTGTCGATGTTCCGCACGAGGTCTTCGACGTCCACGATGAGCACCGGGTCGCCATTTTCCAGCAACGAGGCGCTCGAGATGTCGGGCACCTTTCCCAGGCGGAGGTCGAGCGGCCGCACCTCGAGGTCCCGCTCGCCCAAGAACGCGTCAACGATCATTCCGAATTGCTGGCCGCGATCGCTGACCACCACCACCGGCATCGGGTCGGCGGGGGGCGGGGCGGGCAGGTCGAGAATCTGCCCCGCCTGCACGAGGCCGATCGCGGTGCCGTCGTGGTCGAAGTATTGCCGCCCCTCCACCGTGCGGATCCGGCCGTGGGGCACCGGAAGAATGTGGTCGATTCGCGTCAGGGGGAAGGCATAGGGCTCCCCCGCGATCCGCACGAGGAGCGCTCGGATCACCGACATCGTGATCGGCAATTGGAGCGTGAACACCGTCCGGACGCCCGGCTGCGTGGCCACCCGCACACTGCCGCCGACCCCCTTGACCATGCTCTGCACAACGTCGAGGCCCACACCCCGGCCGGAGATCTCGCTGACCTCTGCCTTGGTCGAGAAGCCGGGAAGAAAGAGGAACTCGAGCAGCTCGAGCTCACCGAGCTGGCCGGCCACCGCCGCGGCCACGAGCCCGCGGCCGACCGCCCGGGTCCGGAGCTGTTCGACATCGACGCCGCGGCCATCGTCGGTGAGCGTGAGATGGAGCATCCCGGCCCGGTGGCGGGCCTCGAGCCGGATCGTGCCCGTTGCCACCTTGCCGGCGGCGGTGCGGGTGGCGGGGTCCTCGATCCCGTGATCGATTGCGTTGCGGATCAGGTGGGAGAGCGGGGCTTCGAGCTTGTCGAGGATGTCGCGGTCTACGCCGGTCTGGTCGCCGACGACCTCGAACCGGATCTGCTTGCCGAGCCCGCGAGCCAGGTCGCGGACGAGCCGCGGGAAGCCGCGGATGCCGTCGGCCAGGGGCCGCATCCGGCTCGTGATCACCTCGTGGTGGAGGCGGTTGGAGAGATCCTCGTTTCGCCGGGCGAAGCTTTCGAATTCCTCGACGTGACGGGTGAGCGCGGCCAGGGCGGCGTCGGCCCGCCCGCGGATCGCCGCGACGGCCCGCGCGAGCCGGTCGGGAGGCCCGGCTTCCCCCGCTTCGAGCGTGTCGTCGAGTGTCGCGAGCGAGTCGCAGAGATCGACCTCGGCCGCCCGCAGGTGCACAAGCGTGTCGACGAAGGGCCGCATCTGCCGTGTCTCGACGAGCGCCTCTCCGGCGAGGCCGACCAGCCGCGTGAGGCTCTCCGCCGAGACCCGAACGACCCGGTCGGCTGCCTCGCCGGGCTGCCGCTTCTCACCTCCTGCGGCATCCTGCGGCAGCGGGCCGGGGTGAGGCCCTCCTCCCTCTTCCTCCGGAAGAGAGCTGGGGTGAGGGTGCTCTGGCAGAGCAACGGGTGTGCCTGTCTCCTGCCCTGCGGCATGCCCCGCCGTTGCGACTGCCTCCAGCCGCGCTACGACCGCCTCGGCCTGGCCGCCCCAGGGGGAATCGGCCGCAGCCGCGTCGTCGGCAGTGGCGATCCCACCGAGAAAATCGATTGCGGCCAGGAGCACGTCGGCGTGTTCGGGACGGACCCGCAGGCTGCCCTTACCGGCGGCCACAAACACGTCTTCCAGCGCGTGGGCCACCCGGACTGCCGGGTCGATCCCGACAATCCGGGCCGCTCCCTTGAGCGAGTGGGCCGCCCGCATCATCGCCTCGATCGTCTCGGGCGACTTCTCCAGTTCCTCGATCGCGAGCACGCCCGCCGAGAGCACGGCCACCTGGCCTTCCGCCTCGAGGCGAAACAGCTCGAGCATCGAGAACCCGCTCAGGTCGTCAGCCATCGTTGCCTCCGCTCACGACTCGACCGCCCGGGCGAGGGCTTCGAACAGCCGATCCTCGTCGAGCACAGCTACGGTCCGCTCCTCCCAGTCGAAGAGCGCCGCCGAGCAGCGGGCGGCAGCCTGGCCCACCGTCGCGGGAACTGCCCGGAGGGTAGACCGCGGCACGCGGTGCACGCCCGCCACGTCGTCTACCCCGAGCACCCAGCGGTCTGTTATCCGGGCCCGTCGGCGCTCGATGACGAGCAGTCGTGGCACTCCCTCGGCGACGCTCGGCCCCTGGCGGATGCTCTCAGGCGTGGTCCGTGGGGGCTCGGGGAGCGGGGACGGTGCGAAACCTGCCCGACTCGGCTCTCGTCCGCCGGCCATGGCCGTCTCCGCCGGGGTTCCCTGCAGCCCGCGTTCCGGGCCGGTTGGGCCGCCCGCCAGCCCGAGCACCGCGTGGAGCGAGAGACAGAGCTGGAGTTGGCCGCGGATGTTGACGAGGCCCGCCAGCGGCGTGCCCGCCCGGTGCGGCACCGCGTGGAGCCGGCGGATCGGCGTCACCTCGACGAGCGCCGTGGCCGGCAATGCGAGCCACTCCTTGTCGACCCGAAAGACGAGCAGGCTCGCCGCATCGGCGTCGGGCGGGGCTTCCGGCTCCTCGAGAACAGTCCGCCAGGATTCGAGGTAGCCCGGCGGGGCCTCCCGGTCAAAAAAGCTTCGGGCCGCCTCGGCGAGCACCGGGCAGTTGCGGCAGTGGATGAACCGCTCGAGCTCCGGGCAGCTGCGGTCGCCAGACACGCCGACCACCCGCCAGCATTCGGGCATCGGCTGTTCCACCGCTCCGCCGGCGGTCGACGCATGGTCGATCATCGCGTCTCCTCCTTGCGTGCCAGAGCGCGGGCGGCCGACTGCCGATACTGCTCCGCCATCGCGAGGTCACCCCGCTGCCGGGCCACGAGCGCGAGGGCGAGCAGAGCCTCTTCGTGGCCCCCGTCGAGGTAGAGGGTCTTGTGGAAGCAGCCCTCCGCCCGGTCGAGGTCGCCGGCCGACTGGTGGAGCATGCCCATGAGGAAGAAGAGCTCGGGGGACGGCGGCACGAGCGGCCGGCTCTGCTCGCAGTGGGTGAGGGCGTCGGCGAGGCGGCCGGCGTTGGCCAGCCGGCCGGCCTCGGCGAGAACCCGCTCGAGGTCTGCTGCCGCGTCCTCAGGTAGCAGATCCGCAGCCGCAGCCTGCCGTTGCGGGCTTAGTGGCGGGGCTGCCCGCGGTAAGGTCGTGGGCCGCGGCCGCTTGGCCACGGGCCGGGCCGGCGGGGCCGGGGCATGCACGCCGCGGTGCAGCGTGAACAGCGACGCGCTGCCGGCGGGAATCCAGTCGCCCTGCATGATCGGCGGCTCGGCCGCCCCGAGCACAACAAGCCCGTCGGGCAGCAGGAGCCGGTCGATCTGCCGCTCCACCTGCCGGCGGGCCGCGAGCGTGAGGTAGATCAGCAGGTTGCGACAGAACACGACGTCGTAGGGCTCGCGGCCGTCTGCGAACACCGGATCGAGGAGATTGGCCCAGGCAAAACGCACCTGGTCGCGAATCCGGCGGTCGAGCACCGCCTGCCCCGCCTCGGCGGCGAACCAGCGGTCGCGAAAGGCGAGATCGGCGTTGCGGAAGGCGTTGGCTGAATAACGCCCCGCCGCGGCCCGTGCCAGCGATCGGCGGCTGATGTCGATTGCGTCGATCGCGAATTGTTCCGACGTCAGTCCGGCATCAAAAAGGGCCATCGCCAGCGAGTAGGGCTCCTCGCCCGAGGCGCTTGGGGCGCAGAGGATCCGGACCGGACGCCGGCCTGGCACCGCGGCCCGGGTGGCCGCGACGTCGGCGACAAATTCGAACACCTGCCGGTCCCGGAAGAACCAGCTCTCCGCGACGATCACCCCCTCGACGAGCAGGTCGCGTTCGGCCGTGTCGCCCCGGGCTTTGCGGGCATAGGCGGCCGGATCAATGAGGCCCGTGGCCTTCAGCCGCTCGCGTACGGCCCGATCGACGGCGGCGGTGCCGACGGTGCTGACGTCCAGGCCGAGCCACTCCTCGAGCAGGTCGTCGATGTCGCGGGTTCGGGGCGTCGCGTTCATCGGCTGCTCCTTCCGGCCGCAGCGGGAAATAGTCCGGCATGGAGGTCTGCCGGCAGCAGCCGATCGACGTCGAGCAGCTGCACCGTCTCGCCGCCGAGCCGCAGAACCCGGCCGAGGTAAGGGGCGGCGTCGAGCTCAAGGGGCGGCACGGCGGCGGCCGCCTCGTCAACCGCCCGGATCACGATCACGTTCTCGGCCACCAGGCCGAGCCTGTGGCCCCCCTCGAGTGCCACCACGATCACTCGCGTGCTGAGCCGCTTGACGGCCGGACCGACGCCGAGGCGACGGCCGAGTTCGACGAGCGGCACCAGGCTGCCGCGGTAGGTGAACAGGCCGAGCAGATAGTCGGGCAGTTGGGGCAGGCTGCGAGCGGGCACGAGCGGCAGGACCTCGACCACGCGCCGCGACTCGATCGCGTAGGGTTCGCCGCCGACGCCGAAGGTGAGCAATTGCATGGTCGCTGGGTCGGGCCCCCCCGCCGCGGCCGGCCGGCCGCGTCAGATGGTGAACCGCGACACCTCCTCCTTGAGGTCTCCGACCGCCTCCCGCAGATGCACGGTGGCCCCGTTGAATTCATCGAGGGCACCGGCCGTGCGGGAGGCGCCCTCCGCGAGCCGCACCATCGCCTCGCGGATCTGCTCGGCTCCCTGCGACTGGGCCCGCATCCCCTCCGTGACCTGGCCGAACCGGCCCGAGATGCCCTCGACCGCCTCGATGATCTCCCCGAGCTTGGCCGACACGGCGCCGATCTCGCCCACACCCACCCGCACCTGCTCGGCAAACTTGTCCATCTCCATCACGCCAGCCGAGACGGCATACTGCATCTCTTTGACCATCCGCTCGATGTCGAGCGAGGCGACGGCTGTCTGGTCGGCGAGGCGACGGATCTCACGGGCCACGACGAGGAAGCCGAGGCCGTATTCTCCCGCCTTCTCAGCCTCGATCGCGGCGTTGATCGAAAGCAGGTTTGTCTGGTCGGCCACCTTCGTGATCGTGGTGACGGCGAGGTTGATGTTGGCTGCCCGCTCGCTGATCGTGGCGAGCTTGGCACCGAACGAGGAGGTGCTCTCGGCGAGGGTCCGCATCGTGCCGTCCATGCCCGCCAGATCGGCCCGGCTCTCGGCCGCCATGCTGCCGGTGCGGCCGGCCATGTCGTTGACCTCGGTCATCGTCCGCACGAGTTCCTGGCTGGTGACCGAAATCTGCTTCACGGCCGCCACCGCCTGGCTCGTCGAGGCCCCGTAATCGGCCATCACCTGCTGCTGCTCGCTGGCGGTTGCCTGGATCGCGGTGGCCGTGCTCATGAGGGCCACACTGGACCGTTGGATCCGGCCGATCAGGCCCCGCAGGTCGCCGGTCATGGTCTGGATTGCCTCGAGCAGGGCGCCCGTCTCGTCGTCGCTCGTCACGTCAACGGTGGCCCGCAGGTCGCCCCCGGCCACCTGGCGGGCAACCGCCATCGCCGTCCGGACGGGGCTCGAGATCGTGCGGGCGACCACGAGGGCCGCAAGCGTCACGCCGAGGATCGTGGCCAGCGACAGGCCGATGATCGCGGACCGCTGGAATCGGACCAGGCCGTACGCCTCGGCCGCGTCCTGCTTGACGACCAGCCCCCAGCGGAAGCTTGGCAGGTAGCACCAGGCGGCGACCGCCTCGCGGTCCCGGTAGTCGGTGAGCATGCCGTAGCCGCGGGTGCCGTTGGCCGCCTCGAGCAGGCCCCGGCCCCGATCGGCGTCGAGCGGGATCCGCAGCCGGAAGGCGGCATTGTCGGCATGTCGGAGCGGCGTGGTGACGAGCACCGAATCGCCGGAAAGCTGGCCGGCCACGATCTCGCCGGTCTCGCCGAGCCCCGTCAGGTCGGAGAGCGTCTGCCAGACCCGCTGCGGCCCGAGACCAAGGGCGAGCACGCCAGCCAGACGGCCCTCGTCAAACACCGGGCAGGTCACGAAAGCGAGCGGCTGGCCGGCAGTGCCATAGGTCTGGAAGCCGCCGAAGTCCGACTGGAGCAGGGTTTTCGCACGGTCGAAGCCGACTGCGAGTTCCGAGGTCGATAGCGGGCCCGAGGCCAGCGACGTGCCCGGCAGAATTCCCCCCTCGACCGCGTACAGAACCCGCCCGGCCACATCGATCAGCAAGAGGTCGTCGTACCCGAATGCCTTGGCCGCGTACGCCAGGTAGGAAGCGTCCGGGCTGGCCGCGGCCCGCAGCCGTGCTGGCAGGTCGTCTGGTGTCGGGGCCGCGCTCGCCGCCTGGGTAAGGTCGCGAACCGCCTTGACGATCGTCGGGCCGCGGGCCAGGGCGGCCGCATCGCGGACCCGCTCACCGGCGTAGGCCTCGAGTTCGCCGGCCTTGCCGGCGGCCGTCTGCACGAGCGTTTCGCGGACCGACTTCTCGAGCGCCGACGACGCGATTCGGGCGGTGATCGCGGTGAGAATCGCGCAGGGGATCAGCGCGATCACGAGAAACCAGAACAGCAGGCGGCCGGCGATCGAGCGGCGCATGGCTGGCATGCCTGGCATGCCTGGCATGGTGGTGCCGGCGGAGAGATCGTTCATCATCGAGGGTATCCCGCGGCGGGCGCGGCCTCCCGGTCGGTCGGGGCCATCCAGCGGCCGCCCCATCCACGATACAAGCCCTGCACGAACGCTTCCCATTCGGTCCGCGATCGGGAGATTGGGAAGGGCATCGGCCGGACCGCAGTGCGGCTCGTCCAGACCACGTCGACCTGGCCATCGGTGCGGATTTGCCCGATGTAGACCGGCCGCCAGGTGTGCTGCGTTTCGGGATCGACCGCGATGATTCCCTCCGGGGCATCGAGGCTCTGGTGCCGGAGCGAGGCCCGCACCTGGCGGACGTCGGCGGTGCCCGCCTCTCTCACCGCCTGGGCCCACAGGAGCACGCTATTGTAGGCTGCCACCATCGGATCGGACGTCGTGCGGTCGGCGCCATAGCGTGTCTGGAAGGCCCGCACGAAGGCTTTGTTTTGCGGCCGATCCAAGCTCTGGAAGTAGTTCCAGGCGGCGTAGTGGCCGGCCATGTCGGCCGCCGCGTCACCTCGGAGTTCGTTCTCGCCGATGGCGAAGGTCACGATCGGCGTCGTGGCCGGGTCGAGGCCGGCGGCCCGGACCGCGCGGGCGAAGGGAATCGCCGAATCCCCCACCACGCTCGAGAGGATCACGTCGGGCTTCGCCGCCGCGATCGCCGCCGCGGCGGCCGCAAGATCGGTGGAGCCGAAGGGCACATACGCCTCGCCGGCGAGTTCCGCCCCCAGGCTGGTGAGCTGATCCCTGACGATCTCGTTGACGCACCGCGGCCAGATGTAGTCGGATCCCACGAGAAAGAAGCGGCGGGCCTTGAGGGCGTCGAGACACCACTGCACCGCCGGCGTGATCTGCTGGTTAGGAGCGGCTCCGGTGTAGACGATGTTGGGCGACTGCTCGAGCCCCTCATAGGCCATCGGGTAGACGAGCAGATGGTCGGCGGCCTCGACAACCGGCAGCACTCCCTTGCGACACGCGCTCGTCCAGCAGCCGAAAATGACGACAGCCTGCTGTTGCTTGATGAGCCGTTCAGCCTCGCGGGCGAAGGTCGGCCAGTCGGAGGCGCCGTCGGCGATCACCCAGCGAACAGGCCGGCCGAGCAGGCCCCCCGCACGGTTGATCTGCTCGAGCGCGAGCACCTCGGCGTCGATCATCGACCGCTCGCTGACCGCCATCGGCCCGGTCTGCGAGTGGAGAATGCCCACGACGATCGGCCGGCGATCGACGAGCAGGCGGTCGAGGAGCAGCCAGCCCGCTCCCGCGAGGGCCGCCAGCGAGGCGACGGCAAGCCAGGCAGGCCAGCGTCGCCGCCCAGGGGGCGGGCCGGCCGGCCGACGAGGGCTTCCGGCGGTGGAAAGGGGTGGGTTGTTCATGAATCTCCGCGCGGACGGTCCTGGGGACGGTGGAACCCCGGCAACCTGCAATCTTTGGTCATTTTTCCTGACCGGGCGGTCGGCAGGCAAAAAACCGGGAATTTTCCGGTTGGGCCGAGGCCATGGCGGCCGTCGGCGGAGTCCCCGACCTGCCGGCCGGCTGCCGTTCCGTCACAGACGTTACGTCCCGAACCCGCCCAGGGGTCGTTTTTTTGGGCTCCTCAGCAGAATCTGTGGGCGGATTCTGGCTCCGGCAGCCGGCCCAACACATG
>JBBEEF010000243.1:0-8602 GCA_040880915.1 Pirellulales bacterium
CGGGGCTTGTATGAGGCAGGGGCTGGCCTCAGCTAGGAGTCCGCGAAGGGCAGGGGTGGTAATCCTGTTTGGCACGGCGTGGGCGGATAGAGAAGCCCCCAGCGCAAGCTGGGGGACTGTGACGTGCCGCACCATCGGACCCAGCCAGGCCCAAGCGGTGTCGAATATCCGGGGGCGGCATGCGCTGCGAACGGAATCGCTAGCGGGATGGAGCGGTGGCGTACGTGGGGAGGTGTCGCCAGGGCACTTCGAGCGCCAGGATGTGAAGCGTCGTCACATACATGCGGCCGCCGTATTCACCCCAGCGATCGGGCACCTCACCGGTCGCATCCCAGCTGCCGGCGAGCGGTCCGTCGCGGCGCTGCGGTTTTTCAAGCGTGTCTACGAGGCTCCCATACCAAATCGGCCAGTCGGGGCCGCCAGTGTGAACGAGCACCTGCGAAGCGTAATACCAGAGATAGGAGTCGCGGACCCGCTGGCTTCGCGTGCCGTAGGCGGGAGGAAATCCGGCGAGTAGCTTCGCTGGGGCGACGACACTGGGATCGTCGGCCGCCGCGCCCGTGTGCAGCCGCATCAGCCCACCCACGGCGGTCATGCAGGCCACGGAGAGGTCGGTCCGCCGCTGGTCGGCCTTGCGGGCGTTGTAGGCAAACCGCGTGGGGTCGCTCGGCGACGACGAGGCGGCCAGGAGCGTCCGCACCCCCCCAAGCGCCGCGGGGTCGGTCTTCACGCCCGCCAGGTCTCCGGCCCGCAGGGCCACGAGCATCCAGCCGCTCACCGAGAGGTCGGCGTCGGTGCGGGGGATGTATCGCCAGCCGCCCAGCGTGGGGTGGCGGCTCGTCGCGATGAACCGGCAGGCCTTCTCGGCGGCCGGCCTCACGAGTGGGTCGCCGGTCATCCCGACCGCCTCGCAGACGGCGATCGAGGCGATGCCGTGGCTGTAGAGCCAACTGCAGGAGTTCGACAGGTCGTCGGCCGGGAGGAAGAGATCGCCGTCGGGCTTCTGAACCGAGATCAGAAACTCGAGGCCGCGCCGGACGGTATCGCGGTGGGGGCCGGAGAAGTGGTCGTGGCCGGCGCCCAGGAAGCAGAGGAGCGCCAGGCCGGTGGCCGCGGTGTCGCTATCGAGCTTGGGAACGTCGGCGGGAGTGACGCCGGCAAACTCGGTGAGTCGCCAGCGGCCGTCGGCCAGTTGTGAGCGGGACAGGAACTCAAGCCCGCGGTCGACCATCGCCCGGGCCCGGTCGAGTGCCTCGCGGTCGGTGATCCCGCCGGCTGGCTCGCCTGAGCCGCCGCTCCTGCCGGCGAACGCTTCGGCGACGTCGCGGACTCTGCCGTCGGCGGGCAGAGCCGCGGCCGCGATCCGCTCAGGGGAGCGGGGGCCGGGGGCCCCGGTCGGCAGGCCGATGCGGTCGCGGCCTGTTGCGGCGAGCGTGGCGAGGTCGGCCGGCGAGATCGAAAGGCCTTCGCCATCACCGCTATTGTCTGCCATGCCGCCGCCAGCTCCACGGCTCGGCGCCAACGCCGAACGGCCGCCCGCCCGCCGGCCGCGATTGATGGCAGCCGGCATCAGGCCGCTACCGGTTGCTGCTCCCGCCGGGCCAGCGTCGCTTCCCTCGCCGCCAGTTCCCGTGCCGCTTCCCGTGTCGCCGCCGGCCGAGCCCGCCAGACCGGTCAAGGCCGCCACCGTGCCCGACGATTCGGTCGCGAACCCGCGGCCATCTCGGCCCGGCGACTGCAGGCCGGTGGCTGAGCCGGTGGCTGAGCCGGTGGCTGAGCCGGTGAGTCCGTCACGGCCGCCGCGAAGGCCGCCGCCGATCGTGGCCGCACTGCTGCCTGAGCCGGCGATGCGACCGGCCAGGGTACCGGCGGCAGGATCACCGTCGCGGCCAGCGCCGGCCACACCGGCTTGCCGCGGTCCGCCGCCGGCGGTCACGGAGCGTGGGCTGCGGCTCCCCGCACCGCCGCCCGCGGTGGCGAGTGCACTCGGTGCTGGTGCCGCTTGGCCTGCCGACGTCGAGCTCGTGGCAGGAGCGACAGCGACAGTTGCCGCAGTGTCGGCCGCCTGGCCTGCCATCGCCGTCGAGGCCCGCGCGGGAGAGCCACCGCCGGCCGGCCGGGCCTGCGAGGCGCCCGAGGAACCCGCCGAACGGGTCACGGTCGCCGCCGGCAGTGTCGCGCGGGCGATAGCCGCAGCCGCAGCTGATGGCTCCACGCCCTGGGCCGCAGACCGGTTCGCCGTGGCTCGGGCCGATGCGTTTCGCCGGGCCGCCTCCCGCTCTGCCGGCGTGGCGGCTAGTGCCGGGGCCGCTGCTGCCGTCGCAGCTGCGGCGATCGACTCGGCCCGCGCGGCGGTCGTTGCCGCAGGCGTGGCGGCAGACTGCCGCGCGAGGTTTGTCGGTCGCTCTTGTGCGGGGGATTCGGCGGCGGGACGGACAGCAAGCGACTCGGCGTCGGGAGTTCGGGCAGTGAGTTTCTCGAGGAGCGTCACCTCCCGCGGCCGCCAGCGGGCCGCCACTGGACCAGCGGCGGCCCGCTCGCGAGCCTGCGTGGCCGCCGGCGTCACTGCAGGTGTTGCCCCGGCCTCGGCTGTCGCGGCTGCCATGGTATTGATGTCAGTCGTGTCTGCTGTGGCGGCGGCCTGGGCAGGCGTCGTTTCGGCACGCCGCTCGGGCGTGGCACGCGGTTCCGAAGGGGCCGGTGGCTCCTCGGAACGTGACCGCTCAAACCTGAGCTCGGATGCCTGCGGGGGCTGCTCCATATCTGGCGGGGCGTCGCGACGCTCGGCAACGCTCCGCTCAGCCGGCCGCTCCCGTAACACCGACTCTTTCGCGGCCGCCGCCGGCAGGGAGATGGAAAGGGGACGCTCGTGCGCGGGCTTTTCGGTCGAGGCGGACCGGGGAACCTGGAGCCGGAAGTCGGCGGCCCGCTTGGGGATCTTGGCCGCACGGGCCTCGGGCTCGTCGGGCTGCTTTGAAGCAAGTTCGAGCCGCGAAACAGACAGCCCGCCGAAGATGAGCATGTGCAGCGCCATGCTTGCCGCAGCCGCGCGGGCCAGCCGCCACCGGTAGGAGCCGCCGCTATCTATCGGGTCATTGTTCATCGGTGCCCAACGAAACGCTACGCTCCGTCCAGTCAATCAATCGTCGCTGGCAGCCTGCACCTGGTAGTCGTCGATCCCGGCCTGCACGCAGGCGTCCATCGCCGCCACCACGAACTTGTGGGCCACCTCCTCGTCGGCCCGCACGACCACTGTCTGCCGGGCGGGATTGTCGGCTGCCGTCTGCACGAGCAGGTCCTGGAGTTCCTCGAGCCGCACCGGCCGAGCGCCGGCGAAGTAGTTGCCGGCCCGATCGATGTTGATCACGAACTCCCGCGGCCGCGTTGTGAGCGGCTTGGCGGCGGCCGCCTGCGGGAGCACGACGTCGATGGCCCGGTCGGCCTCGTCGAGCTTGCTCGCCACGAGAAAAAAGATCATCAGCAGGAACACGATGTCGATCATGGGCGTCATCTCGAGCCCCTTGCCGAGCCGCCCCTTGTCGATCGTGACGCTCATGGCCGGACCCCGGCGGGCTGTGGGGGCGGGGCGGGGCGGGCCGCGGCGGCTGGCGGTGCCGCGGCCAGTTGGGCCGGCGTGACGCGTCCCTTGCCCTCAAACTTCTCGAGCTTCGGGAGCACGCCGTCAACCACCTCGTCAACCTCGCCGAATCCCTTGAGGATCCGCCCTTCGAGGAAGTGGGCGATCATCGAGGCGGGAATCGCCACGCACAGCCCGGCGAAGGTGGTGATCAGCGCTACATAGATGCCCCCGGCCAGTTCCGTCGCCCGGTTCGCGCCGGCCTCGGGGCTCGCCGTCTTCATGAAGGCCATGATCATCCCCTGCACCGTCCCCAACAGGCCCAAAAGCGGCGTGACGGAGACGGCCAGGCTGATCGGGCGGATGTTCGCGTACAGCCGGGAGGCTTCCCGTTCCTTGGCCACCTCGACAGCCCGCTCCATTTCCGGCAGCGGGCGGCCGATCTTCTCGAGCAGCGCCTGCACGACGCGGCCGGCCACCGAGGGATGCTCCTGGCAGACGCGGTAGGCGGTCCGGGGGTCGAAGCGGCCCTCCTCGAGCGTGGCCAGCTCGCGGCGGAGCTCCGGTGGCACGATCTTCCGCCGCCGCAGCGCCACCAGCCGCTCGATCCCGAACGTGACGACGACGAGCGACATCACCACGATCGGCCACATCAGGAGGCCGCCGGCCAGGAAGAGTTGCCAGAGTGTCTGGATGCGTTCGAGGCCGCTCATGATTTCGCTCCCGTGACTGCCGTCGGAGTGCCGAGCGCGTCGAGCCGCTTCCGCGCGGCCGGCACGTGCTCGCTCGTTGGATACCGTTCGACAAGCTCGGCGTAGAGCGTGCGGGCCTGCTCCTGCTGGCCGAGCACCTCGAAGCAGCGGGCCGCCTCGAAGGTGGCCTGCGCCTGCCAAGGGTGGAAGGCCGCCGGGGCGTTCTGCTCGCCAAACCCATAGGCCGTCTTGAAGAACGACTTGATCGCCTCCTTGTGATTCCCCTGCTCGAAGAGCACCTCTCCCTCCATGAGTCGGGCGCGGGCGGCGAGTTCCGTCCGCGGGCCCTCGGCGAGGCTGCAGTAGCCGGCGAGCGCCTCGTCGAGCCGGCCCAGGTTTTGCCGGGCCCAGGCGGCGGCGTAGCGGGCCTCTGAACCGCGGGGGGAATCGGGAGAGGCAGCAAGAAACGCCTCGGCGATGGCGAGGCTTTCCTCCCAGGCTTCGCGGGCGGCGGCCCCCTCGGACGCGCGGATGAAGGCCAGGCCGCGGAGGGCGTCGGAGGAGAGCTTCGTCGGATCGGCGAGTGCCTGCTTGAAAGCCTGGGCGGCCTCGGCCTCCTTCCCGAGCGAGACGAGCGCGTCGCCGAGGAGGGCGGCCGCGTCGACGGCGAGCGGCCCGTCGGGGGCGGAAGCGAGCTGCGCTCTGAACGCTTCGGCCGCGGCGGCCGGTTCCTTCCGCATCACGTGGGTCCAGCCGAGCTTGTGCCGGGCCTGCTCGACCAGGGCCGCGAGTTCAGGATCCTTGCCGCCGGCGGTGATCGTTGTGCGGTAGGCGTCGGCGGCCGCCCCCCACTCGTCGGCCGCCCAGCGGCGTTCGGCGATCTCGAGCCAGGCGTCGGCGGCATAACTGCTCGTCGGGTATCGCTTCACAAGCTCGCCGAAGGCGGCCGCGGCCTCGTCGGGCTTGCCCGCGGCAGCCAGTGCCGTGCCCATCTCGAACACCGCCCGGTCGGCCGCCGGGAAATCTGGCGTGTCGGCGAGCAGTCTGCGAAATGTGGCCGCTGCTTGGGCATGCTTTTCCTGGCCGGCGAGGCAGAGCCCTTGCAGGAAGCGGGCCTCGGCCACGGCGGCGGCATCGAGCTTGGTGGCGAGGTCGCTCCCCTCGGTGAGCAGCCGCTCGAGATCGGCCAGGCCGCCGGCGAAGTCGCCCGTCCGCTGGCGGGCGTCGGCCCGGGCAACGAGCGCTGCCGCGGCTGCCGTCGACTTGGGAAACCTGTCAACGAGGCTCGTCCAGGCAGCGATCGCCTCGGCCAAGCGGCCCTTGGCCTCGTGGCACCAGCCCGTTGCGAGCAGGGCCCAGGCCGCACGGCTGCCGTCGGGCTTGGCCGCGAGCGACTTCGCAAAAGCCGCGATCGCCTGATCGGGCTGTCCGGCCTCCTGGCGGAGCTGGCCCAAGCGATACCAGGCGACGTCGGCGGTTGTGCCCGAGGGAAACTCTTTCGCGAGCCGTTCGGCGGTGGCCAGCGCCGCTGTGGAGTCGCCCGCCTCCTTGAGCGCCCGCACGGCGAGCAGGAGCGCCTCGTCACGGCGGTTCCAACCCGGGTGCGATGTGTTCAGCGTTGCGAGAATGGCGGCTGCTGGCTTGGGCTCTTTGAGCTCCACCAGCGCCGTCGCGTCGAGCAGCATTGCCTCGGCCTGCTCTCCACCGGTGAGCTTGGGCGTGACGGCCGCGAGGAGCGTGTGGGCCGGCTGCCAGCTACCCGCTGCCGCCAGGGCCGTCGCCTCGCGGAGTTGCCAGGCGGGGGCCTTCGGGCCCTGAGGGCTGGCTGCGATGAGTTCGCGGTAGGCAGCGGCGGCGGCGGGGTGTTGGCCCAGAGCGAGCAGCGCCTCGGCCCGGATCGCCCGCACGTCGTCGATCGCCGCGGCCGCGGCCTTCGCGGCATGCGTGGCGAGAAACGCGTCGGCACGCGATAGCGCGTCGGCCGGTTTGCCCGCCTGGAGGAGCGCAAGTGCCGCCATCGACGTGGCCGGGCCGGCGGCGGGCGTGCCGGGGTACCGATCGGCCACGGCCGTGAAGGCGACAATCGCCTCGCCCTTGCGGGCGGGAATCGCCCACAGCGAGTCGGCTCGGTCGAGCTCGAGGGCCGCGATACTCGAGGCGTCCGCGGACTTACTTCTGACGGCGGCGGCGACCGCCTTGGTAGCTACATCGAGCGCGGCCTCGGGCCGCTTGGCATCGAGTTCCAGCAGTGCCAGCCGGTGGGCCGCGTCGAGGCTGGTCTGGCCACCGGCTGCGACGGCGGCGGAGAGCCACTTCCGGGCGTCGTCGGCTCGACCGGCCTCGGCAAACCCGCGGCCGGCCAGCAAGAGAGCGCGGTTAGTCCTAGGGCCCGCCGGCCCGGAAGCGAGCTTCGCATAGGCTTCGGCGGCGGCGGGAAAATTCTTCTGCGTCCAGCGGGCGTCGGCCAACCGCTCGAGCGCGTCGGCCGCCCGTGGGCCGCTGCCAGAGGCGACGGCCGCGGCGATCCGCTCGGCGTCGGCCGGTCGGTCGAGGGCCGTGGCGATGTCGGCCCTCCAGAGTGCGACGTCGTCGGCGAGTCGATGGCTGGGATGCTCCTTCGCGAACCGCTCGAGAACGGTCGCCGCCTCGGCGGGCTTCTTCTGCTCGGCGAGGCCAACGCCCAACGCGTAGAGCACATCCGGCGCCTGAGACGATTGGGCATGATTGCGGAGAAATTCCTGCCAGGCGGTGATCGCCTCGTCGCGGCGACCACCCTGCCAGAGTGCCTCGCCGGCGAGTGAGGCGGCCTCGGCCGCCTGCGGGTGCTTGGCCGCAGCTGAGAGAAAGTCGGTGAGTGCGGCGGCAGCTGCCGCGAAGGCCTCTGGAGCCGGCTTGGCCTGGGCCGCGCGGAACAGACCGCGGCCGAGTTCGAGCCGGGCCAGGTTGCGGGTGTCGGCATCGGCCTGGCTCGCGATCACCCCGCGGAGCGTCTTTTCGGCGGCCGGCCAGTCGCCCGCCTTGAGCTGGCAGATGGCGAGGTAGTAGCGGCCCTTGAGCGCAAGCCGATCGGCGGGATGGGCCTTGACGAGCGATTCCCACTCCTCGGTGGCGAGCCCCCAGGCCGCGCGGTTTTGGAGCGCTGCAGCCGACGCGTAGGCGGCCCGGGCGGCGTCGCTCGAGGGGGGGTCGGCGGCTGATGCCCCGGTTGCGAGCACAAGGCAGAGCCCGATAGAAAAAAGCGACACGCAGAGCATGGGAGGATTCGTCGCGGACGGCGACCCCGACAGGTCCAGAAGGAGTTCCCGTTCGGGATCGAGTTTACCTGCTATCGTGCCGGAATGCAGATCGTCATCCTCGACGGCCATACCACCAATCCGGGCGACCTTTCATGGGCCCCGATTGAGGCAGTTGGCCCGACCAATGTTTATGACCGCACGCCCGACCCGCTGATCATCGAGCGGGCCGCCGAGGCCGAGGTTGTGTTCACCAACAAGACGCCCCTTTCGGCCGCCACGCTCTTCGCCCTCCCGCGGCTTACGTATGTGGGTGTTTTGGCCACCGGCGTGAATGTGATTGATGTGGCGGCGGCCCGCGAGCGGGGAATCACCGTCACCAACGTGCCGGAATATGGCACGGCCAACGTCGCCCAGGCCACCTGGGCGCTGCTGCTCGAACTGACGAATCACGTTGGCCGTCACGCGGCCGGTGTGCGGGCTGGCCGCTGGAGTGCGTGCCAGGATTTCTGTTACTGGGAGACGGATCTCGTCGAACTCGCCGGCCATACGCTCGGCCTTGTCGGCTACGGCCGGATCGCGCAGGGCGTGGCGGCGGTGGGGCGGGCCTTCGGGATGAGAGTGATCACGAGCCGCCAGCGGGCTGGTGGCGTGGCTGCCGACGGCACGCCCTGTGTGAGCCTCGATGAGCTGTTTGCGACGAGCGACGTTGTGAGCCTGCACTGCCCGCTCACGCCGGATTCCACCGGGCTCGTGGATGCCCGGCGGCTCGGCCTGATGAAGCCAACGGCCTTCCTTGTAAACACCGCCCGCGGCGGGCTTGTGGTCGAGGCCGACCTCGCCGCTGCCCTCGAGGCCGGCACGATCGCCGGTGCCGGTCTTGATGTGCTCTCGGCCGAGCCGCCGCCGGCAGACCATCCGCTGCTCCAAGCCCGCAATTGCATCATCACGCCCCACGTTGCCTGGGCCACCCGCAACGCCCGCGGGCGGCTCATCGAGATCGCTGCGGCAAACCTCCGGGCGTTCGTGGCAGGCATGGCCCAAAACGTCATCGCCTGACTGAAGCCTGGCCCGGTCAACGGCACCTTCGCCACGAGCTT
>JBBEEF010000243.1:8702-9780 GCA_040880915.1 Pirellulales bacterium
CTGTGACGGAGACACAATGAATCCCATACTGCTATCTTCCTTTTTGGATCGGCTGAATACTCTTCTGCAAAGCGAGGACAGGACTCTCGAGACCACTCAACGGGTGTTCTATGAGTATGTTTCATTTATTGATTCATTTCGAGAACTTCCCAAGGCAGAAATTACCGAGATACTTGAGGCATTCTCCCCATGCCTGCCAGAGTTTCGTCGGACATCGCAGGATGTGGAAATGGAACTCGAGCGGTTGTATGCACAATCGATTCTCGCCAAGCAGTCAACCCTGACGGGATATCTGACCGAGAGATTCGAGAAAATAGTTGCTGCAGAGCTTGCACTGTTCGATCGATTCCTTGGCGTACAAGAAAATCGTCGCATCCTATTTTGTGGCGGCGGACCGGTTCCCATCTCCCCTGTTCTTATGGCACTCAAAGATCGCAATGCCCAAGTAACAGTTATCGACCAGGATGCCGAATCATGTGAATTGGCGGAATCAATTCTTAGGCTTCATCCACACCTGCAGAACATCACGGTGCTGCCCGTAGTGTCAGTAGAGGCCGTTCAGGACATGAACCAGTTTGATGCCATCGTTCTTGCTGCAATGATCGGGAGCAACCAGGAGGAGAAAGTTGAGATTTACACGAAAATCGCAGAGAGGACTCCCGCAGGCAAATACCTATTTACTCGGTCTGCCAATCCAGAGGGTATGTCTCTGTTTCAATATGATCAGTTTCCCTTTGACCAGCTTTCAGGCCTCTATGAGAAAGTAGTTTTTCAACCTGTTTCACCAGATGTGACCGTGCATACTGTTGTGTTGCAAAGAAGATGAAGCAGAATGCATGTGGTGGAGCACGTGTCGATTTGCAGTCCCCGGGCTCGCGCCCGGGGCTTGTATGCGGGAGGGAGGGGTTGCCCGTGCCATCTCGACGGCCTTGCAAGCAAGCGTAGGCAGGATGCCGAATCGCAGCTTGCGTGGAGTGAGTGGAGGTAGGATGCCGTAGCGAACGACCGGCGAGATGGCATGGGCAACCCCGACCCACCCGGTGGGTTTGGTGGGCGGATGCTGCCGCCCTTGTAGGAA
>JBBEEF010000244.1:0-9774 GCA_040880915.1 Pirellulales bacterium
ACAAGCCCCTGGGCGCGAGCCCGGGGACTGCGGGAACAAAGGCCACCCCGCCTGCCATGCTCAACCCGCGTGTCGCGGCTGCACGCACCTCGGAGCGACCACACCAAGGCGCGAGCCCGATTTCTCAGAGGCCAAAGTAGTCCTTCCAGTATTGCGCCCCCTCCGGTCCCGGTTCGTCGGGCTTCGTGTCGCGAGAGTCGACAGCGGTGTTGGCTGCCGCGCGGATCGCCGCGAACCACTCGCCGCTCGCCGCGGGCTTGGCTCGCCGCCGCCGGGCCGCCGCGATCACGCGGTTGTCTGCCGAGACCACCGTCAGACCCGTCGGCGCGGTGTGCTCGTCGATCAGCTCCTCGATCAGCGCGTCGGCCGATTCATAGCCGCGGGCGAAGCGGACGGAGATGCCCTCATGGATCGAGCGGTCCGGCAGCCCCGGTGGCGCGTCGGCGGCGTCAAACACCACCGTGACCCCCCCGGCCGCTGCTCCCAACAGCCGGGCGAGTTCGTCGAGCAGGGCTTGCCGCGAGGCCTCGAAGCCCCTCGCGCCCCGCACCCCGCCGAAGATGCCCGAGGCATGCAGCAGGTTGTAGCCGTCGATGAGAATCTTTATGACAAAGCCTCGCCGAGGGTCAGCCTGCGGCTCACCCCCGTCCCAGCCGATACTTGACCCGTCCCGCCACGATCGTAGCCACGGCGCGGCCCTGGAGCGTCCACCCGTGAAACGGGGAGTTGACGCTCTTCGAGGCGAAGGCCGCGGCATCGACCCGCCAAATGAGGGCCGGGTCGATCAACGTGATGTCGGCCAGAGCGCCGGGCCGCAGCGTGCCGCGGTTGATGCCCAGGATCCGGGCCGGCAGCGTGCTCATCGCCTCGACCAGCCGCGGCCAGCCGATCCGGCCGGGCTCCACCAGCCGCGTCACCGCCAGCCCCACGGCCGTCTCCAGCCCCAGGATCCCGAACGGGGCCCGGTCGAGCTCGAGCATCTTCTTTTCCCGGGCGTGCGGCGCGTGGTCGGTGGCGATGCAGTCGATCGTGCCGTCCATGAGCCCCGCGATGATGGCGTCGATGTCGGCGGCGGTCCGCAGGGGCGGGCTCATCTTGAAGTTGGCGTCGAAGCCCCGCAGGCTCTCGTCGGTGAGCGTGAAGTGGTGCGGGCAGGCCTCGGCCGTGACCCGGCTGCCCCGCGCCTTGGCCGCCCGGATCAGCGCCACCCCGCCCGCTGTCGAGACGTGCATCACGTGGAGCCGGCCATCGGTCACCTCGGCCAACGCGATGTCGCGACCGATCATCACTTCCTCACCGGCAGCCGGCATCCCGTTGAGGCCGAGCACGAGCGACACGAGCCCCTCGTGCATCACGCCCCCGGCGGTGAGTTCCAGCACCTCCTCGTGGGCGAGGAAGGGCTTGTCGAACATTCGGCAGTACTCGAAGATCCGCCGCATCAGTTCGGCGTCGTGAACCGGGGAGCCGTCGTCACTGAAGGCGACCGCTCCCGCCTCGACGAGCTGGCCGATCTCGGCGAGCTCCTTGCCCTCGCGGCCGCGGCTGGCACAGGCCACCACGAACACGTTGCAGGTGTCGGCCCGGGCCGCCTTTTGGTGGATGAACTCGACGGCCGCCTGGGTGTCGATCGGGGGCTCCGTGTTCGGGATGCAGGCCACGCTTGTGAACCCGCCCGCCAAGGCCGCCCGCGTGCCGGTCTCGATCGTCTCGTCCTCCTCGCGGCCCGGTTCCCGGAGGTGGACATGCATGTCGACGAGGCCCGGGGTGACGACGAGCCCGGCCGCATCGATCGTCTCGTCAACCCTGCCGACCGGTTGCGTGCCCGAGTGGCCGACCGCCACCACGAGGCCGTCCCGCACGAGCACGTCGTCAATCCGGTCGATGCCCTGCGAAGGATCGACCACCCGTCCGCCGCGAACCAGAAGTGTCGCCATCAGGAAGGCTCCCCGGCAGGAAACACGGCATCCCGCGGGCCGCACGTGAGCCAGAGCACGCCCATCCGCACGGCCAGGCCGTTGGTGACCTGATCGAGGATCAAAGACTGCGGGCAGTCGGCCACCTCGGCGGTCACCTCGACACCTCGATTGATCGGGCCTGGTGCCAGGATCAGCAGGTCTTTCTTGGCTCGCTTGAGCCGCTCGCGGGTCATCGCGTAGAGATGGGCATATTCGCGGACCGAGGGGAAGGGGCGGGTGTTTTGCCGCTCGAACTGGATCCGCAGGAGGTTGAGGACATCGCAGCGGGGCACGATCGCGTCGAGGTCGTGCGACACCTCGACGCCGAGTTCCCGCCAGCGCTCCGAGACGAGCGTGGGAGGGCCGCAGAGAATCACCTTGGCCCCGAGCTTGACGAGCCCCCAGAGGTTCGATCGGGCGGTGCGGCTGTGGGCGATATCACCAACCAGCCCGACGGTCACACCGGCGAGGTCGCCGAGCCGTTCCCGGATCGAGAAGATGTCGAGGAGCCCCTGCGTGGGATGCTCGTGCGGCCCATCACCGGCATTGATCACACCCACCGAGAGATGCTGGGCCAGGAGATGGGGCGTGCCGGGGGTGGCATGCCGGACAACCACGGCATCGATACCCATCGCCTCGAGGTTCCGGGCCGTGTCGATGAACGACTCCCCCTTCGAGAGGCTGCTGCCCGAGGCCGAGAAGTCGATCACGTCGGCCCCGAGACGGCGGGCGGCCAGCGAGAAGCTCGTCCGCGTACGGGTCGAGTTCTCGAAGAATAGCGTCACGACCGTCGTGCCGGCGAGTACCGAGAGCTTCCGCCGACAGCCCGCGGTGGCCTCCTTGAAGAGCGCCGCCGTGTCGAGGAGGAGGCGAATCTCCCCGGGCGTGAGCCGCTCGAGATCGAGCAGGTTGCGGTGGGTCCACGGGGACGGCACCGTTTCCTGGTCAAACGTGGCCGCGGCCATGGGCAATCCTGGGGATTCGGGGGGCTTTTCCCCGGAGTCTAGCAGAACCGGGGCGTCCAACGGGCCTTGGCAGGCGCCGTGGTTGGCCTTGCCGCTACCGGTCCACCACCCCTACCTTCCCGTCACGACTGGCGGTCTTTCTTCGGGACTCTTCTCCGGCTTACGAATGCCCCGCATGACAGTTCACCTCCCGCTTGGCCGAGGCCTGGTCTTGGTCCTGGTGGCGATCGCCGCCGCCACCACCGGCTGCACCTCGGTGCTCAGCACGGCCTCGCTCCAAGACATCTTTGGGGCCGGTGACAACCAGGCCGCCGAAGCCGCGGTCGAGGTCGCCGATGGCGACTCGCAGTCAGCTCTGGAAGATTCCGCCGACGAGGCCGCCACCGACACCGAACGTCGCGCGGCGGCCATCGACGAAGCGGTCAGCCGGCTGGCCCGGCTCGGCCATCTCGATGATGCGGTCCGAGCCAGCCTCGTGGCCACCCTCAAGCGGACCGATCAGGAAGACTGGCCCGCCGTCGTGGAAGCCTTCGCCGAGTCGCTCCCCCCCGGCGGGATACCCGCCGCGAATTCCACGGCGGTCAAGAGCACGCCGGCGGATGTCCTCGTTCCCGCCGATGCCGATGCCGATGCCGACTCAGAGCCGCCGGTCCATGTGGTGGCGAAGGCCGATCTCGACAGCGAGACGACCCTCGGAGCGTTGCCCGTCGAGCAACCGACTGCGGCCCCGCCGGTTTCTAAACCGCTCGTGCAGGGAGACGCGGTCGCGGCGGTGGTTGTGCCTCTCGAGACATCCCAAAGCCCCGGGCTCCCGGAACCTGCTCCCGCAACTTCTCTCGTAACTTCTCTAGTAGCTCCGCCCGCACTCGCCATCGACAACGCGAGCTTTGCCTCGCGGGTGCAGGGCTGGGGCCTGCTTGACCGATTCGCGGCCGACCGCTTCCGGCCGGGACAGGACGTGATCGTCTACTTCGAACTCGACGGACTGTCCGCTGGAGAGTCGGCCGCGGGCCACACCACCTGCATCGACGCGGTCTTGCGGCTGGTGGCCGAAGACGGCGGCACGGTCCACGAGTGGAGCTTCGAGCCGATCGCCGAGACATGCCGGGCGCAGCGCCGCGACTACTTCGCCCGCTACGTCGTCAAGATTCCCGCAAAGGTGGCAGCCGGCCCGCATCGTGTTGCGCTTGTTGTCACCGACACGCTCTCAGGCGCGGTGGCCGAACACTCGCTGCCGCTCGAGATCCTGCCGGCCATCGATCAGGCCGACTGACGCCCCAGCCCCGCGGCCGAAGTTGGCCGGCAGCGGCCCCTGCGGGTACATTTTCGGGAGTTCGCGCAGCCGGGAGTGTCCTCCGGAGCCCGCGTCACCTCCGGAGAGTCCCTTGCCGATTCTGCGGGCCGAGCAGCTCGAGAAGACATTCCCGTCGGCCGTAGGCGCCGGCGTGACGGCCGTGCATGGCGTCGACCTGGTCGTGGAGCCGGGCGAATTCGTGGCGATCACCGGTGCCTCGGGTTCCGGGAAGAGCACGCTGTTGCACATGCTCGGCGGCATCACGCGGCCGACTTCCGGCCGGGTGTTTCTCGAGGACACCGATCTGGCCGTGCTCGACGATGACGCCCTGGCCGCGATCCGGCGGCGGCGGATCGGGTTTGTCTTCCAGCGATACAACCTTCTGCCGGAGCTCTCCCTCGAGGAGAATGTTGGCCTGCCGCTGGTGCTCGACGGCATCGCCGCAAGCCGCTGTGCGGATGCGGCCCGCGAGGCCCTTGCCTCGGTGGGCATGGAGCACCGTGCCAGCCACCGTCCTGATGCACTCTCCGGGGGCGAGCAGCAGCGCGGGGCGATCGCCCGCGCACTAGTGACCCATCCGGCGATTCTCCTGGCCGACGAGCCCACCGGGGCGCTCGATTCGGTCAACTCGGCCAACGTGCTCGAGCTCTTACGGCAGCTCGTCACCGGACGGCGGCAAACGGTGATCCTCGTCACCCACGAAGCGACGGTGGCCGCCGCAGCGGGCCGGATCGTTCGCATGAAGGACGGGCGGATCGCTGAGATCGTGACAGGCGACGCGACACTCAGCTCCGCCGGGATTCACCGGCCATGAGGCTTGGCCGGCTGCTCCTGCGACAGTGGCGAAGCCGGCCCGGCCGGGCCCTGGCCACGGCGGCGAGCGTGGCAGTGGCGGTGGGGGCCGTGGTGGCCACCTGGGTGTCGGCGAACGTCTCGCGGAGCGGCTACAGCCGGCTGGCCGAGGTGATCGACGGCGTGCCAACCGTCGACGTGACGGCCCGCGGCGGCGGCCGTTTCGTCGCCGACGAGATGCCCTCGCTGAGCGACATGCCGGGCGTGCGGGCGGCCGTGCCACTTTTCTACCGGCCCACGCTTCTGCGGGTGGGTGAGAGCCGAGTCCGCGAGATCGCCGTGGGCGTGGACGCGCTAGCGCTCGTCGATCTCGGGCTCCTCGAGCTCGAGGCCGGCGCGGCCTGCCGCGAGGCCGACGAACTCCTTCTCGATGCGACGCTCGCCCGGGGGCTCGACCTCGGTGTCGGTGACGAGGTTCTCTTCTTCGCCCGGCGGCGCATCCAGAGGATGCGGATCTCGGGGCTCGTCATGCCGGGCTCGATGGGCTGGTTCGCTGAGGGGGCCGGCGTGATTGTCGACATCCGAGCGCTCGCCGGGATGTCGCGGGCCACCGGAATGGTCGACCGGGTGCGGGTGGCCCTCACGGCCGACGCCCGACGGCCGGCCGTGCGGGACGCGATCGGGGGGCGGCTGCCAGCCGATCTCATGGCGGAGATTCCAGCCGGCCGCGCGAGTCTGGCGGAAGACGTGCTCCATGCGGCCAATCTCGGCCTCGACTTCGTGACTGGCCTGACGGTGGCGATGGCCTTCTTCATCGTGGGTAACGCCATGCTCATGAACATCACCGAACGGCGGCGGGGCTTCTCGCTCCTGCGGCTGCTCGGGGCGACGGCCCGGCAGATTCGCCAGCTCGTGACGCTCGAGGCGGCGATCCTCGGTGGCGTGGGGGGCGTGCTCGGGGCAGCTGCCGGGCTGGCCGCCGCCCGGCCGATCACCGCCGGCATCGCCCGAGCGCTCCAGGCCCCCGAGGTGGCGGCGGTGGTGGCTCCCTGGGTCGTGCCGGCCGCCATCTGCCTGGGCCTGGCCGTCGCGGTGGCCGCGGCCTGGTGGCCGGCCCGCGAGGCGGCCCGGATCGATCTGCTTGAAGGGCTCGCCGCGGCCCCGGCCCCGCCAGCAACCGGCATCTCCTGGCGATTCGTAGCGGCTGTGCTCGTGCTCACGGCGCTGGCAATCGGCAACCAGGCCCTTGTCATCCTGGGAGTCTTCCCGCCGCGGATGAGCGTACCGGGGGGCATCACGCTCCTGCTGGCCTTCATCGCCACGACACCGATTCTCCTCCCGCCGATCGTGCGGCTGCTCGGTCTGCTTGTGCCCCCGCGGCTGCGGATCGAGGGGGCCCTCGCGGTCGAGCAGATCCTCCGCCAGCCGGTCCGCACGGCGCTCACAACGGGCGTGCTCGTCGTGGCCGTGAGCAACGGCATCGGGCTCGGACACGCGATCCGCGACAACGTCGATGACGTGCTCGGCTGGTACGGCCGGATGATGCGGGCCGACTGGGTGCTCTCAAACGCCGGCATGCTCCAGGGCGTGGCCGAAGCCCAGTCGGTCGACTCCAAGAGCATCGAAGAGCAGCTGCGGGAGCTGCCCGGGGTGGCCGCTGTCGAGGGCGTGGGCGTGACGACCGGCCGTGTCGCGGGGGGGGCGTGTGTGATCGTGGCCCGCGATATCCCTGCCGACCAGCCGCTGCCGCTCGAGCCGGTAGACGCGACCGAGGAAGACGTGCGGGAGGCGCTGGCCCGCGGCGAGGCGGTAGCCGGCACGGTGCTCGCCCGCCGCACAGGCATCAAGGCGGGAGACGAGGTGCCCGTGGAGGTGTTCGGGCGGACCGTGCCGGTAAAAGTCGCGGCGCTCGTCGTCGACTACACCAGCGGCGGGGCGTCGCTCGTGGTCCGCCGCGACGCGGCCCGCACGCTCTTCGGCCTGCAGTCGGCCGACATCCTGCTCGTCACCGCCGCCGCGGGCCAAGAGGCGGCCCTCCGCGAGCCGCTCGAGGCCCTGGCGGCCGAGCACGGGCTCATCCTGCGTTCGTTCGGCGAGGTGCAGAAGTTTGTCGATCGGATCGTGCAGGGGGTCGTTGGGTCGCTGTGGGCGATCCTCGGGCTTGGCTTCGTCGTCGGCAGCCTCGGCGTGGCGAACACCGTGACGATGAACGTGCTCGAGAAGAAACGAACGCTCGGGCTGCTGCGAGCGGTGGGAATGACCCGCGGCCAGGTCACGCGGATGGTGGTGCTCGAGAGCGTCATGCTCGGCGCCGCCGGCGGGATCATCGGCCTCGCGGCAGGGATGGTGACGGCGGTGTTTATCCAGCTGGCGAGCCAGCCGTTGCTCGGCCATCCCGTCAGCGTCACCTTCCGGCCGACAGTGGTGGCCGCCAACCTGGCCGCCGCGGTGGCTGTGACGGCCCTGGCCGCCTGGCTCCCGGCCCGCCGCGCGGTCCGACTCGACCTGCTCGAAGCGATCTCCGCCGAGTGACCCCGCGGCAGCGGGCTGGCGGCATGCTGGCTCGTCTAGGCGACGGGTCGGCCGGCCCCGCTCGAGTGTCCGTGTGACCGCGGGGCGGACATCGGGCGGCCTTTGGCTTGAGTCGCCGGCCCGCAGGTAGAGTTTCGCCGACGTGTGCAGGCCGCGGCGTCGCTTTCCCCCACAGGAGACGCCCCGGCCATGCAGACGCTTCCGCAGGTATCGTTCGACGACCTTCCCGTCGACGAGCAGGTCCGCACCGCAGCCCTCGACCATGTCACCGCGCTCGAGCGGCTCTACGACCGGATCACCGGCTGCCACGTCGTGATCGCCCAGCCGCATCGGCGGCACCGCATGGGTCGGCTCTGCTCCGTGCGGATCGATCTGGTCGTTCCCGGTGGCGAGATCGTGGTCAACCGCGACCATCACCTCGACCACGCTCACGAGGACGTATTTGTGGCCCTGCGGGACGCCTTCGCGGCGGCGGGCCGCCAGCTCGAGGACCACGTCCGGCGGCTGCGGGGAGCCGAGAAGACCCACGCCGAGCGACCGCGGGGCTGGATCTCGCAGCTCTTTCCGCTCGAGGGCTACGGCTTCATCGAAGCACCCGACGGCCGCGAGATTTACTTCCACCGTAACTCCCTCTCCGACGTCGACTACCGGCTCGCCGAGATCGGCACCGCCGTGTTCTTCAGCGAGGAGGAGGGAGATGAGGGGCCGCAGGCTGTCCGCGTGAGAGTGGCCCGGCCACACGCCCCGGTGGTGATCCGCGGTGGGCTACCACCACGGGGTGCCGGCTGAGCCATCGCAGCCATCCTTCATTCCCCGCCCCCAGGAGAATTCCAGTGCTCACAAGCGCCGTCGAGACCTTCGACATCAGCATCTACTCAAGCGGCCTGCGGGGTCAATCGATCGAGCTTCCCGGGCGACTGTCGCTGCCTGCCCCGCCGACGGGCCTGGTCCTGTTCGCCCATGGGAGCGGCTCGAGCCGCTCGAGCCCCCGCAACATCCACGTGGCCGGCGTCCTCCACGAGTCATGGATCGGCACGCTCATGTTCGATTTGCTCACCGAGGCAGAGGCGGCCGACCGGGTCAATGTGTTCGACATCCCGCTGCTGGCCGAACGGGTGCTGGCGGCCGTGCGGTTCGTAACGACGCTCGACCAGACCCGGCACCTGCCGCTGGGATTATGTGGCGCGAGCACGGGCGCGGCGGCGGCGCTCGTGGCGGCCGCCCGGGAGCCGCGAGTGACGGCGATTGTGTCTCGCGGCGGCCGGCCTGATCTCGCCGGCCGTAAGCTCGCGGCCGTCGCCGCCCCCACGCTTCTCATCGTCGGCAGCGAAGATCGCGACGTGCTCGAACTCAACCGGCAGGCGCTCGCCCAGCTCACGTGCGAGAAACAGCTGGCGGTCGTGCCCGGGGCGACCCATCTCTTCGAGGAGCCGGGCACGCTCGAGGAAGCGGCCCGGCTCGCGGCCGAGTGGTTCGCCCGCCATTTGCGGGCGTGAGAACAACAAGCACTCATCCCAGGAGACCCAACCCATGAATCACAGCCTCTTCACCGACCGCGAGGAAGCCGGCTGGATGCTCGTCGAGCGACTGCGGGCCGAGGGGCTCGGCGGTCCGCGGCGGGGTGACACCCAGAAGCCGCTCGTGCTGGCGATCCCGCGGGGGGGCGTCGAAATCGGGGCCGTGCTGGCCCGCGGCCTCGGGGCCGAGCTCGACGTCGTCCTCTCGCGGAAGATCCGCGCACCCCACCAGCCGGAGCTGGCGCTGGGGGCGGTCTCGGAGAATGGCGAGGTCTATCTCAACCACTTCGCCACCGCGATGACCGACGTGGGAGACGCCTACGTCGAGGCGGAGCGGCAGCGGCAACTCGCCGAGATCGCCCGCCGCCGGGAGATGTATCGGGCGGTGCGGCCACAGGCCCCCGTCGCGGGACGAACGGTGATCTTGGTCGACGACGGGATCGCGACGGGCGCCACGATGATCGCCTCACTCCACACGGTGAAGGCCGGCGGTGCCGCCTGGATCGTGGTGGCGGTGCCGGTGGGCTCGCCCGACCGGCTCGACGCGATCCGCCCGTTGTGCGACCGGCTCATCTGCCTCGAGGAGCCGCAGGCCTTCTGGGCGATCGGTCAGTTCTACCGCGACTTCTCCCAGGTGGAAGACACCCGCGTGGTCGAACTGCTCCGCGACTACGGCCGGCCTGAGACCAAGTGGGAGCGGCCCGCGGCCGCCGCGAGCC
>JBBEEF010000245.1:0-9557 GCA_040880915.1 Pirellulales bacterium
GCCCACCGGTCACAGCCTCGCGCCGAAAAGCCGATGTTCCCGATGGCCAGCGCCGCGGCGGCGGCAGCGGCAGGGACTGGCTCCGTTTGTGTCAGCAAACGGTGCCTGTCCCTTTTGCCTTTTGCCCAGAAGGGGTCAGGCACTTTTTCCTGATAGAAAACGAGCCAGACCCCGAGCGCGGCCAGATGGACGTGAGTGATTGGCCAGGCCGGCAGGAACGCGGGCGGGGTGTCACACGCTGCTTCGGCGGCAGCCGGCCTGAAGACACCGTCGGTCACGCAGGCGTGGAGATGCACGTGGTGGTTGAGCGCCGAACCGAAGCGGTGGAGGAAGGAGACGGCGCCGAGCCGCGGGCAGGCGGCTGTGGGTGTGTTGGCAGCCTCGGTGACGCCTGCGGCAGCGCACAGCAGTCGCTCGATCTCGTCAAGAAAGATCTGGGCGGCCGTCTGGGCCATGTGCCTGCCATTGCAGGAGGGGCAGGCGCCACCGCACTTGCAGGAGACGACCACGACCCGTTCGATCCGCGTGCCGTCGAAACCAGAGCCGTCGGGGCTCGATCGCGTGTCGTAGACGATCCACCGCGAGTCGGACGACCAGACGGCCACGTTCGTGAGCATGTGGCCGTGGGCGGCACAGGTGACTTGTCGCTTGTGCGTCCTCCCAGCTTCCCGCGAACACAAGACTCCTACGGCCGAGACGCCAACACTTCCTCGAGCTTTTCTGCGACGCCAAGCTCCTTCGCCCACCGCCGCATGTAGGCCTCGTCGAGGTCGACCTGGGCGAGCATCACGTCCTCGATGTCACCAAGGTCGCGCGGACGGGCCGCCACCACTTTGAGCAGGATCAGATCCTCCGGACTCACGAACCAGATACGTTGCCCATCGAGATCATGTGATCGGCGTCGCCGCATCAGCTCTTGCTGATATTCGGATTCCGCCAGGAACACGTCGACGTCGATCCCGCGATCGATGAGGTACAGTCGAAACTTCACCAGCGGCATACCGGCCACCGTATCGACCCAGCCAGCCATGAACTGCTCCGGCACGGTGAACCCCATGTCCGTGGCCGTGTCATACAGATCCGGCAGCCGCTCCCGCTCGATGGCAATCGTGAAATCGACGTCATACGTGGGACGGGGCAGCCCGTACATGCGGACTGCCCACCCGCCCATGATGGCGTAGGGCACCTGCAGCCGGTCGAACAGCGCGGCGAAGTCGTGCAGTGTCCGAATGAGATCGCTCACGGCTGCTTTCGGGTGCGGGCGATCGCGGTCAGCATGTTGCGGTTGCGGGTATCGTTCTCGCGTTTGAGCAGTTCGAATCGCCGCTCGATAAGTTCTGGCGAACCGACGAAAAATGCGGGGATATTTTCCTCCGTCATCTTGAGCGAGAGTTTGAGTCGCTCGATGCCGGTCATGCGGCGATACTGTTCAAGGGTTTCCTGACTGAGCATGGCGGGTTGACCCTTGGCTACGGGCTTCGAGGCGAATGTCCGTCCATCCGCCGCATACCACATCCTACAAGGGCGACCAGCGGCCGTCGGTACTTTCCGTGGGCAGCCTGACGCAGGAAACGGGGACAGTCCCCGCCTCGGGATGGCCCATGGTCTCCGTTCCTCCAGTTCCCTCACGCGTCCGCACCACCGGCTACGGCGCCCTGCCGGGCTCGAACATGAACTCCCAGCCTGCCTCCCGAGTCGCGGCGTCGATCGCCTCCCGGAGTTGGCCATAGTCGAGATGTCCGCCGCCGCCGACGCTCGTGTCGCGGCGGCTCGTCGACACCCGTGTGCCCGATTGCGACAGAGTCTGCACCGTGAAGCTGGGGGGCGGCATACCCCACGACGACTCGGTCGCCGACTCGCGAAAGGCGACCCGGTGGGCCGGCTCGTCGAGCCGGCACGAGAACCGATAGGACACTTTCCGGCCGCCGAGAAACCACTGCGACTTGATCACGTCGCACCCCCCCTTCACCGTGAGCCCGTCGAGCTGGTTCACCGTGCTCCCGGTCGTGGCGGCGAGGTTCGCAATCACTGTACTGAGGCCGGCAGCTGAAGGATCAGATGGCATGATACGTGTAACTCCCAGGTGGCGGACAGTCTCGGGTAGCGGCGGCCCGGCCGGAGATTGTATGCGTGGTCGGGATCGCGTTTCGAACAGGTTTTTCCCGGCCGATTCGGGAGCGCGGCGGGAGAGTGCTTCCCGATATGCTCCCGGCATGTGGCAGTTCACGTTTTCAATTCATCGTGCGGAACCTGAATTGGATCATCGACCGAATCAGAATCGTCCATTTCGCCCTGGTCGGCGTGAGCCGGCTGTCGACGGATGGGCGCGGCGGCCGGCGGTCTGGTGGCTAGCAACCGTGCTCCTTGCGGTCGTGCTCCCGGTGGTTGCCGCGAGCCGGCAGGCCCGGGCGATCGACGCGGGGATGCCGAACCCGCCGGCCAGCCCCACCCGCGTCCAGTGTGCGATCGTGATTCTTGACGTGATCGACATCGACGACGTCAACGAGTCGTTCGAGGCCGAAGTGGCAATCCTCGCCACCTGGAACGATCCGCGGCTGGCCTTCGATGCCGAGGCGGAGGGGACCGACCGCAAGCTCTTTCAGGGCGAGTATCAGTTTGCCGAGGTGTTCAGGGGCTGGTGGCCGCAGCTCATGATCCTCAACGAGGTGGGCCGCGGCGATACGAAGGCGATCATGATCGAGGTGTTTCCCGACGGCCGAGTGCGATACGCCGCGCAAAGACATGCGCAGCTCGAGACTCCGATGGCGCTGCATGCCTATCCGTTCGACACCCAGCGGCTGCGGGCCTCGCTTCTGGCGTTTACCGACACCACTGACCAAGTGGTGCTCGAGGTCAACCAGCAGCTCGCCGGCACCACCGACGACTACGTCCGCCGTGAGCAGGATGTCAACGTGGCAGGGTGGCAGCTCAAGCACGTCGGGATGGTGGTTGACGAGATGTCGATGGCCGTGGGGTCTGGCCAAAACAACTATTCCCGAATGGTGACGACGATCCACCTCCAGCGGCGGAGCTGGCAGCTCGTCTGGCAGATGCTCTTCCCGCTCCTCGTGATCGTCTCGATGATCTGGTCGATCTTCTGGATCAACGGCGAGTCGCTCGCGGACCGGCTCAATGTCTCATTCATCGGCATCCTGACGATCGTTGCCTACCAGTTCGTCGTCCTTGACGACATGCCGCGGATGTCATATCTCACCTTCACCGACTCGCTCCTGCTCGTCTCATTCCTGACGATGTCGGCGACGATTCCCGAGAGTCTGTTCGCCAATTCCCTGATGCGGGCCGGCCGCCGAACCGAGGCCGTCCGGCTCGACCGCGTCTGCCGCTGGGCCTTCCCGCTCACCTACGCGGCGTTGATCGTGGGAACGGTAAGCTGGTTCTCACTCGTATAGACACGGCGGCAGGGATCCGGGAGCCCGGGGCATGAACAGAGCGATCGCGGATGCGGGCTGGCGGTTCGACAACTCGTACGCGCGGCTGCCCGAACCGCTCTTCACGCGGACCTTGCCCACGGCCGCGCAGGCCCCGGCGGTCGTGCTCGTCAACGGGCCGCTGGCGGATGAACTCGGCCTTGATCGCGGGATCCTGGCCCAGATGGGGGCGGGCGTGTTCACCGGCAGCCCACTGCCTCCGGGAGCCGATCCGATCGCCCAGGCCTACGCCGGGCACCAGTTCGGACACTTCACGAATCTCGGCGACGGCCGAGCTATCCTCCTCGGTGAGCAGCTCACGCCCGCCGGCCGCCGGGTAGACGTTCAGCTCAAGGGAGCCGGCCGGACCCGCTACTCCCGCGGCGGCGACGGCCGGGCGGCGCTCGGGCCGATGCTCCGCGAGCACGTGATCGGTGAGGCGATGAACGCCCTGGGCATCCCGACCACCCGCAGCCTTGCCGTGGCCCGCACCGGCGAGGCGGTGATGCGGGCCACGCCACTTCCCGGGGCGGTGCTCACCCGCGTTGCGGCCAGCCACATCCGCGTGGGCACGTTTCAGTACGCGGCCGCGGTCGGAGATCGGGAGATCCTCGCAGCCCTGCTCGACCACGCGATCATGCGGCACGATCCGGAGCTGGCCGACCTTCCGCCCGCCGGGCGGCCGGTGGCGTTTTTCGAGGCTGTTGTCGAGCGGCAGGCGGCGCTCCTGGCCCGCTGGCTGCTCGCGGGGTTTGTGCACGGCGTGATGAACACCGACAACATGGCGGTCTCGGGGGAGACAATCGACTACGGGCCGTGTGCCTTCCTCGACGCCTACGATCCTGGTGCCGTGTTCAGTTCAATCGACTCCCACGGCCGGTATGCCTACGCCAACCAGCCAGGCATCGCCCACTGGAACCTGGCCCGGCTTGCCGAAAGTCTGTTACCGCTGGTGCCGGAGTCGGACGCGGCGGTGCTCGAGGCGATGCGGGGCGTGCTCGACACGTTTCCGGCGCGGTTCGAGCGGCACCACCTCGCTGGGTCGCGGGCCAAGCTCGGCCTCGTTACGGAGGAAGCGGGAGATGGCGAGCTGTTCGCCGACCTCCTCGAGCGGTTGCACGCCACGCAGGCCGACTTCACCACCACCTGCGCGAGCCTGGCCATCCGGGCGGAGTCACCGCCGGCCGCCCCCGACGGGTCACCCTTGTCCGACTGGCTCGCTTCGTGGCATGCCCGCCTGGGCCGGCAGCCCGGCACCCTGACCGACGCCGCCGCGAGATTGCGGCGGGCAAACCCCGTGGTGATCCCGCGGAACCACCGGGTCGAGGAGGCCCTGGCGGCGGCCGAGGCGGGGGACCTAGGGCCGGTCGAGCGGCTGCTCGAGGTGCTCCGCAATCCGTTCGTCACGACGCCGGCGAACGAGCCCTACCGCAACGGCCCGCCGCCGGGATGCGGACCGTACCGGACGTTCTGCGGCACCTGACGCCCGCCGCGGGTGGGTGCGATCTGGAGTGGCAAATTTTTCGGGAGTGTCCCCAGCCGCGGCCTTGCATGGGCGAACGCTCGAATGAGCGTCGGAGACTGTCGCGAAGCTGCCTTTCTGGCGGTCCAATTCCGGTTGATTTCCCGTCTGGTGCCCTGAGCCGTTCAACGGCAGAATCCCCGCCCCTTACGCCGCGTGCCAACGCCCCCGCGATCAACGCCTCCCATGACCTCACGTCCTTCTCCATCGTTCGGCATCTCGGCAATCGCCATCCACCAGCCGGCCTGGGAGCTGGAGAACAGCTGGTTCGGCGACACCATGCCCCGGAAGTTCGCCCACCACACGGGCATCGAGGCCCGGGGGATCTCGCTCGACGACGAGATGACCATGGGCCTGCACGCAGTCCGGCAGCTGCGGCGGGAGACGGGCTGCGACCTCGCCGACTGCCGCGGCATCGTGTTCGTGGCCCCGTCGTTCATCCCGCCCTCCGTGGCCCGCCGCCACCTCACTCCCGCCGACGCGGCCCGCGAGCGGCCCAGCCTCGCCGCCCGCGAGCTGGCCGGGAACCTCGGCCTGACACGCTGCAACACGATCGGCCTCAACTGGTTTTGCTGCGGCTACAGCCGGGCCTTTGTCCATGTCACGAACCGCTGGGGGCCCCGGCTCCGGCTCAAAGACGACGAGTACCTGCTCGTGGTCGTCGCCACCCGCATTAGCCGGATCACCGACTTCGGCTGCAGCCAGACCGCGGGCCTGTTCGGTGACATGGCATCGGCCACGCTCGTGGCCCCGATCACGAGCCGCCGATACCCAGCACATTTCGAGGTGGTTTATGCCGGGGCGGAGCGACAGCCGCTCCAGCGGCCCGCGTTCGACTTCCAGATGCGGACCGGGGTTTCCTTCCCCGCGCCCGACGGTGGCAGGCTCCACGCGGCCGAGCGGCTCGTCTACTCCCTCGACGGCATGGCGATCGCCGAGGTCGCGCCCCGGGCGATGTCGACCGCCGTTTCTGAGTCGCTTGCGGCGACCGGCCTCAGCAGCGCCGCTGTCGAGTTCGTTGTGCCCCACCAGGCCGGAAAGGGAATCGTGCGATTCACCGGGATGCAGCTCGACGACCATGGCGTCCGTGGCGAGTTGATCAACGGCCTGACCCGCCGAACGGGCAACGTGAGCGCCTGCTCGATTCCCCATGCGCTCAAGCAGTCGTGGGACGGGCTGCGCGGGCTCGTTGCCTGCCCGACCGCCGCGGTCGGTAGCCCCGGCAGGCCGGAGGCATTGCGAGGCTGCATCCTGTTGCGGGCCACGGCCCTGCACGAGCGTCAAGCGATCTCCGCAGCCTGACAAGCGACGAACCGGGGACTGTCCCCGCCCCGGGGACTGTCCCCTTTCGGAAAAGCTCGCCCCCATTCCCCGCAGAAGACTTCATCCAAATGGACAGGGCCGGGATCGAACCGGCGACACACGGATTTTCAGTCCGTTGCTCTACCAACTGAGCTACCTGTCCTGAATCTTGCTTGTTTCGTACGGCCCTACCGCCTGTTTGTCAATCAAGGAGGCGTGTTTCGCGGAGGATTGGGGCGGTCGCCAACGACCGTCGGGGGCCAGCTTTCATCGGCTCGGGCGGCTCGGGCCGGAATGCCCCGCAGGCCGCGCCCGCCGTTTGCCACCCTGGCCGGCGATCAATTGAGCCGCTGCGATCACGCCAAATGCGGCCCATCCCAGGGCGAACGGCCGGAAGCCCCGCATCAGCGCGGAGAACCGGTTCGGATCGATCTGCTCGACGACCGCCATAGCCCCGCCAAACATGAGGCCACCAATCGCCGCCAGCACGAGTGTCTGCACGAGCGATTGCCCGAGTGTCCGGGCGGTGTGCACGATGATCGGCCAGCGGATGATCTCGGAGAGCCGCGGACCGATGGCCCGCGCGGCATCGACCGTGCTGCTGGTGTCGGCGAGGAGCCAGGGGGCGTCGTCCTCCCGTCGGCGCGGCGTGGCCGGCGGATCCTGCGCGGCCCACCGAAGCCAGACGCGGCTGTGCGATTGCTCCTCGGGGAGCGGTGGCGGAAGGCCCCGAGCCGAATGCTGCGCGGCAGATCCCGCCCCAGCCCTGGGGGCGGCCGCCGTTTCCGTTGGCACCCAGCGGCGGAGCCGCTCCTCGACCTCGGTGGCCGATCGAATCCGTTCCGCCGGATCCTTCGCCATCATCGACTCCACGAGGCGGCAGAAGTCGGCGCTGAGCGTCGGCACGAGCTGCCGCAGCGGCGGGGGTGACTCGGCGAGGTGACGCTGCATCTTCTCGCGGCGGGTGCCGCCAGGAAACGGCACCTGGCCGCTCACGGCGTAGTAGAGCGTGCAGCCGAGGGAGTAGATGTCGGCCGAGGGTCCCACATCGTCAGGCATCCGGATTTGTTCCGGGGCGATGTAGTCCATCGTTCCCACGACTCGTCCCAGCCGGCTCGATTCATCCTCGAGCTGCGAGCCGGCCAGGCCGAGGTCGAGCACCTTGACGCGGCCGTCGGGCATCACGAGGAGGTTGCCCGGCTTCACGTCTCGGTGGACAAGCCCCTGCTCGTGGGCATGGGCAAGGCCCCGGGCCGCCTGGGAAATCACCGACGCAGCCGTTGGCTCGTCGAGCGGACCAGTCTTCTGCATATGCCGCTTGAGGTCGAGCCCCGGCACGAGTTCCGTGACGAGGTAGTACACCATCGCGTCGTAGCCGGCATCGAAGGCCCGCACGAGGTTTTCGTGGTCGAGCCGGCCGAGCATTCGCATCTCACGGCGGAATGCCGCCTCGCTCTCGGGGGTCGACTTCGCCCGGGGCAGCACCTTGACGGCCACCTCCCGGCCCATCATGGCGTGCTCCGCCCGAAATACCTGCCCCATGCCCCCCCGGGCCACCTCGTCGAGAACGGTGTATTGGCCGAGGCGAAACCGCCGCCTGCCGGCCAGGATCTCGCGGGCCTGAAAGGGCGTGAGCAGTTTGTCCTGCACGAGCCGGTCGGCCACGGCCTGATCCCACTCCGAGGGCGGGGCGATCGCCTGGTCGAGCACCTGCGAGGCCGCCGCCTCGGCCGCGGCTACCTGCGACTCATCCAGCAGGCCGCTCGCCAGCGCCGTTTCCCGGAAGCGGGGCCGCTCACGACGGGGCTGTTCGGCAGGGGTGCTCATGACCTCTTGAGTCTACCAATGAGGGCCTCCGAGCGACCGCGACGCAGGGCCCCGGAGTGTTTGGCTCAGCGGGCTGGCTTGCCGGGGAACAGGCTGGGAAATGCGGCCTCCCAGCCGGCCCCCCGGGGCGTCGCGAATGACAGGCCAGCGCCGGTCGCGGGATGGACGAGTGATAGCCCGACGGCGTGGAGGGCGATTCCGCCCGGCAGCGGAAAGGGCAGACGGCTGCCATAGAGACGGTCGCCGACGATGGGGCAGCCACGGCCGGCGAGTTGGGCCCGCAGTTGATGCCGCCGCCCCGTGAGCGGCTGAAGCTCTACCAGCGACACCTCGCCGGCGCGGTGAACGACGCGGGCCCGGGTCGTTGCTTCCTGGACCTGTTCTTCAGGCTGCCCGGCTTGCCCCGGGGGCACGCCGGCTCCCCTGCCCTGGCGGCGGCCGGGGGTATGCGGGCCAGCAACCAGGATCTCGCTCGGCTGCCGGTCCGCTCCACGGGCGAGCTGGTCGGTCCACTCCCGCCACTCGCCCAGGGCCGCTGGAAAGCGGCCGGTCACCACGGCGGCATACTGCTTGGTCACCGTCCGCTCGCGAAATTGCTCTGCCAACCCGGCGGCGGAGGCTGGCGTCTTGGCCGCCACAACGACACCGGAAACGGCCGCGTCGAGCCGGCTGACAATTCCCACAAAGGCCCCCGGGCCGAACCGGTCGCCCAGCCAGGTGAACAGGCTGGGCCGGTCGGCAGGCACGTTGGCCGTGGGCAGGCCGGCCGGCTTGACCACGGCGATCAAATCGTCATCCTCGAAGAGTATCTCGATCCCCGGCTGCCAGACCCTGCCTTTCATGCCCCTAGCCTCACCGCGAAAGATCGTTCTGGCAAGCGGATCTCCGCGGCGAGCCGAACTGGCCCGGGCCGAAGGCTGGGACCTCTTCGTCGTGCCTCCGCCGGAGGCCGCAGAGGCCTCCGCTGCCCCCCGCGGCGTGGCCGAGTCGCTCGAGCAGTTCGTGGTGCGTCTGGCATGGGCCAAGGCCGAGGCGGTTGCGGCGCTCGGTGTGGTGGGGCTCCTTTTGGCCTGCGACACGCTCAGCGAAGTGGACGGCGTGCCGCTGGGCAAGCCTGCCGACGTCGCCGATGCCGCCCGGATGCTGCGGGCGTTGTCGGGGAAACGGCACCGAGTGGTGTCGGGGGTGTGCCTGTGGGAAGTCGCAAGCGACGGTAGCCCCTGCCCTCCCCTCACGGCCCACGCCGAGAGCACGCTCTTCATGCCGCGGCTCGACGAGGCGTTCATCGCCAGCTACCTGGCCACCGATCTCTGGCAGGGAAAGGCCGGAGCATGCGGCTTTCAGGATGGCCATGTGCCGCTCGAGCTCATCTCCGGCAGCCCGTCAAACGTCGTGGGCCTGCCGCTGGAACTCGTGCGGGAAATGCTGGCCGGGGGGTGACAAACGAAGGGGGACAGTCCCCGCGGCGGGCGAAGGGG